>CAJTXX010000003.1 GCA_910584145.1 uncultured Eggerthellaceae bacterium | reverse complement strand
CGGGTCGGACGAGGCATAGACCGCATCCAAGCAGGCCTGATCGAGCGCCACCGGGTCGAGCGAGGCGAAGATGCCGATATCGGCCATGCAGGGGTCCTCCGCCACCGCGCAGCAGTCGCAATCGACCGACAGGTTCACCGCCATGTTGACGAAGGCCATGTTGCCGCCGAAATGCTCCACCACCGTGCCGGCCGCCTCGGCCATCGCCTCGATGAAATCGTCCTGCTCGGCGTGGTCGTCCCAGCACTTCCCCTGGTCGCGCGTGGCGCCGCCGGAGTGGATGTGCGCCTTGCCCTCGCTCGATGCGCACCCGATCGACAGCTGCTTCAACGCGCCGCCGAAGCCGCCCATCGGATGGCCCTTGAAGTGGCTGAGCACCAGCATCGACTGATAGTCCATGAGGTTGCGGCCCACCAGGTTCTCCGTCAGCACGCGCCCGCCCTCGATGGGGAGCACCGCATCCGGCCCCTCGGCGTCCATGATGTCGACGTCGAAACGCTCGGTCCAGCCGTGATCGGCCATCAGCCGCTCATGCTTCTCGGTGGTGTTGCGCGCACCATCGTAGGCGGTGTTGCATTCCACCACCGTGCCGCCCACCGTCTCGATCATGGGGCGCATGAACTCGGGATGGAGGTAGTTCTGATTGCCCGCTTCGCCGGAGTGCACCTTCACGGCCACGCGGCCCGGCAGATCGACGCCCAGCGCCTCATAAGCGCGCACCACCGATTCAGGGGATATGTCAGCGGTGAAATAGACCTTGGATGCCACCATAAGGCGCTCCTTTCGATAGAATCCCATGCTTGCATGATACAACGCCCGTCAAGCTGCCGAACGCAGCGGGAGCGGGCGACCAGACCGATACCAAGGAGGTACGAGATGCGTGTATTCCCGAAGGCGCTGCGGCGCGCAGCGGCCGCTGCGCTCGCATGCGCGATGGTGACGGGCGGAGGTCTTTTGGCCGGCTGTTCGAGCGGCACCCAGACAGCTGCAGACGAGGAAGCCGGCGACGCGCAAGCGAGCGCGCAGACCGTGCGCGTGGGCACCATGCCGACCGAGGACATCTTGCCTCTGTGGGTGGCGCAGGCAGAGGGCCTGACCGCGAATGGCACCCAGGCGGAAGTGGTCGTATTCGACTCGGCTCAAGCGCTCTCCGCCGCTATCAGCTCGGGTGACGTCGATATGGCCATGACCGACATCATGCGCGCAGCGAAGCTGACCGAGAGCGGCGTTGATATGACGCTGGAGTGGATAACCCTGGGCGAGACGGCCGATCAAGGGCGCTTCGGCGTGCTGGCTCCCGCCGATGCCCCCTATGACGACCTGGCGGGCCTGGCGGACTACGTCGCCACCAAGAAGCTCGACGAGGGCCAGGGCGTGGGCGTGGGCGCCAACACCGTGCCCGAATACGTGTTCGATAAGCTCTGCGAGGAAGCGGGCGCCCAGGGCATCCCCGCCACCGAGGTGGCGAGCCTGCCCGAGCGCTACAGCCTGGTGGCCTCGGGGCAGCTGCTGGCCGCAGCCCTTCCCGCCTCCATGCTCGCGCTCGGCGAGGCGAACGGCCTGAAGGTCATCGCCGACGACACGCAGGGCGCGAACCTCTCCCAGTCGGTGATGGCGGCGCGCAGCGCTTGGGCGCAGGACGAGCCGCAGCTGGTTGCTGACGTGGCGAGCATCTGGGATTCCGCCGTGGCGCTCATCGCCGAGAACCCCGACGCATACCGCGACCTGCTGGCCGAGAACGCGAACCTCAACGCATCCATCGCCTCGTCCTACCCGATCAGCACCTATCCCCTCGCCTCGGTCGATGGCGAGATGATGCACCCGAGCGCCGAGCTGGTGCAGGACGTCCTCGACTGGATGGCCGCGAAGGGCTACGGCGACAAGGCCGCCTACGACAGCGCCACCGGCGCGCTCACCGTCGCCTGAGCGGCAGCGTGAGCCCAGCGGCGAGGAGCATCGGAGTTGAATAAAGCGCTCGGTTACATCTGGGGCACCGTGCTGGTCATCGCCGCTTGGTGGGCCCTCGCAGCGGCGATAGGCTCGCCTGCGCTGCCCACGCCCGCGGCCACGGTGCCCGCGCTCGCCGACCAGATCGGCGCCATCCTGCCGCAATTCTGGACGAGCTTCGGGCGCATCCTCTCGGCCATGCTCATCGGCACGCTGCTCGGTGCGCCGCTCGGGCTCGCGCTCGGCCGCTCGAAGCGCGCCGATGCGGTGCTGGGGCCGACGCTCTACATACTCTACCCGCTGCCGAAGATCGTGCTCCTGCCCATCCTGTTCGTGCTGCTCGGCATCGGCAGCGAGGCGAAGGTGGCGCTCATCGCCATCGCCGTGTTCTTCCAGATGATGGTGACCATGCGCGATGCGGCGCACGCCATCCCCGAAGGCGCCGTGGAGTCGATGCGCACGCTCGGCGCCGACCGCTTCCGCGTGTTCGCGCACCTGCTGGTGCCGGCCACGCTGCCGGCGCTGTTCACCGCGCTGCGCATCACCACGGGCACCGCGGTGGCCATCCTGTTCATCGCCGAGTCGATGGCGGGCAGCACGGGGCTGGGGTATTTCATCATGCACTCGTGGTCGCTCTTGGAGTACACGCGCATGTTCGCGGGCATCATCGCCATGGCGTTCATGGGCGTGGTCATCTACGAGGCATTCGATATCGCCGAGCGCCGATTCAGCACGTGGAAAAGCTGATTGCACACGCCGCGCGTTGCGCTATAATATCCCAACGCGGAAGTTCCGCATCCGGGGCATTAGCTCAGCTGGGAGAGCGGATAATCCGTAAACACGCCACTGGGTTGCACGCCTTGCATGAGCTATAATTGACAACTAGATAGTATACCTTACCTGGGGCATTAGCTCAGTTTGGGAGAGCGCGTGGTTCGCAATCACGAGGTCAGGGGTTCGATCCCCCTATGCTCCACCAGGACTTCCAAGACTCCCGAGTTTGCTCGGGAGTCTTTTTTTTCGCGCTATGCATCCTTGCCTCCTCTCTTCTCTCACATCGTTAATAGCTCGCATCATATGCCTATCAAGGGCTTCTGCCTGACCGGTTGGAATTGGCATCTCCAGATGCCGCAACGCATCATCCCACTCCATATCAGGATTACTTTCCAGCAGCTCGAACATGGCCTCATTGAAGCTCATATCTCCAGCACTGCAGTTTGAGACCGTCTCTTCCGCGATTCTTACTGAATACCCTTCCGATTCGAGTATTTCCTTATCAGCATGCTGCAGAAACTGCTCGAATGTGAATCTCAGCTTCAGTTCTATCTCATACCCTCGCCTTACTTTGATCTCATCCACAAGCTCACAGATGATCATTCTCTTCTGATCGTTGTCACAAGAAACGAACATCTCACCATAGCCGATCAGGTCAGAGTGCTCTTGCTCCAACTTCTCCACCTCAGCGCGGTACTCATTCAACGAACTCTCCAACCCGATAAGCCCTGATTTGATGTTCTCAAGTTCCTCTTGGGTAGCAAGGATCTGTTCGTTCAAAAGGTGCGGGCTGAAGCTGCTTTCGCCAGCCAATGAATTGGCTATCTCGCCCTTCAGGACCGCTAGAGACCTTTCCTTTTTGCTGACAAGATTTTCATGGGCACGAATAGCCACCTGCTTTTCCTTGATGCTTTGCCTCATGCGCTCTTCGACGATCTTGCTCCTCGGAATCGCCTTTACCTTCGCCAGAAGCTCTCTGATGGCTTCTGACACGGCATCATCGATCCTTTTGGCTGAGTACCCTGACTGACCATCACATCGGCTCTTGTGGCGCATATGGTTGTAGCAGACATATCGCCAAGTCCTGCGAATGCAATAACTCCCATCTTTTCTTTTCTTCTTCCCGCCAGATGTCGAGGTTATGAGCCTTCCGCCGCAATGCGCACAGAAGATGTTTCCGGTCAGAAGGCAATTCTTCGACACTTTTCGGGGAATCCGCCTCCTCTCTTGGTATGCAGCAGACCGCTGCGCTGCAATGTCCCTGGCCTTGAAGAATGTCTTGTCATCTATGATTCTCAGATGCTCGAACGGCTCGGTCCTGTCTCCCCCGCACTTCAACACGCCTCTATATGTTTCGTTTGAGATCATATTCTTGATGGTCGCACAGGTGAAATTCGCCCCTTTGGGATTCAGCAACCCCTCGGCTTCAAGCCTGTTGGCAATGAGCTGCGTTCCAAGACCATGGTTCACATACAGATCGAAGATATAACGAACGACCATGGCCGCGCTCTCATCGATTGCAAGATCCTTTACTGCACGGCCCCTCTTGTTCACGCGCCCATTATCCACAAGGCAGTAGCCGTATGCTGGCGTGCCGCCTTTGAACCTGCCATCCGCGACGATCTGGCCCATTCTCTCCTTCACGCGAATCGATGTCTTGATGGACTCGCCTGACGCCTGCCAGAAGCGTATGTAGTTCAGCAGCTTATCGACATGCGCTTCGAAGCGCTGCTGGCCTTCTTTGACGCTCCAGACCTCAATGCCTTGGTTGACGAACCATTCGACTACGAATGGCGTCTCGTCCTCTTTTCGACCCATGCGATCGAACATGAATACGAGCAGAACGTCGAATTCCTTCTTGATGGCCATCTTCTGAAGATCCTGAATGGCATCGCGGTCCTTTGCCGATACCTTGAATCCAGAGATGCCCTTCTCGTAGAACTCCTTGTACAGCTTCCAATCATTCTTTGAATCGATGAAGGCCCGGCAAGAGGTCTTTTGCATAGGTATGTCGTCTTTATCAACCTGCCCTTTAGTAGAGACCCTGTAGAGGCAACATACTTTTTTCATCGTTACCGCCTTTCCTTGAAGACGGCAGTTGATTCATGAAGTTGTGAAGGTGCGGCAAGCGAATTCGCATGGCCGCATTCTCCCCACATAATTGGCATGGCAACAATCACGGGATAGCCACCTATCGCATGATTGACTTATCTACATATTGCTTTTCGAGCATGCCCATACTCGAACTCAACACATCTTCTTCCGCTTTCTCCGCGAAGACGATACTCACTGAGCAATGCGGTTTCGCACGGATCTTTTCGTCTACTCGATTAATTTTGAAACCATCCTCGCCTACTTCTTCTTTCATAACAGGTCTCTCTTTTCTCTGTTTGCACGTAAGGAATAACCGTGCATAAGAAAGGACATTTTGAGACCGGATGGGAAGGTTGTACAAGAATCGCGAGGCTGCCATTCTGGATCGACCATTATGCGCTCAATGGTTTACGAGACGATGCAGCGCGATCAGAGAAAGTCGCCCTCCAAGATGTCCTTGAGATTCTTTTTTGCAAGGGCAATGCTGTATTTTACAGCTCGTTCACTGCATCCTTCGAGGCGTGCGATCTCCTTGAGCGACATCCTGTGCTCATGACGCAAGATAAATCTTCTGCGTTGCTTATCTGGGATCTCTGCTAAAGCACTGTTCAACAGATCGCTCTCGCAGCTTTCGATCACTATCTCCTCCGGAGTCTTGGTCTCTCTAGCGTGCGGCAGATAGCAATCAGGAATCCTCTCAATATGAACGCAGTGTCGCGAATCTCTGCGTTCTAGGCGCCAAATCTCTCGTTGCAAAGCTACGATTTCCTCATAAAGGGTCTCGTTGACGACTGCCTCGATTTCATTCGCAGAATCGCATTTAACCGAAACGATGTACTGTCTCGAATCACCATTCTCAACAATGCGTGTCTGATAGATTCTTCCCATAAGATTCCTCTCGATTGCTGAGAGGCACTCATGAGCAGGGGCCCTCTTAATAACGGACAGCTTTCATGAGTTAGGGGAAACTGCAAAGCAGCATCAGAGCAAGATCATCAGATTGCACAGATATTTCTATATCGAGATATCCGACCGATACGATGCTGCTATAGAGAAGTGTGTGATCGCACTGCGATCAAGCCAAAACGTGCCGTCGATCATGCTGCATCCATCATGCGATGACCCACAGTTCTTCAGAACCTCTTGCTCTGTTCGAGTCCCAGCCGCGCGATCGTGCAAGAGTCATCCATTCATGAACATGCTTGCAGCGACTGCCGCCTGATGGACCCGCATCCAATAGAGATGTCTGACGATTTCAAAGATGAGTGCTAGACATTGATCGCACTATGCCAAGAACCGTCGATCAGCACGGCATAGGCTTTCAACTCGATATGGCCTGCATGTGTGGCACTGCCCAAATAGAGCACCGAGCCATCATGAAGGTCTCCTTTGCGCACCCAGCGTCCGCTGCCGAACCCACCATACTCGTACAACTCTGACCCATCACTGGCCAACAGCGTTCCGGACGCTTCATGGGACGAAACGATCGCAAGCGCCTTGAGCGCCCCTTGAGACTTGAGCTCTTCAATGATGGAACGGTCGCAGTTCATGACTGAAGTGATGCTTTCAGCCGCTGGCATCCACATCCGCAATCCGCTGCATGGGCCTCATGTGCGATGGCGTCAGGTGTCACGACCTCCAAGAGCTCGATGTCGAATGTAAGATCTTTCCCAGCAAGCTCATGATTATGATCGAACCTGACTAACTCCTCATCAATGGATGCTACCCTGACTCTCAAAATGCCAGCAGTAGACTGCACCTCGATATACTCTCCAAGGGGAAGACGTTCCCAACCCGGGAATCGCGCTTTGGGAATCGCCTCGATCAATGACTCATCATAGGGCCCGTATGCTTTGTCAGCCGGTATTCGCAACTTGCGCGTCATCCCCGGCTCCATATCGAGCACCGCTTCTTCCAGAGCGGCGAGAAGCGTCTGAGATCCAACGGTGAATTCAATGGGCTCGCCTGCTTTTCGCGAATCGCAGAATAGAGAGCCGTCATCTAGGCTTCCCACGCAATGGATGCGCACCACATCACCGATCTCTGCCATGTTTTGCTCCAAACACTCAGATACTGATCAAACGGTACTGATCAAATCGGGCTGCACCCCGTACCACAGGGTGCAGCCATTACTGAAGATCAATCACCACCAAGCGGAATGAACATCGTCGCTTCAGTCCCATCCCATTTCTCTCGTGCACCGATGATCGCCTCATGCAAGCGCTTGGCACGCTCCTCCACGAACTGCACAGCGAATCCGAGCTCCTGGCGCATATCCGCAATCATGAACGAAGGCTTGCCGGCGTTCGCACGCACCATAGCCTCATCAGTGCCGGTTGCACGCGCTTTTTCCAGTGCGTTTTCAAGATCCGGATACCCAACTGTGATGACCTCGATTCCGAGGAAGTCACAAGCATCCTGAGCCTCAGCCAAGCTATCGACGAAAATGTGGATATGATTGAGCCCTGGCTCCTCCTCCTTGTTCAGCTCGGTGAACATCGTGGGGATGGACCAGTCATTCTGCGTCACCACTTCAATGGAGTGGCTGCCCCACGCGCCGTAGCAAGCATGGAACTCCAGTCCTTCGCAGTTCACCTCGTCACCATGATAGAGGAGCTTGCCGAAAGTATTGGTGGTGTAGAAGAACGGGCCGGATCCGAACAAACGGTTATGCGCCGTCATGAAAGCGCGCCAATCAGGGGCGCAAAAACCCAGTTGATGCACCCAATCCTTACCCTGGAAGTAGTTTGTGAAATCTTTGCGTGCCATAACTGCTCTCGCTTTCTAATCAAGTTGCTTTGCCATGGTCATGCCGAATTTGCCACCGTCCAAGATCAAGTCGACACCCGTCAAATACTCAAGTCCCGGCTCCAGCAAGCGCACGATGAATTCAGCCATCTCGCCAGGATCGCCCAGACGACCGAACGCCGTGCCGCGCCTGATGCCCTCGACAGTCTCGTCGGAAGCTTCACGCAACATGGGCGTATCGAATGCACCTGGTGCAATGGAGAAGATACGGCATCCCTTCTGACCGAATCGCCGCGTGTTCGCTCGCGTATAGTATTGGGTGAACGTCTTCGATATGGGGTAGTACTGATAGTCCTCGCCCATGGCGGCCATGGCCTCAGGAACCTCACGCGCATCGATGGCCGCTTTCGCTTTGGCGAAGAAATCTGGATCGTTCGGCTCGTCCCAGACGGCACGCTCTTCGGGAGTGGGCTGCACGAAGTAGCCCGTGATGGAAGAGTAGTTGACCAGAGTGGCTCCTTTTTCGAGGTAAGGCAAGAACGCCTCCACGAAATTAACGGTGCCGACCATGTTCACCTTGACGATGAGATCCCCACCGCCAGCATCCACGCCAGCCGCATTCACAACGTTGCCCAAAGGAGCCAGGGACGCCGCATAGGCAGCGAATTCATCCAACGAAGTGCGATCGGATATGTCCACCGTTTTTCCGTATGCCTCGATGCCCGCATCGGTCAGCTTCGTCACAGCATCATCCAGGCGTTTCTGGTTGCGTCCGCCCACCAGCACCGGACCGAACTTCCCAAGCGCCATGGCAGTGGCAAGACCCATGCCTGAGGTCCCGCCAGTGACTACTTGCAGCTTTTTCATAGGATTCCTTTCAGATCGGTTGAGAACGCTGCTCTAGCTCTCGTCCGCTTCAGCCTCAGTGGGCTTCTGCAGCAAGAAGGTGATGAGGAACAGAACGATCCATGCGACAAGCGCGACGATCATGCAAAGGCGCATGCCGGTCGTCGGATCCATGGCAGTGAGCAATGTGAAGATCGCCATGCCAACACCTGCGCCGATGTTCTGCCCCAATTGAATCACTGAGTTGCCCAAAGTGCGCAGATCCGGCTTCAGCATGATCTGCGGGCCAGCCGACTGCGTGACCGTTTGCTGAGAGTTGAAAATGCCGCCGACGAACGAGATGATGTAGATTACCCATACAGGCACCCCGGGCACCAACACGAACACATACGCAGCCATGACGATCACACGGAACACATTGCCCAAGGTCATGATCCACTTTGCCGTGTTCTGCTTCGCGATCATCTTGCCGAACACGGGGCCTAGGAATAGACCAAGCACCGCCATGAGCGATGTAGCCAAGCCGCCCGCCAGAGCTGGGCCGATCGCCTCGACGATCGGATCGGTGGCAAGAGTGCGCATGATGAAACCAGGCAGAAAGAACGTGATAGCCATGGCCCCGAAGTTGTGCAAGAAGTTCGCTCCCGTGAAGACGAGCGTATTGCGGTCCTTGATGGCATTCACGGGAATGATGGCATCGTTTCCTTTCTTCTTGATGATGAGCACGAGAGCTATGAGCGCAACGGCGGCCACCACTAGCAAACCAGTGTTGAGCGGCGTGCCGAACTTCACATAGTTGCTGCCCATGGAGAGCGCGATAATGAGACAGCCCAAGAAGATGGTGACAGCAGCTGCGCCCGCGAAATCGAACTTGCCGCCTTTGACCGCGAATGGAGCTGCATCGGCAGCGCTCACCTTCACACCCATGAGAACCATCAAACCGCCAGCCAGCAGGAATGCGAACAGGATGAAGCACCAGACACGCCAGCCGATCTGGTCGATCACGATGCCGCCCACGAAAGGACCAGCCAAGATGCCCACAGACATCATGGTTCCCACCAAGCCCAGATACACGCCTGCTTGCTTCTTGTCATATATATCGCGGATCATGGTGAAGCCGATGGCGAACACACCAGCGCTCACAAGGCCCCAGAAGACGTTGGCAACCAGCACGATCACCATGTTCGTCGCAATGCCACGGATGCCCAGCACAGCCGCACCCACTAAAAGCGAACCGCCTGCAAGCCAACGTTTCAAGGCCGGGTTGCGCGCGCCCAAAAAGCCATAGATGGGCATGGCGCACACGCCTATGATGCCGCTAACGGCTTGCGCCAATCCATAGATGTCCATGCCCCCGATGTCAGCCGCAGCAGCGGGGAGCATCGTGGAGTTGGTATTGGATACCAACATGTTCGCGATCACCGCAAGATACAGGCCGATCAGCGTCATGCGTTTCTTGTTGCTTGATGCACTGAGGAACGGGTTCACGGCTGCTGCCGTCCCCTGATCTGCTTGAGTCATTTGATCCTCCTTGTTCCGGTCGAACTCAAGCGAGTTCGCCGCCATCTACGATGAGATGCTGTCCTGTCATGAAGCTGGATGCATCAGATGCCAGATAGAGCACCGCATTAGCGCAGTCGTCTACTGTGCCGACACGACCGAGCGGAATCTTGCCTACCATCTTCTCAGCCACCTTTTCAAAGATGGCATCCGTTCCTTCTGGATGGGTCATATCTGTTTCGATGTATCCCGGATAGAGCGTGTTCACGCGCACGTTTTCGGGCGCCAAAAGCTTTCCGAAGTACTGCGTGAGTGAACGTATCGCTCCCTTCGTAGCTGTATAAGCAGCAGATCCAGCAGCGTGCCAAGCGGCAAGAGAAGCGATCGGCACGATGGCGCCCACGCCACCCTTCGCGCACTCCTCCCACCCATGCTTGATCATGAAGAACACGCCATCCAGATTGACAGACATCATGCGCCGCCAGTTGTCGGTGTCGAACACCGCATCCATGCCCTTCTGAGCTGAAAGCCCAGACATGCCGGCAGCAAGCACCATGATGTCGAGACGCCCGAAAGCATCAACGCACGCCTCGACCGCTGCCTTGCAGCCTTCCTCACTGGACACATCGGTGGCGAGGTGTGACACCATGCCACCGGCTGCCGCTATCTCGGCCGCCACGGCCTTCAGCTTATCCTCACGACGTGCGGTGAGGAACACCTTTGCGCCATGAGCCGCCAGCACTTTAGCCGAAGCGCTTCCGATGCCGTGGGAGCTTGCACCGGTAATGAGCGCAACACGCCCAGTAAGGTCGAACGGGTCGGGTCCATCCAAAGGACCCATCTTTGCCGCGATAAGCCCACCTGTGGTCATCATCTACCTCCTCGTCCTAGTTGCTGCCCATGAGGGCTGACATGGGCATGAGTGCAGGCGCATCTGCAGGAGATTTCTCATGAATGGCCTTGATGCCTTGCCAAAGCTGCTCTGAGGGGGTGGTGACCTCGATATATTGTCCAAGGAGGTTACGGGCATCCAGGTAAGCGATCTCCATGCCCTGTCCGCTGGTCATGCGCATAGCCAAGGCCATGCCCGCATTCTCCATCTGCTTCACTGCCGCATCGACATCGTCGGCATAGATGCAGAAATGGTGCAGACCGTACCTTCCGCTCTCGTGATAAGGGTCCGGCCCTTCGCTCACTACCTCAATGAGCTCGATCTGGATGTCGTTGACATGCCCAAGGGCCGTGCGCATGTCAAGGCTGACCCTTTCTCCACGGATGTCCACGTTCTCATTGTTGCTCACGCCCAGATCGACGAAGGGCCCAGCTCCAAGGGCGGTCCGCAATTGTTCTGCCGCCTCTTCGATGCTGGCTACGTAATAGCCCAGTTGCTTGATACCGTATGAATCGAACATGCTCTCAGTCATTTCAGATCCTCCTAGATGAGGCAATGGGACTCACAGGGCACGCGAAGTGCCTCTTTCTTTGCATGTCCTGCTGATTGAAGAGGGTTCGGGCAGCGCTTCAACGATCGAGCGCTGCCCTCTGCTGTGCCAAGCTCAAACAGTTGGCGGCTTGGGTGCTCCTGGTGCCGATGGCGGCTTGGGAGCGCCAGGTGCTTGAGGCGCCCCAGGAGCTTTGGGGGTTGCTGCGGCATCGAGCTTCGCTTGATCAGCATCGAAATCCTTGATGCTGTTATCCAGTTCTGCACCGCAATCAGGGCAGACCTTGTCAACTGGTTTGCAAGCCTTGCCGCAGCTGGGGCATTTCTTCATTTGAATCTCTGCTGGTCTGAAGCACATGATCCTGCTCTTTCGTCTTCGTCGTCTTGTGCTGCATATGCGTTCGACATGGATGCCGTCGAACGAGAGAGGAGCCCAGCCCCGTTCTAGGGGGGGGGGTGGAGCCGGGCTCCTGGAAGGAAATGGCGTCTAACAGAGCGCTACGTCTCCCAAGCCTTGGTCTTCAGAGACCGTGCTCACAGCAACGCTCTTCTTCTTGCCGCCATGCTCGATGGTCACGGTCCATTCTGCGTCAGGAAGATCCCTGAGCCAGAAATCGCCCCAGGAGTCTGTCGTAGCGGTGAACGTGCCTGCGTCTCCCGTGGCTGTCACCAGCGCGCCTTCGATGATCTCTTCAGCATCCGGATCGAACACCGTGCCGGCGATGAACTTCTTCGGAAGACCGCGATAGAACACGCGCGGCTTCGTGCCGTACTCCGGATGCAGCACCTCGGTGCCTTCCAGATCAAGCTCAGCTTCCTCGCCGAACGTGATGACATCGACGTGGCAGTTATCCACGCAGCGCGGAACGCTGATAGGATGGTCGCCGTCCAGAAGGTGGGCGCAGCCCGTGCACTTCTGGGGAATGTTCAGAGCGTCGTTCCAGTAGATGGCGTGGTACGGGCAAGCATCCATGATCTCGCGCTGGCCCTTGGCCTTAGCCGGATCGATGAGGACCAAGCCATCCTCACGCCGATAAACCGCTCCGTTCTTCGCAGCAGCCTCACACGGCGCGTTCTCGCAATGGTTGCACATGGTCGGCATATAAGTGACTTTGACATGCGGCGCGTGACCACGCTCAAACTGCTTGACCTTCATCCAGAATTGCCCAACCTCTGGTTGCGCTTCGGCATAGGGCATCCATGCTTGATCGCAATGTTCGTCTTTGCACCCGATCTGGCAGTCGTGGCAGCCGACGCACTTCGTCAGGTCGATAAGAAATGCTTTCATCACTATCCTCCTTTGCAGGTCGGTTGCTAGTCGACGACCCAAGACTTGTAATTGATGCCGATGGCGGGATCGTAGTCACGGGCGAACGCCTCGGGATACTTCGCCTTCAGCTCGTCGTATTCGCTTTGCGTGAGCTTCTCCGCCTCAAGCAGGTAACCCGTGACCGCAAAACCTTTGCAATGC
The DNA here is from genome assembly GCA_910584145.1 of uncultured Eggerthellaceae bacterium. Taxonomy (GTDB): domain Bacteria; phylum Actinomycetota; class Coriobacteriia; order Coriobacteriales; family Eggerthellaceae; genus Adlercreutzia_A. The sequence goes on along the minus strand of CAJTXX010000003.1, from coordinate 72,135 downwards.
TTCGACACCTGATTGTTGGGGCTGATGAGATTGATCGCGCCACCGCGGTCAAGGTGCGGTGCGATGGGATCCACGCGAGAGCCCTTGTTGACCACGACGGAGCCCGGCGTGATACGCTCGGAAATGCGGGCTGCAGTGAGCACGCAGCCGCGCTCGTTGTAGAGCTTCACGATATCCCCGGCCTCGATGCCGCGGGCTTCAGCGTCCACTTTGTTCATCCAGACCGGCTCGTAGAGGTAGCCGTCTGGGCCCTTCACTTTGCAGGTCTCAATCTCGCGGAACCACTTGATATCGTCTCCCTGCACATGAACGCGGAAGCGAGCGGGGTTCGCCGTCACGAGCAGCGGGTACTTCTTGCAGCGTTCACCCCACAGCGTCTCATCGTGAGTCCAACCCTCCTCTGCTGGACCGCCGATGATCCAGCGAGCCATGGGCGTGCGTTCTTTGTCGTCAGGGAAGTTGTCTGCCAGCGCCTGAGACCAGAATTCGATCTTGCCGGACGGCGTATCCAACGGGAAGCTCTCGGGATCCTCATAGAACTGGCGCATTCCCGGCGGGAGGTCCTTCCAATTCTCATCCAGCTTCGGGAAGTAGTAGCCCTTCTCCTTGAACTCATCCCATGAGATCTCTTCACCCAGGCGTGACTGATCGAAACCATATTGGATCCACTCATCTACAGACATGCCCAGATCGATCTGGTCGCGAACGCCGAAGCGGTCACCGATCATGCACGCGATCTCGAAGTCAGAGAAAGATTCTCCCACGCGATCGCAACCTGGAGGCGTGAGCCCTGAATGGGGTTGCGCGACGATCATGCCGGAGCCCATGGAGTCATTGTCTTCCACGCAGGTGGTGACCGGAAGCACCAGATCAGCGAAGAGCGAGTCGTTCTCAAGCCACTGGTGATTGGTGACGAAGAACTCCACCTCGTTGGTGCGGATGGCATCTTGATAGTTGAAACCGCCATCCCAGCAATTCATGTTGCAAGGCTTCTCAGACCAGAGCATGTGCACTTTCTCCACCTTCGGAGCCTCAGTGGGCGGCTCCATGCCTGCCGCCTCAGCCATCGCGCGCATCATGCCGAGCACCGCTTCAGGCTTCGCCGGGTAGTTGAATTCCTGGAATTGCTCTGAGGTCTCGACATACACGATGCAGGGGCTGCCCCACCACTTGATCTCGCCTTTCTGCAGCGCTTCGGCGACCATGGTGCGGGGAATGGATTGTGCATTGGGGTAGAACATGCGGCATTGGTTGATAGAGCTGTACGGAGCGGACGTAGAGCGTGCGATGCGCGCCTTCGCCATGCTGGATGCGTTCAAATGCAGCTGCTGCACACCGGGTTTTCCAAGTCCCTGCATGGCCAGCTTATATGCACCAGTACGACCCGGTTCGTGAGAGTAGGGCGTTTTGACGGAACCCGAGCTGAAGTGCGCGTGCGACGTGACCTTCTTGGCCACATTTCGTGCATACGCCTTGATGGTATGCACCGGCACGCCGCATCGCTCAGATGCCCATTGCGGCGTTTTTGCGATGCCCTCTTCGTCGGTGCCCAGGATATAGTCGCGCACTTTGTCGAAGTGGATCGTGTGAGTGTCTACATAATCCTTGTCGTAGAGGCCTTCGGTGATCCACACGTACATGACCCCGAAATCGAATGCAACATCAGTGTTGGGAAGAATGGGGATCCATTTCATGGTCTCGTGGCATACGGCCGTGTAATTGCAGAACGGGTCCACGATGACGAATTCCTTGCCCAGCTCCTCCCAGTACTTCAGCAGTCGCGACCAGAACTGGCTTCCGTAATTCTGCGTCAATTCCCAGTCGCCCGCGTCGAAGCAGACGAGCTCAGAATATTCCGTGATGTCCTTGATGACGTTCCAGGAGTTGTAACCAGTCTGAGGCGGGGCTATCATGCCCAAGCCCTTATTGGAGCCAGAACCCCACACATGCTTGGCGCCCCAATACCATCCCTCAACCGAGTCCGGTGTGCGCGTTTCGCGAGTGTAGCCGCCAAGCTTGCTCATGAGATTCGAATGCATTCCGCCACCAGCATGCAGGTCTTTGGATTCACGATGACCATCTTCGCCTACCGTCAGCACGGAATATGGTCCGTAGGTACTGATGATGCGCTTCAGCTCGCTCTCCATGATGTCGAGCGCCTCGTCCCAGCTGATGCGCTCAAACTTGGACTTGCCTCGATTCGCAGCATTGATCTTGTCCGGATCGCCACCTGGCTCCCAATCGACGCGCTTGAGCGGATACATGACGCGGTTCTTGGAGTAGACGCGGTTCTTGTATGCCAGCGCGAAATAGTTCGGAGCGGTCTTCATCGGAGGCGAGAACGTTTTTCCGTCCTTCTCCAATTCCCAAAGAGAATCCGCAAGCTCCTCTTTTGTGTACTTCGAGTCGATGTTGTAGGGACGGATGCGGACGATCTTGCCGTCCACTGAGTCGACCGCGGTCAACTCGCCGCCCGTGCCTCCGCACGCAATGCTTTGAAGCGTCGTTGAATAATCGCTCTGCTTCGCAGCGGTGGTCCGGATGTCTTCACTGCTCATGCCGCACTCCTCTCGCTCCTCAGCCCGCCGCACTGGCGGACTTCTTGTATTCATCAAACCAAAGTGAGGAGAAGAGGGGCAATGACCATGATCCGCGCATTGGTCCATTGCTGGTTCAATCGCTTGCGCCTGAGCAACCAGAGGGACATTTCAAGTCATTTGTATCCAAATTCTGCTCAATCTGCCGCTTCTGTGTCTGAGGTGTTTTGAGGGGCACGAACGGCAGGATCTTGCAGGAAGCGCAAAGGTGCGCGCGTCATCAACGACGGTCAAGAAGCGTCAGAAGGAACGGCATTGTCAAATCGTTGTAGATCTCTGCGAGGACATCGGGTCCGATGTCCATTCTGTCGCTGATCCACTTCTGCATGAGCATGGCTTGGGATGAAGCGAAATAGTAAGCGACATAATCACGCTTGCGTTCCGACTGTATGACATCAAGTATGGAAGTATTATCCATGTTAAACTTGTAGATCGAATTGGTCACCACGCGAAGGAACGTATCATCATGCCCGCGTAGTGGACCGACCAGATTGATGTAGTAGTCTTTCTCAGCATAGATGGCTTCATACATGCGCACGACGAACGTGTCATTGAGCGTCATCCTGTCCTGCAAGCTGAACAACCGATGCAGATCGCGCAAGCGATTCACAACGTGCTCATCGAACAATGCCTCGACGACCGCCTCTTTGTCACGGAAGACCGAATAGAACGCTTTGCGCGTCACACCAGCCATTCGGCAGATCTCAGATACCGTGATCTTTCCATACGGTTTATCTCTCAACAACTCCTTGAAAGCACTCTCAACCAGCTCGCGCACATCCATGGAAGCCCCCCCCCAATTCCGCCGCTGCACACTCCCTGCAACGAACGCATTCCCCCTTGATGCTTTGTATTATAAAAAGCTGAGAGCACCATCGGGCTCGTCATCAGACATGCGCCCTGGGCGCTCTCAGGTTCTCAGCTCACGGCTTATACAGTGAGTCAGTTCAGGGGCACATCCCCCAGGCCAACATCCTCTTGCTTGGTGGACACCTCCAAGACCTTCTTCTTGCCTTGGCCCTCGATAGACACCGTCCAGTCACCGTCAGGCAACCCCCTCAACCAGAAATCGCCAATCCAGTTGGTCTTCGTCGTGAATGAGCCACCGCCTCCGGATGCTGTGACGACCGCTCCTTCCACGACCTCCTTTTCTTCTGGATCGTATACACGACCCGCGATGAAGCGCTTCGGCAATCCCTTGTACCAGATCTTCGGAGATGTGCCGAACTCAGGATGCAACCTCTCGGCATCAGCAAGATCAAGAGCACTCTCTTCGCCCCAAGAAATGGCACCGTGCACGCAATTGTCATAGCAACGCGGGTGCGTGATGGTGTCGCCCTCATCGATGAGATGCGCACAACCAGTGCACTTTTGCGGGATATTCAGGACATCGTTCCAGTAAATGGCATGGTAGGGACATGCATCCTTGATGGCTTTCTGCCCCTTGGCCTTCTCTGGATCGATTATCACCAATCCATCTTCACGGCGATACACCGCTCCGTCTTTTGCCACCTTCATGCACGGTGCATCAGCACAGTGCTGACAAGGAGTGGGAATGTAGGTGACCTTCACGTGCGGCCGCTTGCCCCTTTCTCGCTCATCCACGCGCATCCAGAATTGTCCCGTCTCCGGTTGCGCCTCAGCGTAAGGCATCCATGACTGCTCGCAATGCTCATCCTTACATCCGACCTGGCAAGCGTAGCAGCCGACGCACTTGTCCAAGTCGATCAACAACGTCTTCATCTGTCAGCTCCTACTCTTTCACGATCCAACCAGCACGGCTTGACCCAGACGCCGGATCATAGGTACGGGCGAAGTTCTCCGGGTAATCCCTTTTCCACTGTTCCATCTCCGCATCCTCCAGCTTGGCAACATCCACCAAATAACCCGTGACCACGAAGCCTTCGCAATGCTTGGAGATGGGATCGGGCGGACTGATGAGATTCGTGCACCCTCCACGGTCGATGTGCGGTGCGATGGGATCGGGATGAGCACCCTTATCCATCTTGATGGAATTCGGGAGCACGCGCTCGGATATGCGCGCAGCACCCAACACGATTCCCTGACCGTTGAAAACTTTCACGATGTCGCCGTTCTGGATGCCGCGTTCGGCCGCCAACTCCGGGCACATCCATACCGGCTCATACATATATCCATCCTTGCCACGAATCTTGCAAGTCTGGATCTCACGCAGCCAGCAAATGTCGTCGTTCTGCACATGGATGCGCCAGCGACCCGGGCTCGTGTTGAGCAGCAGCGGATATGTCTTCGCTTTTTCTCCCCACTGGGACTCATCATGAGCGAAACCGTCCTCCTTGGAGCCGCCGATGGTCCACCTCGCCATTGGCGTGCGTTCTTTATCGTCGGGGAAGTGTTCAGCCAAGGCTTCGCTCCAGAATTCAATCTTGCCTGATGGCGTATGGAGCGGATGGCTCTCAGGGTCCTCATAGAACTCGCGCATGCCGGCAGGGATGTCTTTCCAGTCCGGATTCACAGGCGGTATGAAGTACTGCCTTTTCTTCAGTTCATCGAAGCTGATGAAGTCCTTGATGAACGATTCTTCGTACGCTGCAGCGATCTCCTCATCCACGCTCAGGCCTTTTGTGTACTCCTCGTAGATACCGAAACGTTTCGCCAGCTCTGCTGCGATCTCATAGTCGGACTTCGATTCGCCCACTACGTCACAGGCCCTCTCCTGCACGCCATAGAAACAAAGAGACCCGCCCTGGCTAGAACCGATGGAGTCCACTTCCTCAAGGCATGTGGTCACAGGCAGAATGAGGTCAGCGAAGATGGTGTCTTGCTGCATCCATTGATGGTTGGAAACGAAGAACTCGATCTTCGGATTGCGGTAAGCATCCTGTAGATAGAAGCCGCCATTCCAAGAACCCTGGTTCGATGCTTTCTCGGACCAGATCATATGGAACTCGGTTCCATTTGCCTCCTCGCACGGATACGTGCGCTTGATGAACTGATCCTCGGGCGGTGCCATGATGATGGAGGGACTGCCATACCATTCGTACTTGCCATCCATGATGGCATGATGCACTGCCGTACGCGGCAGCGATGTGGGTCCAGGAATGTCTTGCATATCAGCGTGCCCCATGTACATGAAGGAGAGCATGCCGCCCACGCTGGGAACCACCTGCTCGGCAACGTTCCACGAGAACAGGTGGATCATCTGCACGCCAGGTTTGCCGATGCCCTGCATCGCAAGCTTATAGTACTCCGTGCGCCCCGGCTCGAAGCTGTAGGGCCCACGGATATGCGCCCCACAGAAGTGCGCGATCGTGGTAGCGGAGGTTCCCCATTTGCGCGCGAGCGCCTTGATGGTCCACTCTGGGATGCCGGTTATCTTCGAAGCCCATTCAGGGGTCTTCTCAATGCCGTCGTCCTTGCCCATGACGTAGTCCGCCATCTTGTCGAAATGGATAGTGTGGGTGTCCACGTACTCCTTGTCGTAGAGCCCTTCTTTGATCCATACGTTGATCAAAGCGAAATCAAGCGCAGCGTCCGTGTTCGGGAGGATGGGGATCCACGTGATCTCATCATGCGCCATTGCGGTATAGGTGCCGAACGGGTCCACAGCCACCATCTCGATGCCTAGATCAAGCCAATACTTCATCATGCAGCTTTGAAACTGGGAGGCATAGTTAGCCGTCGTCTCAAGGTCTCCCGCCTGCATCACCAAGAACTCGGTATGCTCTGAGACATCCTTCATCGTGTTGTAGTACTCCTCGGGAAGACCCAGGCCGTCCCATGCGCCAGTACCCCATACATGCTTGCCACCCCAATAGAACCCCTCTACCGAGTCAGGGGTGCGCACTTCACGAATGTAGCCACCGATCATGCGCAGCACTTGCATCTGACAGCCGGAGCCATAATGCACGCACTTGGACTCCTTGTGACCGTCATAGCCGATGGCTAGGATGCCATAGGGGCCGTAAGTGTCGTACATGCGGCGTATCTCGGATTCAAGGATATCAATAGCCTCATCCCACGAGATGCGCTCATAGCCGCTCTTGCCGCGGTTTTGCGCATTGACTTTGTCTGGATCTCCGCCTGGTTCCCAATCGACGCGCTTCAAAGGGTACATGACGCGGTCTTTCGAATAAGTCTTTTTCTTGTATGCCAGTGCGTAGTAAGGAGGCATCGCCTTGCGAGGACACTTCAGCTTCTTACCGCGTGCATCGATCTCCCAGAAAGTGTCCTTCAGCTCCTCTTCCGTATAGCTTTCCGTCCAGTTGCACGGTCTGATGCGGACGATCTTGCCGTCCGAGGACTCAACGACGACTGGATCACCCCCAGTAGAGCTGCATGCAACAGGTTTGATGACTCTCTTGTCTACCTTGATCCCCATGACGATTCTCCTCTCTCAAGATGGGGGCTAGCCGAGTTCAGCCAGCTGTTGGTAGATCTGCTCCTTTTCCTCATCCGTCACTTTCACCTGCGGAAAGGAAAAACACTTCTCAAGCGTCATCCCATACGCCATCTTCACCATTGACCCGTGCAGGTCCATGGGAAACCACTCTTGCAGAATGGCGCTAGCCTCAGGATCGTCGACGATGACCTTCAGCTTCGTGTCTTTCGTGAACCGTGGCATTCCATCTCCTCTCGTCGAGTTCTATACGGCTCATGCACAAAGCGGAACCGCTTGCATGAGCCACTGAACCAAGAATAGAGAGGATGTTCGATCGCCAAAACCCACGCATGGTCACATTTGGCCATGCGTGAGGTAACTAAAGTAGATTGTCAGTAACTTTTGGTCACTGCTACTGTGCAAGTCCGGAGCGCAGTGCGAAAACCGCAGCCTGCACGCGGTTGGCCAACCCCAGCTTCATCATAAGCTGGCTCAACTGCTTCTTGACGGTGCTTTCACTGATATGAAGGCTGTCAGCGATCTCCTTGTTGGAAGCACCGACGGCCACAAAACGCAAGATCTCTCTTTCATGTACCGTCATCAAAGAAGCAAGCCTGTTCGTCTCTTTCTGATCAACGATGCCAAAACTGAGCCTGCGAAGCGCCTCGATGCAGATGGATGAAGCCTCGTCTGAAAGAGCTCCTCCACCTCCAAGCACCGAGCGCAATTTGCTTCGCAGTTGCTTTGCATGGATGCTCTTCAGAAGATACCCATCAGCGCCATTTGCAATGGCTCCCAAAACTCGCTCTTTCTCGCCATAGAGCGACAGCATCACAACTGCAGTGTCTGGAAATCGTCCGCGGATCACCCCACAAGCCTCTATTCCGTCAACGTTCGGCATCTTCACATCCAAGAGCACAAGATCGGGTCGGTGCTGAGCGCAAAGCTCTATAGCTCCTTCACCGCTATCCGCATCACCGACTATAGAGAATTCATCCCATCTTCTGAACAGTTCGATCAGACCTTCCCTATACAGCGCTTGATCGTCAACGATCACTATCCTTGCTCGTTCTGACATAGGCTGCACCGACATCCCCTTATGCGATCCTTGGCAAATCAGCAAAAACAGTCGTCCCCTCGCTGATCACAGAAGCGATGGCCAACCTTCCACCAACACAGCGCGCACGTTCCTCCATGAGCCTCAGGCCAAGACTCCCAGAGACTCTGCGCTTGATGTCGAACCCGCAGCCACGGTCTTCGATGCTCAACCCTATGGCTCTGCCTTCGTTCACCACCCTCACTATGGCGTGGTCGGCGCGAGAGTGCCTCAGCACATTCGAGAGCGCTTCATGCAATATGCGCATTGCTTGGTTTCCAACGTTTCGCGAAACGACCAACGCTTCATCAGGCGTCACCAGATCAATATCGATTCCCCATTGCGCCTGAAAATTCGTGACATAGCGTCGAATATCCTCTATAAGGTCTTCCGACATCTTCGATGCAGAATGGAGCAGTGCGACCTCATCCACCATCATGCCGAACGACTGTCTGCTGAGAGTGGAAATCTTCGTGAGCGAATCATTCACCTGGCGCTCATCAGCTTCCTCTTGAGCCAGCAGCGCCTTATCAGCCTCTAGCGCTATGACGCTGAGAGGCTCAGCGAAGTTGTCGTGAAGCTCAGACCCAATGCGTTTCCCCTCTTCGCTGACCCTCAATTCAACCAACTCATCGGTTATGCTCAGAAGATCGGATAAGGGGCCGATGATCCGACACAGTTCATTCAGAAAAGCAACATTGTCTTCGCTGCTATCATACTGCCCATCCTTGAACATGAAATCAACGGTTCCAACAGTGCTGTCTCCTGCAACGAGTGGAACCACGACCGCATGGCTATATCCCAGCTTCACTCCATCTTCACTCTGGATATCTTGATCGTCTGGATCATTGAAATCATAAACGAGCGGTCGCTGCTCTTCGAATATGCGGTTCATCCTTCCGACGCCTTGCGGAAGAGTCGGAAACTGTGCTTTTGCGAGAGGCTCTGCAGCACCAGCAAATACGTATCCGATCATTTCATCCCCGGTCAATGCCAACAAGCGAATGCTGACAGAATCACATTCGGCCGCATCGATGAGCCTCTCTGCGATCTGTTGGTAAATCTCCAGCGTCTCCTTATGCCAATCAATGCCTTGGAGCAGTTCCGCGAGCGAATGCATGCCACGTTTCCATATTGCGTCAGGATACAAACCAGGCTCCTCACTGTACGTTTAGACGACGCGATGCGCTATCGCCTTTTTCCATGGCTCATGCCAAGGCATACATCCGACAAGACAATCTCCCAAAACTATAGTTTTCAGAACACCATGCTGTAAAGCATCAGAGAAGCGATTCATGAGCCAGCATGCTGGCTTCGGTTTACAACCTGCCACTCTTCGAATGTCAGATCACTGCAAAGCCACTCCTCAAATTCCCATGACCCCATAAAACACCCAATCAGCTCTGCACCCATTCCGCTATCAAAATAAAAGCAAATGCGCTCATCAGCGTTGCATAGCTCTTCCTCATCATAGTCATGTTCGATGATGCATGACGCCGCCTTCGCCGCACTTCCAAAATAGCGATGATGGTTGTTCATTAAACCGAGCTCCGTCTCACCCTAACGTCAGTATGTGAGGCGGAGCTCGTTATGCCCAGTAGGAGAACATCCGCCAAAACCTGTCACAGTCATGATGCAACGCAAATGCAGTAGCCTCAAGGACAGATGTTCTCCATCCCGGCTACTGATTTGCTATTACGGGCGCATTGCTACACCCTATGACTGTGACGCATCCATTTTACCGCTCAGGCGGATGATCGGATTATGCATTCGCGATATCTATCATTCCGCCATGGAATCATGACGCTCGATCGAATGAGGATCTCCATGCCGATGATCCGACACAATGCATAGGCCATCGGCATGGAATGATCAACACGCGCAATGCGTGGCATCCGCGCCTTCCCTTACGGGCGAGGCTATTCCATGTTACTGAGTTTCCATTCCTCTTGCCGAACGACACACAACCATTTCGGTCAAAGAGAACCTCATGTAATGACGTGGAAAAGGGGGTGATCTCGGTCCACCCAGCCCATTGAAGCGCATAGCTTAGTCGCATGTCGAGACTCGCGGTCGCCTCGATTAATTTCGCCCGATGGCATGCTCGCCCAGCATGATGCTCTTCAGCTTCGGCGTAGCATGCCAAAGCCTACAAATGCGCACGAGCTTGAACATGCAATCTTCGATAGCTTTCGGATCGAGGATCGCATCTACGACATTCTCGATCGGTTCTCGCCTATTTGACCAAGGGATATCTCCAAGATTTTCCGCACACATCTTGACATACGAGGAAACACGACGCACCAGTTCGCTTTTCCATCGTTTGAGCGTGCTGTGCCAATGAATCCCTCGCATCCGGTAGAGTCTCATCCAGTGGGCTTCGTAGAAGTCGTACCCGCAACCGCCTATTCCCAGATACCAAAACCCACGGCTATCCTCATAGACGCTGATGCCGCATTCATTGAATTCCATAATGCTGGCAAAGAAGGGCTTGTCATCAAGCATCCGAAGAGTGTTCCACGCCGGATGCGTGTCGAGGCTGGCAAGGCTACCGAAGGGCATCGATAGCATCTCGCCATCTCCACCCTCCGCAAAAATGAGCTCTCGGACAATGGCAACACCTGTAACCGTATAGCAAAAACGCTCGTCATGACTGTATTCGCCGTACTGGCTGATAGTGGAATCCGCGAGCGGAAGATCGCGACATCGCAATCATGCCTCTCCGGAGGATGGCTCGACATCTCCAATGTCGACCTTCACGAAAGTCGCATCCACCCAATCACGGCACGCTTCAAGCTCGGTCACCCGTCCATCGGGCCTCTCCACTCTCTTGAAATCAAACATTGAGACCCCCCCCCTACCGCGTACATACAAAGACGCCGAGCTTGATTCTCAGCGCCTCTTCCATACCGGATCCCTTGATCATGAAGACTTCTTTGAGCCTTGATAACTCATCGGTCGAGATATCGCGCATGGATCGTTCGCCCTCATCATTGACCTCATACGATCATGCAACCGCAGTTCTAAAGATGATGGCATAGAGCTCGCCGTCTTTTACCACGTGATCTCCGTCGCGAGAGAGATAGCCCAGATTTTCCATGCGCTTGTTGGTGTAAAGGGCCCTGGATGGCGTCAGCGCACTCAGGATGCCTTCTTCGTTCACCCACAAAAGCGGACTATCGCCGTAGAGAGCATCAATTGCTTCGACATTTCCGCCGACGAGACTCTGCAGTGCGCTCAAGTAGCTTCCGCTTCCATCTTGCTCAATGTCGACCATTTTGATCTCCTGGCCATGCTCAATGACTGCGGCTTTCATGGTCTGCTCCTATTCTTTCGTATATTCTTCTATCTGGACAGGAGCAGGCGCTTTGAAGGGCTCTCCTGAGAACCCTTATTGCGACTATAGTTCTGACCATTCGACCAGCAGCATGTCCAGCTATGCGCTTCTCAAGGTGCTGCCTTTAGCCCGTTTTCAATGGTGGGCGGATGTCTTTTTAGCGCATGCCAACAGGACGCACCGGTTGAAGTCAGGCGAAGTTTCATGCGCTTTGTCATGGTAGGTCGATACGTAACCCTTGCTCATCCGCGCGTGTTCGTCACAGCGCCTTCCCCTTCGCAGGCCCCTCTGTCCGATACTTCAGAGGACACTTCAAGCAGAGGTATAGACGCGATGGATAAGGCTCCGCCGAAAGAAGAGGTTGTAGAGATCGACTGTGCAGATCTCATCGTCAGACCCGATAACCGAGCACTCGACGAAACGATGGTGGCTGAAATCGCAGAGTCGTTCGAGCGCTCGAGCCAAGCCACTCCCATGTTGGTGCGAAGGCTTATGGACAACAAGTACGAAATTATTGATGGACAGCATCGATTCGCTGCCAAACGCCTTGCGGCGATTCGCTATCCCTACAATCCCGCGCATTGCACTGCATCCTGCATCGTGCGAGAGCTCACCGATATCGAAGCGGAAATTCAGATGCTGGTCGCCAACATCCAGAAGCCAATCTCTGTGGCTGACAAAGGGCGTCTTTACGAACGGATCGGGGTCAGAATAGATGACCAGCGTAATCAGGACTCAAGTGCGTTCGCGAACATGGATCGCGGGCAGGCCATCGCAGCCGTCGCGTCTTCCTCTGGTGTTTCTGTCAGCAAGGCAACCGTATATCGGAGCATCAACGAGGCGCACGCCGAGGACGGCTCACATGAATACACCGGCATGGATAAGCGTCAGCGCAAGAGCGTTTCAAGGATGCGCACGAGCCAGCGCAAAGAGGCTGCAAGAGTGCTCTCCAATGAAGGCTCTGAGGGGTTAGATGCATGGTTAGCGCGTGTGGCAGAAGAGACAGATCGGGGCTCTCTGGATACATGCCTGCGCAGAATCCGCTCCGCTGCGTCCGAGATTAGGCGCCTAGAAAGACGGGGCATCGCTCTCGATGGCAAGACAGCTTCAATCCTCGACGCCATAGAAGCCGACTGAGAGCCTCTAAACCTGAGCTTCTCATCCGCGATGCCCTTGCCGCCGTGGGAGGGCGTCTCTATTGGCCCCCGACCCTCATTTGAAGATTCCGCTCAAGCGCCGCGGGGGCTTAGCCCATCGACCTCAGACGCATGTCAAGGCACGCACATTTCCCGCACAAACTTTTCGCAAAGGGCGCGCGAAAACTTTGGTGCAGGAACCGGCGCTGAGCGCCTATGTGGCTTTACGCCTTGACATGCACGGCCGATGGGCTGGTTCGCAGTCATGCGATTGATGCCACGGCACCAATCGCAAAGAGCGCGATTGGGGTCGGCTTCAACGGAGAAGAGGGTGCGGCCCAATAGAGCACCTGCGTAATGCACGAACAGTCGCACCTCCTTTCCCCGAATCGAAAAGCGTCCGAACCAAAGGAGGAAACCCACATGAGGTACTACCCGATCGACGAAGAGGCCGCCCGCACTGCCTGGAACATGAACCACATGGGCATGTTCAGCGGTGACGAGCAGGAGTACATGCAAGAGGTTGACCAAGCATATGAAATCGCCGAGGAAGTAGCCGAGCGCTGCCCTGATCAGAAAGGCGCGATGCTAGAGATGGCCGATAAGTTCGCGAAGCGGCTGGCTGGCTGGTACAACAAGAAGTACCGCATCGATTCCATGTGCCCCAGCGTGCTCATTGCCGGTCCGGCCAACTTTCCCGTGAGCAAGAAGGAGAAGCAGAGCCGCGCCGCTGACAGGCATTGGGAAGACTACCGGAAGATCATGGGAGTGAAGGAGCGCATCCGCAAGCTGGGCGAACCTTCCAAGGTCATAAAAGCTGCTGACGATGATGCGGCAAAGAAGCTGCGCGAGAAGATAGCGCAACTGACCGAGAAGCAAAAGAGCATGAAGACAGCGAACGCCCAAGCGCGCAAGGAGGGCAAGCACGCCCCCTATGCAGCCTGCACGTTATCCAACAACTCGCAGAGAATTCGTGCCACGAAGGCGAAGCTTGCAAGCTTGGAAGCAACGAAGGAGATGGGCACAAGCGAGAGATGCATTGAGTTCATGGGTGAGCAGGTCGCCGTCATCGAGAACACGGAACTGATGCGCTTGCAGTTGCTGTTCGATGGCAAGCCTTCGGACAATATTCGAGAGACACTCAAGAAGAATGGATTCCGCTGGTCACCGAAGCAGGGAGCATGGCAACGCCAGCTTACCGCCAATGCACGATTCGCGTTGCGCCTCATGCTCAAGACTGCAGCAAAGGCATCGACCCCTGAGCAACCTCCATTCAACTAGGGAAAGGGACAGAGCATGGGCACCCAAGCAAAACTTGAAGGCACGCGCTTCGAACTCACGGCAGATGATGCGATGTTCCCAGAAGCATTGCGCCGCATCCCGATACCGCCGGAGAAGCTGTACATAATCGGCTCTGTGGACGCTCTGAGCACCGAAGGCGTGGCGATCGTTGGCGCGCGGAAGGCTACCCCATACGGAAAAGAGTGCGCTGCCAAGTTCGCCACAATGCTCGCAGTGCGAGATATCGCTCTGGTCACTGGAAGTGCGCGGGGATGCGATGCGGCGGCACTGAGAAGCTGCGTTGAGCATGGTGGTCGTGCGGCGGTGTTCTTGGGAGGTGGCTGTGATGTGGTCTACCCCAGTGAGAACGCCGGTCTATTCCAGCAGGTCGTCGAGAAAGGCGGGGTGATCGTATCAGAGCACGCGTGGGACGTGCCGCCACAGCCGTTCATGTTCAGGGCGCGGAATCGGCTGACGGCAGGACAGTCGAAGGCAGTGCTCATCATCGAAGCGGGGCTTCCGTCCGGGACGTTCTCAACCGCCGATGATGCGCTCGAATCATGCAAGGAGGTATTCGCTGTGCCCGGTCCGATCAATTCGCCGGCATCACGTGGAGCGAACCGGCTCATATACCAAGGAGCAACGCCGATCGTGGATGAAGATACGTTCGCGAATCAGCTGCATGCGCTGTTTGGGAAGAACGCGTTGAGCGAGCAGTCCTGAGCATGAGAGTCAGATGAATACGGGAGGGCGTTCCTTTGGGAACGTCCTTTTTGTTTTGGGAGCAATTCCATGGGCCTTGAAGGCATCCACGTTTTGGAGCATCCGCTCAAGCGCCGCGGGGGCTTAACCCATCGACCTCGGAGGCATGTCAAGGCCCGCACATTTCCCGCACAAAACTTTTCGCGAAGAGCACGCGAAAACTTTGGTGCAGGAACCGGCGCTGCGCGCCTATGTGGCTTTACGCCTTGACATGCACGGTCGATGGGTTAGGTCGCAGTCAAGCGATTGATGCCACGGCACCAATCGCAGAGAACGCGATTGACGTCGTGTGAAGGGGGCATCCCATCACACGGCAAAACGAGAAGCGCAAGCGCCGAACAGTTTGCAGACCACACGACGCTTGCAACCTACCGCCCAAATGGGCAGACAAGGAGCAAGTCTATCATGCCTACAACAGTCCTAGAACGCACGAATAGAACAATGCGCAACCGCCGTCAGGCGCCAGGGCAAATGTCAGCCACGTTCTGCGACCACTGCGGAAATGGTCATCCCGCCGAAGATTCCGAAGGATGGGTGACGGTTGGAGAATCGCATTACTGCAGCGAAGACTGCGCCCTAGCCGCAGGGCATCCCCAGTGCCCTTCCTGCAGCACAATCCTCACAGAAGAGGGAGACGGTCTGCTCATCGGCACCAACTGCTATTGCAACGTGTACTGCGCCGAGCGGGACGGCTTTCGAGAATGTGCATCTTGCGGTCAGTGGCATCCGGTAACCGCCGAAGAGCATCACGAGATCTTCGATCAGTCAGCTGAAACCAGCCTGCATTGCTGCTCCGATGCCTGCACCGAAAACCTTGGCGCTTTCCAATGCGAGGACTGTCAGGAATGGTTCACGAACGAAGCCAACCGCACCCCTTCTGGCAACATCTGCAGAAGATGCGCGTATGAGCATTACAACTACTGCGACTGCTGCGGCTATCACGTGGACGTTGACGAATGGGACGATGAATACGACCGCTGCACCAGCTGCACCGAGCAATACGATTCGGGGGAGCACCTTCACCGCTACGGCTTCCGTCCCACCACGAAGTTCTTCGGAGACACCCACGACAATCGTGTTCCCTATCTAGGCGTGGAGCTTGAGACGGACACGTCAAATCAGGTCGAACGCGGTGCTGGTCTGCGCAGGCGCGAGTATTGCAAAGAGTTGGCGAAGCTTCAGACCAAGCCACGCTTTTGGATGACGCAAGATGGCTCCCTCGCATGCGGCGTAGAGGTGACGAGCCATCCCATGACGCTTGCAGAGCATATGGAGTGCGGGCTTTGGGAAAGCGTCCGCGAATGCGCAATCAAGCACGGCTTCTCAAGCCACGACAATGGGCGCTGCGGCTTGCACGTCCATGTGAACCGCGATTTCTTCGGCAAATCGGAAAAGCGCCAGCAGGTCGGCGGGTACAACCTCGCAATGCTCGTGTCGCGTTTCGAGAAGCAGCTGACCCAGTTCTCGCGCCGCCAGAACAACACATGGTGCCACTACGGCATCCACAACGAGTACATCGACAAGAAGAACCTGCAAACCCAAACCATGGGGATGTTCGAGAAGTCGAAGCATCTTTGCGAGGGGAAGCGCGTTCATTCCCAATGCGTGAACTTCCAGCATTCCGCCACCTTCGAACTCCGAATCTTTCGCGGCACTCTGCGACTTGAGACGCTGTACGCATCCTTCGCCATGACCCAAGGCTTGGCACGTGCCGCCAAGCTTCACGGACAGGCATGGTGCGAGGCCGTCTCATGGGCAGACCTCACCAAGTTCATCCTCTCCGACATGGAGAGCGAAACAGCGCGAACGGCGCTTTCCCAATACATGACAGAGCGCGGAGTGGGCTAAACCCGCGCTCCTGTCACCACCCAATCATCCACACAACAAAACAAGAGGAGTTAATCATGTGCATCATAGTAGCTAAACCCAAGAACGTGACCATGCCGTCCATGGAGACCCTGCGCAACTGCTTTGATAACAACCATGACGGAGCGGGATACATGAGAGCGAACGGCGAGACCGTGACAATCAAGAAGGGCTTCATGACTTGGGGCGAGTTCGAGGATGCCATCGCCCATGAGGGCGACCTCACGGCTTATGCTGTGGTCATGCATTTCAGGATTGCGACCCATGGCAAGGTTCAGCCTTCCTGCTGCCATCCGTTCCCCGTCACAGGCGAATGGGGCAGGCTTCGCAGCACGGAATGCAGAGATACGCTCTGTGCAGCCCACAACGGCGTCATCAGGGGCATGGAGACCTCCGATGATGTGAGCGACACGATGGCATACATCGCGAACGTGCTGCACCCGCTGCGGCGCATCATCCCATCGTTCATCTATTCCGAGGATGCCCTGCGATTGATCGAGACCACGCTCGGCTCGAAGATGGCACTTCTGGATGCCAGCGGCGAGTTGGTCACCATAGGTGATTTCCATGAGCATGAGGGAGTGCTCTACAGCAATTCGAGCTACACGAAGAGCGTGCCCACCTATCGCTCTTATAGCAGCGTTTGGGATGACTATGAGGACGTGTACGGAGATTCCCTCGGTTACGGTCAGCAGCAGCTTCCTGGCTTGTGTGCTCTTCCTTATGAAGCATGCGACGGATGCCCTGAGCGCTTGGAGTGCATGGACGGCTTGCCTTACTGCAGGGATGAAGGACAAGCACGGCTCTATGCTGACATCTACGAAGAGCCAGATACGGAGGAAGGTTATCCACTCTACGACCGGTGCGCAGCCATAGCGTAATCCGCACGGCCCGGAGCAAAGCGATCAAAAATGCTCCGGGTCGGTTCATACAGGATAAGGGCGAGACGCTCTGGCGAGCTGTATTGGCATTTTCGGCAAGCCGAAAAGGGGCGTTGAGCGGGGCATCTTCCATTGTGATTGGGTGCGCAGGATTGAGCGGCTCGGCTTCATGAGGCGTGTGCGGTTTGCCAAAAAGGCACGAGCGTTCCGTCGAGGATATGCAGGCAGGAGTCTGTCTACATCGGTTCGGTGCGTATACGTAAGTACTTGTCCATGGCGATATGACCTTTGTTTGCCATGCTGCATCGAAGCCTTGTTGTCTGGGAGATTCTCTTCCTACGAACGGAAAGGAACCTCACGTGCAGCAAGACGAGCAAGCCGCCAAAGGGCTGAAGACCGAAGTGATCCACGCACGATTGTCGGCAGATCTGAAAGGCCGCATCGAGACCTATGGAGAAGCCCACGGCATGTCCATGAGCTCTGCGGTAGCGGAACTGTTGGAGCGAGCGCTTGAGGATGCTTCAGCTTCCAGTGACCTAGCAGATTCGTTGGCTTTCATTGTTGAGCGCATCGAGAGCATCGCCAAGGACTGCGGGCTTGCGTCCAAGAGAGCTGGCAAGGCATCTCAAGCGAGCCTGGGCGTGCTGGCGCTGCTCAGCTCCTTCACTCCGGATCTGCTGAGGTTCCTCGCCAACGAGGCGTTGATGAGAGGGCAGATGCTCGCTCGGGTCTTGGACAACAAGCAAGCTGCAGAGAAGGTGAAGGTGCCGGCATCGTTGGGAAGGCTCGCGAACGCGAAGGCACCTGATGAGATATTCCGCATGGCCTATTCGGAGTTGGGTGGGAAGCTCAGCCGGGACCCGAAAACATCCTTCCTTGCAGCTTGGGCGTCCGCGATTGAGATCTTCGAATTGGGAGAGCTCGGCTTGATGGGGCGCGACGGGGATGAGTGGGACGCGATCTTGAAGGGCGATGACGTGCAAGCTATGAGCGCACTTGCATCCAAGTCGCAGAAGGGCAAGCGCAATGGATAGGCTCACGGTGCGCATCGATGAGGATGTGAAGAGGCAGCTGGACTTGCTCGCGGCGAAGAGCGGGAAGGCTCCTGCCGCATTCGCACGTGACCTCATCGAGCAAGGAGTGATGAACGAGGCGCAACGTGCGTGGGCTCCGCTCGTTCGGCAAGCGATACGCGATGAGTTCGATTCCTTCCTGGAGCAAGAGCGCGTGCAGCGCGAGTTCAGTGCCGATGACCTCTATGGTCGCCTAGCGAATGAGTTGAGGCTGGACATGGATGACCTGAGGGTGCTGGCTGGTGCAGCGTTGGCCTGCGCATTGGGGCTCTTGGAGGGGTCGGAAGGCGTTGATGGTCGTGGAGACGAGCGGCTGCAGATCGCCCTTGAGAGAGGGTTGTGGCTCGGCTTCGATGGCTTGAGGCATTCCATGATGCGGGATGAGGACATAGATGACGGCGCGCTATAGAGACGGCATCCCGATCCATCGCGCGATCATCGTCCGCCATACACCACGGGACCACTCACAGGCTGTAGGATCCAGGAACACCGGGGCCATACCCATGTCTTCTCAGAGCGTTTCCCTTGGGCTCGACTACATAGGCAGAGAGGGCGAATACCAGAATCGCTCGGACATCGAACGCGATGCGACTGCCTACGACGATGCCCTTGTGCGTGATAGGTTGGACTACATAGGCAGGCTCGGCGACTACGTGGCTAAGGGGTTGGGACGCCAGGAGGACGCGACCTATTGGGACCAACATGGTCCCGTGGCACGCGATCAGGTGGAGGCGTCCATGCGTGCATCCGGAGGCGCGTTCGTCGATTCCATCGTGACCGTCAAGCGCGAGCACATGGAGGCGCTCGGACTCTCAACCAAGGAGGACATGCAGAGGCTGCTTCGATGCACCTGGCAGCGCAACGTGGAGAAGTGGGGCGCGATCCGGAACCCGGAGGACATCCGCTGGGTGGCGTGCTACCACACCGATGCGGCGCGGTCGGTCCATGCGCACATCTACACCTGGTCTGCCCGTGGCGAGATCCAGCCAGGCTACACGGTATCTCGCGAGGGCACCCGTGCCGGCAAGGAGAAGATCTATCGCGTGGGCTACGCTCGGATCCGCGAGGAGCGCAATATCCGCAGGAACCATATCAGGGATCTGAGCCGCTTCGAAGCACGCAGGCAGCTCGGGCTTCCCGTATCCCAAGCCGACGCGCGAAGGCTAGAGCAGACGGCTTTGCGCTACGGGCTCGAGTACCGGTTATCAGACAGGTCCGACCTATCCGCTGTGGGGCAGGCGAAGGCAACGAAGCTGCTCGATGCGATGAGGTCGAGCCTCGACGGTGGCCATGGACACCTGGCCCATAACTGGAAGGCATACGGCATCGCACGCGACCTGGTTCGGCTGCTTGAGAAGGAGAGCCCATCATTTGCCCATCTATCTGGCGAGTACCGAAGATGCGCTGAGGTGCTTGCAGATCTCAAGGGCTATGGCGATAGCGGTTTTGCACGAGAGCGCGATGCGCTCATCAGGGGTGAGCGCGACGAGTTCCTCAAGCGCGTGTCGAGCAAGATAGTGCGCGGGGTTGCCGGCGACGATGATCGCTTCCGCAACGGGCGATCATGGACTAGCCGCAGTGCAGAGCGTGCAGTCGGACGTGCAGCCAGACGACCGCTGATCGCATTTGGCAGCCGTCCCTCAAGGGATGCCGTGAGCCGCGCATACGGTGTCTCGATCAGGCAAGTGCGAGGCATGGAGAGGGACTACAAGGCCGTGAGAGCCGCTGTGCGCCGCGCTGGAAGCGTAGATGCGTTCACAGGGCGAGCTATGGCTGCTGCCCGGTCATATGCCGAGAGAGCGGCCTCTGGGAGCGCTCTGGGGGCATCTTTGCGAGAAGCAGCCCAGGAGCAGGCGCAGCGAACGGGGGCGCCTGTGCGAGATACCTATGAACAGGTGCACGGAAGGTTCGTCGATGCGTTCGCCAGGAACGTTACCGAACGAGCCATGCAGGATGTGGAGCGCTCGGCTGACCACGATCGCCAGCCAGGAGCAGAGCTGCTCGGGATCCTATCCGTTTTGGAGAGCGCTTCGCGAAGCATGGCTTACTGTGCCGTGCGAGGCGGCATGCGCGGTGAGCGCGACCGGTCTCTCGATCACGACAGGTTCGATGTGGAGCGAGCGCTACGCTGACCAGCTTCTGCCGCTCTTGACATAAGTATGTATATAATACATACTTTATACATACTACAGAGGAGGCGAACTGCTTTGGCTAAAGATAGGTTCACGATCACGTTAGATAGCACGATCAAGGAAGAGGCGCAGCAAGTCCTCGCTGAAATGGGCATCTCGCTTTCGGGTGGCGTCGAAATGTTCCTGAAGGCAGCCATCAGGGAACGCGCTATCCCATTCCCCATCACTGCTGACAGGGCCAAAGAAGGCTGCGTCTACGCTCTTGTGCAGTTACCAGAGCTCTCAGTATGCAAAGGAGTTGATAAGGATGAAAACGCTGAAGAAGACGGATAGGAAGGCATTGGTCGTTGTTGCTGCGATCCTTGCAGTTCTCGTGCTTGGCTCCCTGACGGCTTGCGCCATGCAGAAGGCCGGTGCCATCGAAGAGGGGAAGCCTGCTCCTGTTGAGGAGGTCACCGGCAGCTCGAACGATGAAGGGACGGCCGATTGGGGGCCAGGCGATGAAGCCGAAGCTCTCGTTGAAGATGAGGCCGTGGAGGCATCCGAAGATGCCTCCACACACGGTGAGTCCCAAGCGGCTGCTGAGGCTGCAGGCGTGCCAACGCCTGTTGCCCATGGCGGCAATGCTGCCAACTCTACACCGGCTATCCAGTCTGCGCCTTCCGGGGAGCACAAGCACTCTTGGGTGCCGGTCAAGGGGCCTCGTGAGGTGATCGACGTCGGCGCATACACCGAGACGCAATACAGAACCGAAGAGCGCGTCATGTGCAGCGCTTGCGGCGAGGACATCACGAATGGCGACAAGCAGGGACGCAGCATCCTCCAACACGGCAAAGCGCATACGCTAGCTGGAGAAGGCGGCGGCACGTACTCTTATCCCAAGAAGGTCCCATGTGGCACCATCAGCCATCCCACACAGACGCACATCGAGTACGAGATCACTGGCTACAAGTGCCCCTGCGGCGCAACTAAGTGAAAGCGACGCACGCAATCTTGCTCGAATGTCCATAACCGCCTACAATAAGCTGCATATGTAGGCGGTTATGTATTTAGGACACCTCCATGCTGCTCACGTACAAAGAAGCTATTGCCCAAAGCGGTGGCCAATACGGCTTGCGGCAAGCTATCAAGACAGGCGAGATCCGACGCCTTGGCAGGAGCCTCTATGCGACCGAGGCATCTGACAGCTTCTTGGGTTCTCTCGCCAAGCTCTACCCCGGCGCGGTCGTAACGGGACCGACGGCGCTGTATCTCCACGGCCTGATAGATCTTCCGCCAGAACGCATAGACGTGGCTACGAAGCGCGGTGGGACCAAGATCACGAATCCTGCGATCCGCCCAAGCTACATCCCTGAAGATTGGCTGCAGGTTGGTACGACCACCGCCATCCATGACGGTGCGGAGGTGCGTGTCTTCGATCTCGAAAGGATGCTCCTTGAGCTCATGAGGTCGCGTAACAAGCTGCCCTATGACATCTACCGCGAGGCAGTGGGCTCGTATCGCAGACTTGCAGACAGATTGGATATGTACAAACTGGAGGAATATGCGAAGCGCATCCCTCGGGGTGGGTCATATCTCAATCGCGTGCTTGAAGAGGTGTTCTGATGGATCTGAGCAAGATCAGACGGAAATACGAGAGTGCTGGGTACAGCGAGCTGAACGCGACAGCCCGCGCATGCCAGGATGTCGTCTTGGATAGGATCTCCAGGTCGCCTATGAGCAGGAACGTCGCGATCAAGGGCGGCGTTCTCATGTGCGCGATCTCCGGCAACCAAAGACGGGCGACACAGGACATAGACCTCGACTTCATCAGCTACTCGATCTCCGATGATGCGATAAGGCGCTTCATCAGCGCCCTTTCTAGCGTCGATGACGAGATCGAGATAAGGATCAAGGGACGCATCGAAGAGCTCTCCCAGCAGGACTACAAGGGAAAGCGCGTCCATCTTGAGATCAACGACGGTGCCGCAACCTTCAGCACGAAGCTCGACCTTGGCGTTCATGCGAAGCTGGACCTGGAGCAAGAGGAGCGCTGGTTCGACATCGCCCAAAACGACGACGGCGTGTCCCTGCTGGCGAACTCGAAGGAGCAGATGTTCGCTGAGAAGCTGAAGAGCCTCCTGCTCCATGGGATAAGGTCAACGCGGTACAGGGACCTCCACGATATGTATTACATCGGCCACATGGACTCGCTCGATCGCGCCCTCCTATTGCACTACATCGAGCTTCTGATCGTCGAGGACGAGGATATGTGGGATGCGGACTTGGACGGCATCGCAGACAGGGCAAGCCATACTCTCAGCAACAAGTCCTTCCAAATGCGCATGAAGACGTCTTCGAGGTCCTGGACGGATACGAAGCCCGTGGACATCGCCGCGTGGCTCCCCCGCTTCATCCGACAGCTTCGCTGACCTCCGGAGGGTTGGCCTCTGGCCAGACGGTCCAGCCGCGCTTGGATGCGTAGACGATGGTGCGCTCGTTCTTCCACGTGTTGTAGGAGCACGTGACGAATGAGTAGGCCCTTGCCGGCGTCTCGGCTGCGTCAATGTCCAGCGTGACATCTGAGCGCTTCTCCTGCCACCACGAATCGAACTCCGCATCATCCTCGAAGATGACTTGCTTCGGCTCCTTGGAGGCGTTCACGACGTCCACCATGCGCGGCATGAGCGTGGCCCTCCATTCTGGCGTCTGCAGCAAGATCCTCGGATGCTCGTTGGCGAACTCCAGGTCTGAGTACTTCGCAAGGTCGGAGAACATCGCCCCGTTCGATGAATGGTGCGCGAAGATGACGCAGTTGCGCGACAGGAGGCCCATCTCCGCGCATTCGGCGTCTAGGTAAGGACAGCCATTTGCGTTGGGGTTTTTGTAGATGTCATGGGAGAGGTAGTAATCCGGATCCTCCGCAGGCCCTTGAACGATGGGAAGGTCGATGGAGGTCTCCGGTATGGTGACCCATCCGATGATGTCAGGGTTGATGCTCTCCCAAAACTCCCAATCCACCATCGGGAACCCATTCGGATAGGGTTTGGTCATGGTGACCGGGCTCGGTTCGGGCGTGGCGTCATCGAGCTGTCTTTGCATGTCAGCGTAGATCCATATCGCTCCAGCGATGAGAGCGGCACCCATGAAGAATGCCGCTCCCGCTATCAAGCGCTTCCTTGCGGACATCAGGACGTCCTCCCGCAGATGGTGCAGGTACGGCCCGTGGCTACGAGCTCGTCGTATTCAGGGCTGTCCTCGATGACGTCAATTCGCCCATCGGCCACCTTCCGAGTCTCCTCAACGGGGACGTTCGTGGAGTACCCGCTGTGGCCCGTGATGACGATATGCTCTGCAGCACGCCCGTCGATCAGCTCGTTGCATTCGTTGCATACACTGTGATTGGTGATGACGGTTTCGTAGACCGGTTGTACGATCTCCTCGTGCGTCTGGGCATCATGGTGGACCGTCTCGTAATCGATCGCCCAATCATGCTCATGGGTGCCCGCGGCGCTCTGTGGGGTTGAGGCACCAGGATCCCCGTTCTCGGACGGGCTGCCAAGAGGCGCGAACGCACAGCATAGGCAGCACGCGATCGAGAGCGCCACGGCACAGGATGCCACTGCTATGGGCATGCGGTCGCGCCATCCCTTCTTGCCCGCTTGGGTCTCGCCCGGCACAAAGGCGGGCATGACTTCTTCGGGGGCCAAGACCCCTTGGTCGTTCTGATTCACTTGTTCCTCGCTTTGTTCGATGAGGCGAGGCCCCGCGCGCGAGCGAAGGGCCTCACGATGCTTATTCGTCTTCCTTGGGTGATTCCTCGGGTTCGGCTGCGCTGTCGTCGCTTTCGTCCGAGCGCTTGGCCATGAGCTTGCGAAGGCCGTAGCAACCTGCGATGGCTCCGCCGACCAGCAAAACGGCGATCAGCGCGAAGAGGGCGCGTTGGTCGACGCCGGTCTTGTCGTAGAAGCCGGTCCTGGTGTGCGTGAGCTCCGCATCGGTCACATGCACGCTCTGCGCCTCGTCGTTGATGTCCGTATGCTCCGCAACGGGAACGTCGTCTTTGGCGAGGTATTCGAAGACCACGAGGTCGTGATCCTCTATGCCCGTGGAATCGAATGAGAACTCAACCTCGACCTCGCCTGCAGATGCGTTGGGCGTGAAGCGGATGCTGGACTTGACCGGCTTGTCGCCGATCATGAGCTCCTTGCCCTTGGCCTTGTCCATGAGAACGCCGGAAAGCTCGTACTCAAGCCCGGGGATCAAGTTCGCGTAGCTCACGGTGTCCACGATGACGGCATCCTTGCATGCCAAGGCGGAGTGGTCCCCGTCAGACTTGTCTCTCGCGAGCGTCCCGATGCTGCTCGCAACCACGTCGAAGGATTGGTCAACGCTCTCCAGTTCAACATGGTCTGCGACGAGCTTGGCCTCATCGTCATCGAGGTCTATCAGCACCTCAAGCACCACCAGCTCCTTGCCAGCGAGCTTGCGGCTGTCGAACTCGAAGGGCACGTCGGTGCTACCGCTCTGGGCATCGGGGGTGAACTCGCTCTTGCCCCAAACGAGCCAGGATGCGCTCTCGGCCGACTTGAGCAACGCCTCAAGGCGACCCGCATCCAGCGTTCGTGGGAGCGCGGAAAGCTCGCCTGCCTCATCTGCGCTCTGGTAGCCGAGCGCTTCTGCAGCCTGCTCGTAGAGCCAGCGGACATCCTCTTCGGAGACCTCATCCTCAGACGCGACAGCGGGCATGCCCCCTTTCTCGAACACGATGCCATAGGTGACGTAGCTCCTGCCGGGAACGAGGTTCTGATAGGACACCTTGTCAACGACCTTCGATGAGACGTCTGCCACGACATCCTTGTCGCCATCTACCTCATCGAACGCATACGTCCCGATCTCAGGCGCGACCACATCCACGGTCTGCGAGGGATCGTCAGGGTCCTCGTGGTCGGCGATGACGGCACCAGCGCGAAGCACCTTCTCGAAGGCGACGAGCTTCATGCCGGCAAGCAGAGAGGCGTCGAACTCGAAGGTGACGTCGATGTTGCCATTGGCATCCTCGGGTGTGAATGTCACGGACGCGGTGACCGGATTGCCATCAGCGTCCTTGAGGGGCTCTGCCCCGTTAGACCCGACCGCCATGATGGTGCCCTCGGCGGTGTACTCCTTGCCGACCATGAGGCCGCGGTAGGTGATGGTGTCCACGACCTTCGCCTTGCCGTCTGCGATGACGGCATGGTCCCCGTCAAGGCCGTCCTTGGCGGTCGTGCCGATCTTCGGCTCGTTGACGTTGACCGTCTGATCGAAGTCCTCGATGTCGGTATGCTCTGCAACCGCAGCATCCGTTGCCGTGTCCACCAGCACCTCGAAGGCGACCGTGGGATGGCCTGCGAGCTTGGTGGCATCGAAGGCGAACTCAAGCTCAACGTAGCCGCTGGCGCTTTCGGCTTTGAAGGTCTTGGATGCGGTAACGCTCGTGCCGTCGTCGCGCTTGACCGGCTCGCCCGTGGCCTTGTCCATGAGCGTGCCCTGCATGGTGTAGGTCGCGCCGACGGTGAGCCCCGTGTACTCGACGCGGTCGATGAGCGTTGCCTCGGGGTCGAGCGTCAGAGCCTTGTCGCCGTCATGTCCATCACGCGCAGTGGTCGAGAGGGTGATCTGCCCCTTCGGCTGGTTGTCCACGCTTCCCAGGTCCACCTGGTAGGCGTGGCGAGAGACGCGCAGCTTCATGCTCACGAGCTCAAGGCCCTCGTTCTTGGAGCAGCCGAGCTCGTCGATCTGGTAGGTGTCGTAGGGCAGCGCACCGAGCGCATCGTCTGCCTTCACGGTCCAGCCCTCGGTGGTCAGCCCGAACCAGATGCCAGCCTCGCTATCCAACTTCGACTCGTCAACGGTTCCGTCCTCCGCCACCGCATCATCGTTGGCATTGGTGCGCTGGGTGTGCGGGTTCCAAGCTGCCTCGGTCTTCGCCTCGCCATTCTCGTCGGAGACGAACACATGGGATTCGCCCGTGGTCTCCGAAGTGATCCTGAAGGGAATGCCATCGAGGCGGCGCTGGTCGGATTCGCGGACCTTGACGAGCTCCACATCGCCGCGCTTCACCTGGTTATGAGGTGCCTTGTCGCCCTCGATCTTCACGATCTCGCCGTCGTTGACGATGTCGAAGAACCGCTCGGTGACATCCGTCAGCAGATAGCCCGTGCTGGGTGACGTCTCCTGGATGGAGTAATGGCCATAGGGCAGGCAGTCAGCAGCCGTGGATGCGACAGCGCCATCGGTGTAGATGGTCTTGACCACGGCACCCGGCGCATAGTCTATGCCATCAACGATGACCGTATTGGCTGAGCGGTTGGTGATCTTGAACTCGGTCTTGTCCAACGTAGCACCACCGAGTGGCGTGAGCAGGCCGCTCTCGATGTCGCGCTTCTCAATGGACACGCCGCCGCGGATGACCTGTTCGGGGTGGATCGGAGTGACATAGGTGTAGACGGCCTCAAGGTGGCCTTGGGGCGTGATCTGCTGCACATAGACGGTGCTGCTGTCCAGAAGGTAGCCCTCAGGCGCCTTGGTCTCGCGGATCACGAGCGTGCCGAGGGGCAATGTGGGATTGCCGTGGGTGTCAGTGTAGAGAGAACCACCAGAGACGACGTAGTCCTGATCGAGCGCTGCGAACCCATCCTCGTCAGTGCGCACGATCCAAGTGCGCGTTGGGTCACCGGAGCGCTCAGCATCTGCGAGCGTGCTGAAGTAGCCGTCGTAGTAGTCGAGCCGGTACTCGGCACCGCCGAGGCTGGCTGAGCCTTGCGGCAGATTGTGCGCGAAGTAGGTGCGCTCGCCGTCGTACTTTTGGACGCAAAAGTAGGCGGGGTCGTTCTGGGGGATGTCGACGGTGCCAAGGTAGGTGGTCTGCTCGGCCTCGATCGCTACGTTGCTCACGTCATACGACAGCGCATAGCCTCTCGGGGCCGAGATCTCTTTCACGTAGTAGGTGCCGATGGGCACCTCGTCTGCGCGCGCAACGCCATCGACGTTGGTCGTGATGCTTCGCATGAGGTTCGTGCATCCGGGATCGGTATAGAGACCGTAGACCGCGCCTTCCAGGGTGTAGCAATCGTTCCCGGTGGATATGTCGGGGTTCGCGGATGCCTTGCGGATCTCCAGTGAGCCATAGGGATGGTAGTCGAACGCGAGGATGACCTGCGTGCGCGATCCGGTGTGCATCAGATAGCCTTTGAATCCGGCAGGAACGTCGCCGTAAGACTCGCCTGCCCCGTTCAGCAGAAAGGCATTCCAGTTGATACGGACGTTGACGACGTTCTCGTTGACCAGCTCCCCATTGGAAATGGAGAAGCCAATGACGTTGTCTTGGCACCAGCGCACGAAGCTGCTGTTGCATTGCCCATATGAGTAGTGACCGTTGTGCGCATAAATATCCGACAGCACGATATGCGTGAGGGCGCGATAGCGATTCGCCGTCATACCGGAGCCGTCATACCAGCTGCTCGGCCACATGGAGGCGTCGAATCCCGGGCCGCCATATCCGAACCACAACCCGGCCAAGAGCGCAGCGTCGGTTACCTCCTCAACTCGGTAGGTGCCGGCGGCTGGCGTGTCGCTTGAGGGATCGCCGCAATAGGCTTCGTTGCCGAATACCGAGAAGCATGTGGTCGTCCATCCGGCGTAAGGGATCTTGTCCCCGACCGAGAGGTACGCATAGTCGGATGCGTATGCTTTCTCAGGCATGGCCAGCATGCCAAAAGGCACAAGCCCTAAGACGAGCGAGATGATGAGAATGGCTTTCAAGATATGAGACGGAGTGTTGGCTGCCTGCATCGAGGCTGGAACATCCCGCCTCATAGGCTTCCTCCTTCCTGGTCATGGCGGCTCTTGCCCAAGAGGCCGTCGTAATTGACCTTGTCGAAACCGTCGTGTCCGGCCCGCGCGAAGAACTCAGGGTTTTCAGGCGTCTTGAACCAGCTCTCTGTGTTGGCGCGCATCTCTGTCAGATATGCCTTGAGCTGAGCTATAAAGTCGCTCGATGCGGATCGGATGCACCACGTCCATGAGGCGATCTCGCTCGGTGCCATGTCCTTGAGTGCGTCCTTGACCTTGGGCGTGTCCCAGGGCTGTCCTTCCAGGCACATGAGCTTCATGTTGGACGTGTAGAAGCGCCTGTGGGCGTTCGATGCCGGGGTGTCCGCATGGGTTGTGAACAGGCGGCCGCAGTCGTAGATCGCCCATGCTGCATCGTCTGCGAACGCTTCCGCTCCTGCGAACGTGCAGAACGTCACGCCCTTGTATTCAAACGATTCAGCTGCAGTCTCTGCGTTGAATCCAGCTTTCAAGTGGTTGAAGAAGGCGTTGTCGGACAACGCGCAGACGATCTTCTTTCGCTTGCGCTTCGCAAGCCAAAGGGCGAGGGACATCGCAAGCGTCGTTGCGCCAGGATGCCCGAACAGCGATGCCGTTGAGACCACCTTGCGGCGCTTGGCGTGCGTCGTTGTCTGCTTCGGTGTCTCAGGCATGATGTAGCTCCATGATGGTTCTGTGCACGGTTGGTTCTCCTTGTTTTCACTTTCTACGGTTCGAGGCGGTTCCAGTAAAGGATGCGAACCCGCGATCCCCTTCGGATAGCTCTTCCGCCCGGGCTTCTTCTGCCCTGTGCGCCCTCCTCGCCTTCGTGGACTGCGGCTGAGATACTGCTGCACATCATCTGCCGATGCAGGATTCTCTATGCGCTGCCTGACCGCTTGGAAGAGCTCGTCCGGCTGATCCGGGCGCACGATGTCGTACACCTTTGCCTCTGCAAGCGCCGCGAAGAGGGGGTCTTTGGGGCTTCGGTCTGCAGAGGCAGCGAACACGATGCGGAGCGGGTGCTTCTGCGGCAGGGCTGCCCAGTCAAGCATCTCAAGCTCGTCTGCCTCGGGATGGGCGAGCCCGGCATCGTCCACGACCGCCACGTTGACCGCCTTGCGGGACATCTCCCGCAGCGTGTCCTTGAGCCGGCGCTCCGGGTCGCACTCGATGATCGTCCCCCGCGGCAGCACCTCCTTGTAGAGTGTCGCCCGATCCTTGCTCGTGATGAGGCCTGTACGCATTGCGCTCATACACCTACCTTTCTCATAGATGGACTGTGTCGCCGGAAGGCGTCACTGACACGAAGCTAGGGGGTATATGAGCGGCGAGAAGCGCCACGGGTCCCGTATTGCTCCTTGTGCTTCGCAGGTATTGACTCCGTGCTTTTGGTTAGAGCTGCGTCATGGACATCCCGAACCTGTCGGATGCGGAATCATAGTCCGCCTTGATGACGTAGCCGTTCTTCTGGGCGTCGTAGATGAGCACCTCAAGCGTTGTTGTGCCACTGCTCGTGGATACGCTCTCAGGGTAGACGCTGCAGAGGGCGCTAGAGGTCTGGATGCCCTTCATTGCTGCGTACTCGCTCACGATCCTTGAGAGCGATTCGGCTGCGGCTTTCGGCATGAGAGCGGACAGGGTGCTCACATCGTCAACGGGGATGTTGTTCGAAGCATTGCGCACGTTGGGCTGATCCTGCTCGTCTTGCTCTGCGACTGAGGCGGCTATCTCTTCGCGCGCTTCGACGGGCTTGTTAGCGAACGAGGGTCTGAGCACCTCTTGGTAGGTGATCTCTTTGCTCTGAGGGTCGAAGGTGACCTTGTAGTAGGCATCATCGAGCGGCGTGCGGGCGTATGCGCTCCAGACGCCATCAACGCACGCGATCTCCTCTGAATGGAGGTACACGTACGCACCATCCTCCAAGCCTTCGCTCTCAAGCAGCCATGCATAGAACTCCTCTTGGAAGCGCTGCATCGTGTCATCTGACATGAAGGTCCAGTTCTCCGTACCGAAGAACAAGCTCTGGTGCGTCTGTGCTTCGCTTTGCTGTGGGGCGGTCTCCGGCTCTATCTGCGGCTCCTCTTCTGTGGAGCACGAGGTAACGAGCCCGTACGAGAGCAGTGCCGCCGCCAGGGCGAAGGTGCCGATGGCGATGGCTGCCTGATGGCCTCTACCCTTGGATGACGCGCTACCTTTGCCTTCGCTTCGCTTCATTCGCAAGTCCTTTCCTAACGGGCGATGGTGGCTCGGATGATGGCTGCTGAGCAGGAGGCAAGGCCGCCGACCTGTGTCGTGGATGCGCCGTCGAAAGAGCCGACCTTTGATGCGGATACGATCTGCTGCTTCCATTCGGGATGGCAGCTGGGCGTACCGGGGTTGGCATGCCCTGAGCCATACCAGGAGGTCTTGTCCACCACGAACTCGACGACGGAGAGACCGTTTGGCGGGGTCGTGTGCCCGAACCTGGTCCAGTTAGCATCGCTCTCGCTCTTGATGTCGCCGATGACGCATGCGAGAACCGTGCCGTCCTGCAGGTAGAAGTCGATGTAGTCGCCGACGCCCCCGAAGGTGGTGGTGCATGCGATCACATAGCGACCGTTGATGATGCCGAAGCCCTCATCGTCGAAGTTCATGCCAGCCGCTTCGCGCAGCTTGTACTGGTTGGAGCTCGGGGAGGTGATGGTCTGCCAACCCATGTAGGTGTAGCAGTTGGTCCTTCCGCCGTAGTCGATGGCGATGTCGCCGCATGTCGGGTCATCGACATAGCTTGCGCCAGCGGCTGTGGCCGGGTAGGCAGGATGGATGTAGTAGCTGGCCAGGCCAGCGCGCGCGTAGGAGTTCTTGGAGATGCTGTTGCCGGAGTTGCCCTCTATGGTGTAGACGCGCCCTTCGTCGCCCACGCGCTCCACGATGCCGATGTGCGACTCGATGATGCTGTCGGGGTCGAGACTGCGCTGCCACACGATGAAGTCACCTGGGACCGGGCTGTAGGCGTTCCCGTCGAACACGGCACCCATGTCGGGGTGGCTTCGGTAGTAATCGAGGAAGCCGAGAACGGCACCATTCTTGGGAACGATGCCGGATTCGATGAACCCGCACTCGTTCGCGCACCATGAGACGAACGTAGCGCACCAAGGAGCGCCATCGGCAGCTCCGCCGTTGATCCAGGCGCGGTACTTGTCGCCGCCGTGGATGTCAGCAGCCACGTAGTCATCGTATTCGCTCTTGGCGACCTCGACTATCGCCGCACCGTTGCCCCCGGCTGCTGAGGATGAGACGCCGAGCATCACCGGCACGGCGATCGAGATGAGCATGGGGATGCTCAATGCGAAGATGGCGGCTATCTTGATGAGGCGCATCATCGGGCACTACTTGCCGCCGCCCGCCCCGAAGAGCTCCAGCTCCCATTCGGGGATGACGGTGTTCACCCAGGTCTTCTCCGTCGCGCCAGCGCAGACCACGAACCGGGCTCGCTGGGCGCGCATGAGGCCGCGCTCCACCTCCTTGGAGAAGCCCTCGGTCTTCACCACGGATTCCAGGTTGTCGCCGCGTGCGCCGCCGTAGAAGCGATAGGTGGAGTTGAGAATGATGGCCTCGCCGATGTCCTTCACGCCCTCTGCCCTGAAATCGACGATCTGGGGCGTGGAACCGAAGAACCCAGCTCCGTACTTGCGGGCACGCTGGACGATGTTCTTCACCATCATCGCGGCATCCACGCTCTTGCGGTTGACGATGGTGTGGAGCTCGTCGGCGATGAGCCTGACGTAGCGTCCCGTCCAGCGCTCTGAGCGGATCTGCGACCAACACCATGAGAGGATGTTGTAGTACTCGGCTCTCATCATGGCCTCGTCGGCGGAGATGCCCTCGGTATTGATGAGCACGATGTCATCGGAGGCGTCGATCACCTTGCGCGAGTTGTAGCGGTGCGCGTCATAGCCGACCGCGGCCTTTCGGATGCGCTGTGCCACATGATCGTACGAGGGGTTCTGCGGGTTCTCCTTGGCCAGTTCGTTCAAGACGTTGTAGAGGTCCTCCATGACGGGATAGCTGAGGTCTGTTGCCTCGTACTCGCCGAAGGTCATCTCGGGGGTGATGCCATAGCCGCCGTAGGTCCTCTCCAGCGCCTCCTCCAATGCCGGCATGTCGTCTATGTCCGGCGAGAAGGCGATCTTGATGTAGGAGGAGACGAACGGGATGGTGGCGGCGAGCACGCGCTCTTGGGACGTTGAGCTCTGCGTGTCCTCATCCGCGTCATCGGCAGCGCCGTCATCGCCTGACCCGATGTTGCGCGGCGCGAACACAGGGATGCCCGATTCGCTCTCAGAGCCGATCTTCACCACCTTGCAGCCCAGAGAGCGCACGAACGATTCGGCTTCGCCCTCTGGGTCTATCCAGAGGATCTTGGCCCCCTTGACCGCCCACTCGTGCAGTGCGATATGCTTAAGCTCTGCGGACTTGCCGGAGCCCGAATCGCCTACGAAGATGCCGTTGAAGTTCTTCCTGGTGGCGGTGTGCGTCATGGTGTCGATGCGCACGGCACCGCCGTCATCGTCAACTCCTATGCCGATGCCCCTGGGGTCGGCGAGCCCCGTGCTCTTGAAGGGCATCATCCAGGCCAAAGTCGATGCCGGCATGGGGCGTGCTGTCTGCTCGAAGGTGACGGGGTCATCTGTCAGCATGGGGGACGCGGCGAAGAACATCTTGTCCTGGTTCGCGATGAGGGTCTTGACGCCGTTTCCGTAGGGAGCGAGCATCCGCCTGAGGTAGTCTTCCGAATCTGCAAGCTCATCGTATTCGCGAGAGCGGAGCGCGATGTAGATGGACGCCTCGAACATCCTCACGTTGTCTCGCGCGATCATGTGGGCGATGCGCACCGCATGCTCTTCAGCCTGCTTGTCGTCGATGGTCTCCGAGAGCGATTTGCGCACGGACACGATCTGGGCATCTGCCTCGGATGCCGCCTTGTCCACGAGCTCCTGCATGGCCACCTTGCTCGCGGGCTTGCAAGCGATGACGACCGGTGCTTGGAGCCCGGAGCATCCGATGAACGCGCTGCCCCAATCGAGGGGCTGCTCTGCGGCGTAGTCGCTCATGGCGAACATCTTGATGTATGTGTCATCGGTGAGACCGTGGGTGTTGGCGAACTCAAGCCGGGAGGGCGCTATCGCATTGATGAGGGCCTTGTTCATCTGGCCCTTGTGGTTGCCGAGGATATTCTTCGCCATTACGCTACCCCATCCCATTGACTCGGCAAGACGATCGAATCGGTTGACGCTCCCTTGAGGATGTCGGTAGGCGTTAGCCACTCGGAGAGCAGCGCGACCACATCGGGCGTGTCCAGGCGCTCTGCGCGAACCTTCGTCTTGTCCTCGGAGATGCGGCAGAAGCCATAAACCTGACGCTCTGCCTCCTCTATGGGGATCTTGGCGTCGAACATGAACGCGATGACGTTGGTGACGCTCAGGTGCTCCGCACGGGCCGCCTCAGTGAGCGCTTGCGGCAGGATGTGGCGCTCGATGAGGTCCAAGCGCTTGAAGGCTGCCTTGTCCAGCACCTCGCCGTGGGCTCCCAAGGCACGGGAGCGGGCATCGTCGAGGGCCTTCTCGATCTCGATGAGGCCCTCTTGCGACTCGACCGAGCGCACGTACTTGACGATGGCGAAGGGGCATGTGATAGAAGAGACGAGGAAGGCGACATCATGAGCCTCCTGGCGCATCTGCTCTGCAGAGTAGATCGAGTAGTTCTTTCCGGGGTAGTCCACGAAGATGCGATAGCTTCCGTCCTTGAGGTACAGCACGCCCTCTTGTATGTCTACGAGCGGCAGGCGGTCTTGGACGGATTGCCGCGCCTCCAGGGCTTGCTTGCGCTTCCTCTTCGAATCTCTGATAGAGCGCTTGAGCGGTAGGGTGAGCATCATCGTCCTCTCAGATAGGCTTTGGGTGTTGAGTCGAAGACACGCTGGGAGCTCATGAAGCCGAGGTACCTGCTGCCCTCGCGCGAGAGCGTCGTGTTGTGCGAGACCTCAACGCTCAAGAGCACGGTGATGACGAGCGGGATGCCAAGACAGAACATCCAACGCGGGATGTCAGGGAACACCGGGATCACGCGCAGCTCGCTCTTGGGGATGAGCTCGATGAGCTCATCGCGGCCCATCTGCGCATCTATCCCCAGGTAGCGGGCATTCGCGACGAATGACCGCTCGTCGGCTGTGAGGTCGATGGCCTCGATGCTGTCGGTCCCGGCCGCATCCATCATGGACTCGGCTTTCTGGAGGGTGCTCTGATACAGGCTGTACCTGCCATATTGCTCTTGCAGCTCGGAGGCATTGAGCGCGACATCGGCCTCTTGCCTGAGCGTGCCCAGCGACAGCGCGAGCATCGCCCCGATGACGAGCGACCCTACCACCCGCATCCACTCCTTGAGGCCGAGCCCCAAGAGCATGCGGCGCTTGCGCATCGGCTTGAAGACCGGCATGGTCAACTGATCGCCCATGCTCACAGCTCCACATCCTCGGAAAGCTCCACGACGCCCATCTCCATCGCCAAGGGCAGAAGAGACTCAAGGGAGCTCTCGTCTTGAGCAGCGGAATCCTTGAGGCGAGCCGCCGCATCCGCTTCGAGCGCACCCTCGTAGCCGACGAAGCGAACGCCTTTGATGGCCTTCGCATCGAAGAGGTGTATCTCGTTGGGAAAGGGCTCGCCTGCTATGTCGCTGATGATGCCGATCGGCCAGACCACGCCAGCGTAGTCATAGACATGCTCGTCCTGGATGTAGACCGGCCTGCGGGCTATGATGAGGCGTGCGATCTCGGGCTCGCATCCGTCATCGAGGACCACGACGGAGCCGAGGGGCAGCACGCCGCTCTCAAGGTCGAACTCCACGAAGCCCGCATCGTTCGTCGGCGCTTCGGTGCTGCATCCCGTGAGCGCGAACGCAGCGCTCGCTGCCGCCACCGCCCCGAGGGCGAGCGCGTTCCTGCGCGTGAAGGCGCGTTTCTCTTCCATGCCTATCCTTTCTTTAGCTGATGGCGCGTATGAGCTGGCTTCCGTCCGAAGCCTTGACTGCCTGGAACTTCACGCCGCTCTTGTAGCGGAGGTAGTCGGATGCCGAGAGGAGCCTGCGAGCTGTCTCGTCGTCTTGGATGGGAATCACGCTGACCGATCCGTCGGCCGTAGCTGCGACACCTTTGATGGCTTGGGCGATCTTCCCGCGCGCCTCTTCCTTGGATGCGCGGGCTACCTCCTTCTGGATGAGCTTCATGGCCCTGTCTGCCGCTTTGCCCAGATCCGACCTCTCTCCTTGGATGGGCTCAAGCCCGGTGGATTTCGTGGGTGCGAAGGGATTCGCGCCCGAGCCTGTCATCGATGCGGCGTCTTGGATCGCCGCCTCTCCGCCGGTTTCCTTGGCAAGCCTGGAGATGGATGCGCCCCCTGCGGCTATGAGACCGCCGGCGAAGATGTATCCGACCACATGCGATGCGCGGCTCGCGAAGCCGCTGGGCGCCGAGGCATCTTCTCCCTTGCGGAGGAAGTGGCGGGCTGCTGCCACGGCGATGGCCACGAGCGCTGCCGCAGCGAATATGCCTACGAGCGCGTAGGTGATCGGCTCGATCTGTGCTGCTGTTGAGTTGCCCATGAGCGTGCCTACTTCTTCGCGACCATGCCCGCGAGCTTGGATGCGCCGCCGCGTGCCGCGATGCCGGTGAGCATGGCTCCCGTGCCAGAGGATGCGCTGCTGAAGGTGTAGCGGTCGATGAGGCGCGAGACGCCGATAGACGCGCCGAAGATGGCGATCACGAAGAACACCGACACAAAGGTCTGCGGGATGAGCGTGAGCGATTAGACATCCCCTGCCGATGCTGCAAGGTTCGACAGCCACGACAGGCCGATGATGCAGAGAACGTACTGTACCCATTGGGTGACGCACATCCCGAAGAGGTTCTTCAGTAGATCCCAGTACTGGGAGGAATCGTTCGTGGTGCCCGCGAGGATGGATACCCACGGGGCGATGAGCGATACGATGCCCATCTCGATCTGGCGCTTCGCGAACTGGTACATCACGATCACGCACATGATGAGGGCCACGAGCAGCAGGATGGAGCTGATGAGCATCTGGATCACGGCCACGGGGTTCGTGACGCCCAGGAGGTTCTCATAGTTGTTGGTGGTGAGGTTGTCGAGGACACCTTGCGCTCCGATGCCGCCCTTGATGTCCGCGAGCATGGTGTCGCCCAGGCTGATGACGGCGGCGCAGAGGGTTGGCATGAGCGCGACCAGGATGATGGCGGTCACGGACTTGTAGATGTACTCGGCAAGGGAGAACTCGCGGTCAGGGGATCCAAGCATCATCTCCTTGATGCCGACGCCGACGCGTAAGGCGACCACGGCGGCGATGGAGATGCCCTGTCCCCACAAGACGATGGTGGAGACGATGGGGATGGATAGGAAGTTCACGCTCGCATCGAAGAAGCCTGACACCATCGGCACCAGCGCGAACTCGATGATTCCGCCGGTGAAGAAGCCGAGGATGATGCCCGCCGCAATGACAACGAGTGTTGCGATGGCTACAGTCATGGACGTGTCTCTTCCCGGCTAGATCGTGAGGAAGCTCTGGCCGAGGTTGGTCGCTGTGCCTGCGAGGGCGATCACGCCATTGATGATGGCAGGCAGGAAGGCGAGCACGAGGCACACAGCAAGGACGTAGACGCAGTTCTTCATCTTCTCTCGGCGCTCAGGGGTGTCCTGCGTGAACGCGAGGCCGAAGCCTTCCTTTGCCAAGATCACAAGAGCCGCTGCGGCAACCAGGCCGAGGATTCCGTAGCCGATGGTCAGCAGGATGTTGTCACGGACCATGTCCATGATGTTGTTGAATACCGATGCGAAGTCCATGCCTTGAAGCTCCCGCCTTTCGTATGGTTTCGAAATTGGCGGGCCGCGCGTCCCGGCCTCCGTCTACCGGGCGTGCGGCCCATGGGAGATTCTGCTCGCGTCCAAAGGCGGCTCATGCTTCGCGGGGCTTCGCTGCATGGATGGCATGGCGATGTATATACGTGGCGTCAGTCTTGCCGTGAGACTACCAACCGGCCCATTCCGCATCGTCTGGCCCTATGCCTCCGACGTTCGTGCAAGCATCCTTGCATTGCGGGGTTTTCGCCGATCCGCGGGCATTCGTTGGCTTGCGAGGTTCTGGCCTCTGTCTGGGCTGAGAGCCGACCTTCGGGGATTGGTGCTCCAGTGGTGCACCATTTCCCTTTGCGGGTTGCGATGGCTCCTGGCTTTTCACCGCATAGCGGGCAAGGTAGATGTAGCCGAGCTCGCGCATGTAGGAGGCGTGGCAGACTTTGAGCATGTTGGCAGTGTAGTCCCTCTTGCGCTTGAGCTCGGGGTACCAGGGCTTCGGCAAGGGGATGGCATTGGGCTTGCCACCGCAAAGGGCCCTCTGCTGCATCTCCTGGTTGTGCTCCTTGTCGCCGAGTCCGCAGATGCGTTCCGTTGGCATCTTGGACAGGTCTGGCAGGGGCATGAGGTACTTGATGCCGTCCTTGATGACGATGTTGCCCATATCGGGCGTCCATGCTGCCAGCTCGTCTGCGGTGAGCAGCTGGCGCTTCACGGTGCGAACCGAATCGGAGCCTTGGGGCTTGAACGGCGAGAGGCGAGCACCTGACCTTGACTGCCCTTCCGATGTGGTCGTGTAGGTGCCGAGCATCGTCTCGATATGCTTGCCGGTCCGCTCTATCTCATCGGTCTTGATGAAGCACTGCACGCCGCAGTTGCCCACCATGTCAGTGGCGGGGCGCTCTCCATAGCGGTCCTGCATTTTGGCGAGGTTCTGCAAGACGAGCACCCAGCGAATGCCGAGGCCCGTTCCGAAGCCGAGCTTTCCCGCCAGGTCAGGGATGGGCGTGAGGTTGCCTATCTCCTCGCCGATGATAGTCACGTTCTGCGGGAGGCGTCCGCCGTAATCGGTTGCGAGGTCAGAGAGCGCCGAGTAGGTCTGCTGGATGTAGAGGTTCGCGAACCCTGCATAGGCAGGACGGTCCTGGGGGACGATGAGGAATGTGATGGAGCGCTCCTTGCCGAGATTCTCCAAAGGAGTCGTCGTGGTCTGCGTGATGCGCATGACCGAAGGGTCGCGGTAGAGCTGCAGCGGCCCCTGCGCGGTCGATGAGAACTGAGCGGTCTCCTTCGCTGTGCCGCCACGCCCTGCAGCCCACGCCTCGACGGCTGGATGGTCTGCCGGGAGCTTCTCCAGCATCGCTTCGTAAGGGACGAACGTGCGCTTGTCATTCTGCGGGAGCGGCTGGGCATCCGCGTACATGGCCAGCACACGAGAGACCGTTGCGAGGGTCTTCTGCTCATCGGGACAGAAGGGGCTCGATGCCACGTAATGGATGGCGGAGCGGATCTGCGCACGTGCGCCGTCGTTGAAGTACTTCGCCTGTCCTTCATCCGGCGTCGTGGGGAAGAGCATTTCAACGAGGTCCTGTACGCGCTGAGATACCTTCGCCGTGAGCTCAAGGCTGCGGGAACCGTTCTTCTCCTTGCGGATCATGCTCCAAAGCTCAACGACCTCGCCCATGGGATTGCGGCAATCGGAATGCTCCGTGTACCTGAGGTCTATGCGGTTCACCTTGACGCCGCGTCGGCGAAGCTCCTCTGAGCAGAGGCCGTAGAGCTCGCCTTTCGGATCGAGCACGAGCGCGGATTCCCTCTCGCCGCGCATGAGGACCTCTATCGTCGGGATGAGGATGCGCCGGCTCTTGCCAGCGCGGGTGGAGCCAAAGATGGCCACGTGTATGTCGCCATCAGTCACGAAGTACCTGCCCTTGGGCTCTGGCGGCATCGGGATGCGAGCGGATCTCCTTGCCAGGTCTTCCCAGAGGACGTGCCACGGGCTCCTGTCCAGCCAGTACCCGAGCACGATTCCGGACTGATCCATGTCCATGTCCGTCGCCTCCACGCATTTCCAGGCTTTGGCGATCTCCTTGGGGTCTTCGATGAGGCGTGCCGAGCCATGCTCGGTGGTATCGGCTGCTTTGGGCAGCTTGTCCAGGATGGATGGCGCATGGGTAAGGCGTTTGTGCATCCTCTTCACCGCGATGATCGGCAACGCGAAGGATGCGACTCCTATGGCGAGCGCAAGGAGGCTCACCCCGTAGCTACCCGCAAGGACGGCAAAGGCACTCAGCCCGAACGGGAAGCAACGCTCAAAGTAGGTCGAGAGGAACGAGAGAGGCGATAGCGCGGCACCTGCGAGGTCAGTCGGGAACGCCAGGAAGCCGAACACGTAGATCGCAGGAAAGGCGACGAGCGCCCAGACGCTGAGCGCGAGGATGAGCGAGACCGCGTAGGCCCATGCCGATGCCCGGTCGCTCAGAGGCTTATCCAAGAGCATCGGCAAGCGCGTTCGACGAAGCCGATGCAATCTGGGCATCGCCTGCGGCACCGAGGAGCCCGTTCACGATGTCAGGCAAAAAGCCGAACGCGAAGGCCACGATCGCGATCACTATGGCCGCTGCGATCTTCGCGCCACGCTGCATGCTGGAGCAGAACACGACGCCGATGAGGGCAACCAGGATGGCCATCACGATGAGCTTGGGCGCGATGCCGTAGAGCCCATCGGTCACGGTGCCGAGGATAGATCCCACGATCCCGAACATTTCATTGAGGGTGTCATTGACTGCCATGCATATCTCCTAAGAGCGGTGTAATCCTGACAAACGTAGCGGGCGCGCTTGCCTCCGTTCTTGATTCCAAGCGGTTCGCCCGTTGTTCGGTGGCAAGGTCAATACAGAAACTCATGGAGTCTTGCAGTGAGACGGAGCGCCGCCCATATATACCTGTGGATGGGAAGGAGTGCCCATACACTCGCCAACCCGTGAGGTCATGGCATCCGGGATAGATTCGTCTACGCATCCGCTATTCGTGCCGTCAGGAGCACGAAGCGACCATCAGCACTTTGACATCTCGAATCGACCTACGCAGCAAGGACGCTGCACGAGACCGAAGTGCGCAACAGACAAGGAGATAGCACATGAGCATCAATCGAGTAGTCCTGAGCGGCAATCTGACCCGTGACCCCGAGCTTCGCACCACGGCAAGCGGAGTAGCTGTGCTTTCGTTCGGCATCGCTGTGAACGACAAGCGCAAGAACAGCCAAACCGGCGAGTATGAAGACTACGCCAATTTCGTCGACTGCACGATCTTCGGCAATCGCGCGAGTGGCCTTGCGCCCCATCTTTCGAAGGGTTCCAAGGTCACCTTGGATGGAAAGCTCCGCTGGTCTCAGTGGGAGCGTGATGGGCAGAAACGCAACAAGCTGGAAGTCATCGTGGAGAACATCGATCTCTGTTCTGGCAAGAAGGTCAGCGGAACCGAATCTGACCTCACCGTCGACCCTGGCGTCGATGTGGCGCTCTACGACGAGGACATTCCCTTCTAGCGAGCACCTTCAGGGATGGCTCTGGGTCGGAGATTCGAAGCCAGGTCGCAGATCGGGTGCGCAATGCACCCGATCTTTTTTATACCCGCATCAAGCGAATCGCGGGTCCTGAGGAGAGATGATGCTCTCATGCCCCAGCTCGTGCCGGTGCAGCATCTCCACCGCATCACGCAGCACTTGCGTTGCGGTGGTCTCAAGCGTCCTTCTGCCAGCATGCAGCTCTCTTGAGCTCTCAAGTTGCTCTATGCGCTCAAGGGTCGCTTCATCCATTCGATACGATTTCGTGGTCATCATGAGCCGGTGATCCTTTCGTTTTGTGTATGAGGATACGACCGCAGGGCTTCGTCCTTTCAAGCTGGCTGACAAAGCCGCACCATGCATTCCCATATGTATAGACAGGCACGATCATAGATGCCCGAACGTCTACCCGCACCTCTGCGATAGATGCACGCTCTGCGAGGATGAACGTGCATCCGCGTTCCCGCTCACGCACGGGCGAAGAGCAAGCACCTTGAAAACGCAGCTACCTTCCTGACAAAAGGCATCCCCAGGGATGCCTGATGGCGCCCCTGTTGACATAGACCACCAGAACCCACGTGGAAAGGAGCCAATCATGGCAGAGACAGCAGGGGTCATGGAAAGGCCCGCAGGCACCAAGAAGGCACCCAAGGCAGCGAGACAGAAGCAGCCCCAAGGCACAGGCCGCCGACGCGGTGGCAGGAAAGCCCGTGCGACCACACCGAAACGCTCATCATCCCGCAACAGCATGGGGCTGAGCATTCGGGGCGAGGAGGCCGCTGTGCGCTTCCTTGAGCGACGCGGATACGGGATCCTCGATCGCAACTGGTCATGCTTCGCCGGTGAGGCGGACATCGTAGCCAGAGATGGTGACACGCTCGTGTTCGTAGAAGTGAAGACGCGAAAGGGCGCCGAGAATGGCTTTCCTAACGAAGCGATATCAGCGAAGAAGCGTGACAGGTACGAACGCATTGCTCTTGCCTATGTCGGCGAGTACGATGCCGTCGACGCGCCGATCCGTTTCGACATCGTCTCCGTTGTCGCTGTCAACAAGAACAGGGCGATGTTGCGTCATCATATCGACGCATTTTCGGTGTCGTAGCCGCGCTGCACAGGTGCTGAACAGGGAGGATCCACCTCCCTGTTCTTTTTTCATCATCCCTTTTGGTGCTGCAGCTCAAGCGTGGAGCAAACAACACAATTTGTTCGATTGTTGGATGACGCAGCGTGGGGTAACATGAGCGCAACACTACGAACAAATGTTCTTTATTACATAGACAGGGGGCGCGATGACGCGGATCGTCATGCATATCGACATGAACGCGTTCTACGCCTCTGTTGCGCAGCATCTGGATCCAGCGCTTCGAGATAAGCCCGTCGCGGTTGCGGGTGACCCGAAGAAGCGCAACGGCATCATCTTGGCTAAATCACGCCAGGCGAAGACCGCCGGCGTGAAGACCGGCATCGCCATCTGGGAGGCGAAGAGGACGTGTCCGAGCATCATCATCGTCCCACCGGACTACGCCGCCTACAAGCGCTATTCCCGCTTGGCGCGATTGGTCTACTACGACTACACGGACTTGGTCGAGCCTTTCGGCTTGGATGAAGCCTGGACCGACATGACCGGATCTCTGTCGTTGTTCGGCGGTGACGAGATGAGAGTCGCCCAGGAGATATCAGAGCGCGTGAAGGCCGAGCTGGGACTCACCGTGAGCATCGGGGTGAGCTGGAACAAGGTGTTCGCGAAGCTAGGAAGCGACATGGACCCCGGTGACGGCATCGTCGCCATCACGCCAGAGAACTACGAGGCCATCGCATGGAGCCGTCCGGTTCGGGATATGATCTACGTCGGTGCGGCCACGGAGAGAAAGCTCGTCTCGGCAGGCTACCGCACCATAGGCGATCTCGCCCATGCGGGAGACGTCTTCCTCAAAAGGCGGTTCGGCAAAATCGGCCCCATGCTGCGCTCATTCGCGCAAGGAAAGGACACGAGTCCTGTGCGGATGATGGACTACGAGCGAGCAGACGTCGAGTATGACATCAAAGGCATCGGAAACGGCCTGACCGCACCTCATGACCTCGTCTGCGAATCGGAGGCAAAGGCGCTCATCTGGCTGCTGTCAGAGTCGGTCTCGCAGAGGCTCCGCGAATCATGCTATCGGTGCAGAACGGTCGCCATAGGCGTTCGCCGTGCAGGAGACCTGTCGGGATACACGAGGCAGCGCACTCTCAAGGCGCCCACGTGCCTCACTAAAGAGATCGCTGATACCGCAATGAAGCTGCTTTGCGAGAACCAACCCTTGGACGAAGACCATGCGATACGCGCACTCCATGTTCGCACGACGAATCTAGTTTCCATGACAGAACCGGTCCAGCACGACCTCTTCGGCGACGCGAACCGGATCGCTCTCATGGAGCGATTGGACCTCTCCATCGATGCACTGAGGCGCCGCTTCGGCAACACGTGCGTACGTCGCGGCGTAGAGCTGACCGATGAGGCTATGGCCGGGCTGGACATCAAGCGAGACAACACCGTGCATCCGATCGGATTTCTCAGGTGATGCGACATGCGGGGCATCAGCGAACGCAAGAAGAGGTACGTGGCCGTAACGACACGGGTGGACGAGGACGGGACCATCCACCCAACCTCAGTGCTTTGGTGGGATGGAAAGACCTATGCATTCGATGAGGTCAGCAAGCCGCGACGCCAATCAGCAAAGCGGGTGGGCGGCGATGGCCTCTGCTACACCGTGCGCATCGGAAAGGTGACCACGAACCTCTATTACGAGGACCCGCGCTGGTTCGTCGAAGAGAAGGTGTTCGAGGATGCCTTATAGGAGCCGCTGCTGTGTCGGCTGCTCCGCAGGCTCCAGCTCGTCTGCGGGAATCACCTCCAGTTCGGTGTGACTCCTATCCGCCAAAGCCTCGAAGCTTCCCGACAGCCAAAGCGGAACCTCTGACGTCTCAAGCACTATCGGCATCCTCTTATGGATGGGAGACATCCATTGGTTGGGTTCGGTGGTGACGATAGAAAAGGCGTCATCATTGCGAATTGCAGCCAGAAACGTCGGATGATCCCCTGTCGTCGCGAAGAAATACTGTCGCTTGATCTCCTTGCCGGTACGCGCGCTACGGATGGTCTCCGAGGCATGAGGCTCGAAGAAGCCAGCCGTGGCAACGATACACCTGCCCTCAGCGATCGGCTTCTTCCACATACCGGGTCTTGGACCCAAGGCCGACTCGATGCGCGTGTTGAACACAAGTCCCTTCTGCCAACCCACCTCGAAGCCCCATTTGAGGTCCTGTAGCACGAGCAAGTCCTCGTTTGGCGTGATGATGGGAACGATAGAGCCAGGATAAGCTGATGGTCGTCTTGCAGGCCAATCGGGCTCGATGATGTAGGGCGTGTCCATTTGAATGCTCCTGATCACATCCGCAACTTCATCGTGTGTCAGCATCACGAATCTACCGCACATGCCATCCGTCCTTTCGTGGCCTGTTTGCCATCATCATCCCAGCAATCGCACTTCAAGGACAATTCACGCCATTCTTGTGTCTGAAGCGTCACAGGCACTGCGGTTGGCCTCATCGCAGCTCGATCTCTTTGCGCCACTCCTCCGGCATCGCCTCTTTGATCGCGTTGATGCTGCGCAGCATTGCATCCGATAGCACTTGAAACATCGGATACTCACTGGAGTCGCTCCTCACATGCCAAAGCGCTTGCTGCACGCCCGTCAGGAGGAACAATTGGGAGGTGAGCGCATCTTGCAGCCTCAGTTCTTCGCCTTCAGTCATCATTGCCCCTATTCCTTGAACCCTCATGTTTCCTGTTCGCTTCTGTGCTGCTCGATTCGCGCTTCGAT
Source organism: uncultured Eggerthellaceae bacterium (assembly GCA_910584145.1). Lineage (GTDB taxonomy): Bacteria > Actinomycetota > Coriobacteriia > Coriobacteriales > Eggerthellaceae > Adlercreutzia_A. The sequence continues at coordinate 27,456 of CAJTXX010000003.1, read as the reverse complement.
CTCGTGTTGGAGCTGAAGCTCTTCATAGCGTCGCTTCTCCCACGCCTTGTCATCCAGCTGGCCGATCAGTCTGCAGGCGGTCGTGTCCTTTGATAGAGTCTCGTAGCGGTCGAGCAGCTCAGCGAAGTCCGGGTCATCGTTGGCGAGCGTTCGTATCTCTTCCTTGCGGGCTATGAAGGTCATGAGATCGGTGCCCTGGAAGAGGCTCTCCTCTTTGAAGAGGCCATGGGAGTTGCTCGGGTCAACGCACCGAAGGTATTGCCCGTAGGCAATGTGGCATGCGTCCATGAAATCGCAGTACTCCCTGTCATCCCGAAGCTCATCTTCGGCCTCGTTCTTTGCGAGACTAGGATCGCGATCGTAAGCCATCGACAGAATGAGACCGCGTCTGCCCATGGCTCTTCTCCAAAGCTTGCCGAACCTCTTGTAGTGCTTTGCCAGTTCCTCCATCGAGAGCGGCGAGCCATCCTCGTTCGTGGCATAGCACCGTTCCGGATCGTCCGCGAACTCCACAAGGCCACCCTCGCGCGTGAGCCAGCTCGCGAGGTTCTTCGCCTTGCTGTTGTCGGATCCGTTTCGCCTTTCGTAGCTCTTTGCGTACGAGCGATAGGCGTCGAGGATCTGTTTCGCCGAGTATCCCTCATCGACCCGATGGTTCCACGCATCGAGGCAGTCTCGCTTGAACTTGATGGCGACGATCGGCTTGAGCGACATCGAGCACAGCCGCTCGAAATCATCTGGGAACTCGGGCATGCGCCCTGCTTCCGAGCCGCTTCGTTCACGGACGTTCATGGGAGGGGCAAGGGAAGGGTCTTTGGATTCGATAAGGGGTTGATGGGGTAAAGGGTTAATTGGGGCAGATTCCCCATATGTGGTTTGTCCAGATATGGGTGAGCCACATGCGGTTTCACCACATGTGGAAAATCCGCATGTGGTTCTGAGCTGGGAACTCTTTTCAGATTCTGGTCCGCTTGAGTCCTTCGTTGTCGACGCTCCAGTTCTCTTGGATACGATCGTGAAGCCTTCTGCGATGAGATTGCTCGTCTCTTCTTCGTACATGGATGGATCATCAAGCGTGATCCAAACCGACTCCTCCGCAGAGACGAATCGCCCGTCGGCTCCTCGCCTTCGAGCGCGAATCAGGAAACCGAAGCGCTCCAGTTCTTTTAGGCTGCTCTTGATCGAATCCGCGCCATCCTTGAAAAGCGCAGTGAATCCGGCGATGGTGAACACCCAATCCGGGTTCGTCTCAAGGGAGCGGATTTGGCAATACGCCCCCTTTGCTTTAGCGCTCAATCCGCGCTCGAAGAAGATCGTGTTCTCAACGTGCGTGAAGCTTCCTTTGCCTCGGTGTATCAGGTTGCCCATACTCCGCCGCCCTTCTGGTCATGACGGAGTTCCTTCGTTGTTCTAAGCATCATGAGCTTCTCGCCGCCCTGGTGTCCTCATAGCGACGCAGCAGCTTCAAGCCTTGGATCACGCGTTCTTCAATCTCATCCCTAGTTGCACCTTGTGGCACAAGCCCACTCAGACGTGCAGCGGGAAACCTGAACATCTCGACCTGATTCGGCTTCGACTGCTGCATTAGTTCCTCAAGCTCAGCATCGGTAAGCGTGCCATCTTCTGACATCTTGCGGAGCAACCGCGCCTGCTCGTGCGATGGCGTGCAGGCCTCAGCCGCCATGACATCGAAAACACGCTTCTGCTCGTCTTCGGTGAGATAGCTGAGCTCTACCGCAGGCCGCATCTTCATTCGACCGTCATCGAGCAGCCGAAGCAAATCCGGAATGAGCCTTGCGACTCGCGCATAACGGCGCACCTGTTCCCTGCTCTCTCCGAGCTGCTCGGCCAAGATGTCCACAGATTTCACGCCTCGGAAATGATGCTCCTCTGGTGCACCATTCTTCTTCGGCCTGCCCGCTTTTCGCTTCAGGGCATCCATCTTCATCTTCACTGCGAGGGCCTTCTCGCTTGGCAGGATCTTCGGTCTCTGCAAATTCGCGTCCACCATAGCGATTATGGCCTCATCGTCGGAGAACTGCTTTACGCATGCCGGCACCTTAGCCAAGCCGATCAGCTGTGCGGCGTGCATGCGTCGATGTCCGCTGATGAGCGTGTAGCGGTCATCATCCTTCGCCTTCAGCAGCAAAGGCTCAATGATGCCCGATTCCTCGATGCTGGTGACGAGATCAGCCATCGCTTCGTCGTCGCGGACTTTGTACGGATGCCCTGGGAAGGGGTCGATCAAATCCGTTGCCACTTCGATGATCGCGCCGAAGCGTTCGGCATCTCGCGACTCTTGAGTGCTGAACAAATCACTCGCAGCGGGCAGGTCGAACTTCAAGTCACGTCTAGTCACCGCAAAGCACCTCCTCGCAGAGGCGCGCATATGCTGCAGCGACCTTCCCGTTGGGGTCGTAAGCGAAGATGCTCATACCGGCGCTCGGCGCCTCGCTTGCCGAGACCGCCCGCGGGATGCAAGTCTCGAAAACCCTCATGCGGGCGCCGTACTCGGACCGCAGCAAGCCTTCCACCTTGCGTGCAATGCGCGTGCGGCCGTCAAAGAGCGTGAGGAGGGCCCCCTCGACACGGAGTCCTGGATTGATCTGATTCCTTACGCGGTCAATAGTCTTCAGCAGCGCCGTCATGGCCACCACAGGCAGATACTCCGCTGAGACGGTTATGAGAACGCTGTCAGCGGCCGTGAAGGCATTCACTGGAAGCATTCCAAGAGAAGGCATGCAGTCGATGAGGATGTAGTCGTATCCGCCCCTCAAACCAGCGAGCCAGGACGAGAGCACGCGCTCCCGGTTCATCGCAAGGAACAGGCTCGCTTCGGTGTTAGCAAGGCGGATATCGGCTGGCATCAAGTCTACGTTTTCATCGCTTCGCACAATTCCCGCAATTGGGTCCAGGGGAGTATCATTCACGATGTTTTCAACGTGACTCGCAAGGGTGACTTCGATCGCATCTGGATCCCCCAATCCAAGCGACTTCGTGAGGTCTCCTTGCGGGTCGGCATCCACAAGCAAAACCCTTTTGCCAATTCTCGCTAATCCAATTCCTAGATTTGCCGTTGTTGCTGTCTTGCCAGTACCACCCTTTTGGTTGGCAATGGCAATGATCCTTGCAGCCATAATTCCTCCTTTACAAACCCGCATGAATCAACTGCCGCGTCAATTCGCATGCAAAGGAGTGGTAACCTGCCTCAAGAGGCTTTTCGTGTGCGTGTATACGGATGATTAGGGAGAGCGCGTGGTTCGCAATCACGAGGTCAGGGGTTCGATCCCCCTATGCTCCACCAAAGAATAGAAAGGGCCGCCGACCTGGCGGTCCTTTTCTTATCTGCTACGGTGCGAGCAGGGAACCTCAGCGCTCAGAGATGCCTGCCGTGCAGATAGCAGCCTTCCTCATGGGCTTGGATGAGGCCGGCTGATTGGAGGTAGGCATACACCACCGTCGAGCCGACGAAGCTCATGCCGCGGCGTTTCAGATCGGCCGATATGGCATCGGAGAGCGGCGAGGTGGCAGGCCCCGTCTCTGCGATCGGCTGCCCATCGGTCCATCCCCATAGATAGGAGGCGAAGCTGCCGTATTCCTCTTGGATGGCGCGGAACGCCTGCGCATTGGCGATGGCGGCGCTCACCTTGCGGCGGTTGCGCACGATGCGCGCATCGGCGAGCAGCCGCTCGACCTCGCGCGGGCCGTATGCGCAGACCGCATCGAGCTCGAAACCATCGAACGCCGCGCGGAAGCCCTCCCGCTTGTTCAGGATGCACTCCCACGACAGCCCCGCCTGGAAGCACTCGAGGATGAGCAGCTCGAACAGCTCGGCGTCGTCGTGGGTGGGCACGCCCCACTCGCAGTCGTGATAGGCCACGTAGCGCGGGTTCGCCGGGTTGGCCCAGCCGCAACGCTGCTTCCCATCCGCCCAACGCTCCTCCATGCGCACCTCTCCTTCTCTCGCCATGCTCGCCTTCCTCGCGCTGATGCCGCACCTGCTCGGCTGCGCCCAGCGTCCCAGCCGCTCCCTCTTCCCCGAGGGGCCATCCGACCGCACGAGGGACGGCCGCGCTGCCCGGCGCCTCAGAGATCGAGCAGCTCGGCAGCGCGAGCCAGCTCGGCCACGATGGGTATCTGCTGGGGGCACAGCGCCTCGCAGGCGCCGCACGCCAGGCAGGCGCTCGGCTTGCTCTTGCCCTTGCGCTCGCCGCCGACGATCCACTCGGTCTTATAGCTGCCGAACATGGTGTGGGCGTTCAGCGCCAGCAGCGCGCCGGATATGCCGATGTTGGCCGGGCATGCCTTCGCGCAGTAATCGCACCCGGTGCACGGCACCAAGTCGAACTCCGCCAGCTCGCTCTGGGCGCGCGCCACCACTGCCGCATCGGCGGCATCGAGCGCATCGAACCCGCGCAGCGCGGCGATGTTGTCCTCCATCTGCGCGAGGCTGCCCATCCCCGAGAGCACCACGGCCACATCGGGCTGGCTGGCGGCGAAGCGCAGGCCCCACGACGCGCACGACGCATCCGGGTCGGCCTCCTCGAACACCTTGTGCACCGACGCCGGAGGGTCGGCCAGAAGGCCGCCGCGCAAAGGCTCCATCACCACCACGGGCTTGCCGTGCGCACGCGCTACCTCCAAGCACGCCCGGCTCTGATGGATGGGGTTCTCCCAATCGAGATAGTTCACCTGCAATTGCACGAACTCCACCTCGGGATGCGCGCTCAGCACCGCATCGAGCGCATCGGCGTTGTCGTGGATGGACAGCCCCAGATGGCGTATCAGCCCCTGCTCTCGCTTGCGCTGGGCGAACTCCCACATGCCGAAGCGGTCGAACGCAGCCGTGCGCACGCTGCCCAGGTTGTGCATGAGGTAATAATCGAAGTAGCCCGCCTGCGTGCGCGCCAGCGACGTGTCGAACTGCGCATGAGCCTCCTCGGCCGTCTCGCACTTCGACCACGGGGCTGCCTTCGTAGCCAGACGGAAGGCGTCGCGCGGGTACCGCTCGACGAGCGCCTGGCGCGTCGCATCCTCGCTGCCCACATACGCCCACGCCGTGTCGAAATAGTTGAAACCGGCAGCCATGAAGGCATCGACCATATCGCAGACCTGTGGGATATCTATCTCATCGCCTACCTTCGGCAAGCGCATCAGACCGAACCCGAGCTTGCCGTTGACATCATCGAAGCAGCCCATGGGTGCTCCTCTCTCTTCCATCGGGAACGCGTTCAGCTTCTCACCAGATCGCACGCAGCGACAAGGCCGTACGCGCTCTGGGCGCTCATGACGGCGCGCACGATGGCGCCCTGCATGGCCTCGGTGGCGAGCATGGCCACCAGATCAGGTGCCGCCTTCGCCTTGCCCGATGCCATCGTGAACACGGTATCGCCGTCGCTCAGCGTATGGACCGGCTTTATGGCGCGCGCATAGGCATCCTGGGTTATCTGGGACACCTTCGTCGCCTGCGCCTGCGTCAGCTCCGCGTTCGTCAGCACGCAGCCGAGGGTGGTGCTCGTCACCGGGCCGCCCGCAGCAGCAGCGGCCTGGGCGCTCATCGCCGCAGCGTAGGGGTCCATGATGTTGCCCTGCCCGTCTTGCACGCCTGCTATCCATGCGCCATCCGGCCCCATCACGTTGCCGAGCGCATTCACCGCCACGTTCGCCACCACCACGAGCTCGCCCAGCCTCAGGCCCATCCAGCCGAAGCCCGCCTTCATGGCTTGCTGCGGCAGGCCCATCTTGCCCACGGTGGCGCCCGTGCCCGCGCCCACGTTGCCCATCGCAAGATCGGCGCCGCGCGAAGCCAGGGCATCCACAGCAGCGCGGCGTCCCATCTCCTTGTCGGGCCAAGCGCTTCCGCCCACCAGCAGATCGAACAGGCTGGCGCCGCACACGATAGGCACGCATGCCGTGGCCAGCTTGAAGCCCAGGCCCTCGGCTGCGAGCGCCTCCATAGCGCCGCAGGCTGCCTCCAGCCCGAACGCCGAGCCGCCGCTCAGCACGACGGCCTGTATGCTCTGCACCATGTTCTCAGGCCGCAGCAGATCGGTCTCGCGCGTGGCAGGGCCGCCCCCGCGCACATCGACCGCGCCTATCGCGCCCTCGGGCGCCACGAACACGGTGCAACCCGTGCCTGCGCGCTCATCGGTCGCATGCGCTGCACCGAACTCGGGGATATCCGCATAGCTCGCCTCTGTGAACATGGCTCTCCCTCTCCTCGATCGGACGCGCACCGTCGCGCCCCCGCTCAGTATCGCAGATTCGCGCTCCCCTCACCCGACGCGGAGCGGCCTCGCAGCCGCACGCGGCCACAGCGCGCCTGCGCGCGGCTGCGCCTCAGCTCAGGTACGAGCGCATCTCCTCATACACCGCGCGGTACTCCGGCTCGAACCGGCTCCCTTTCAGGCGGATGAACGATATATCGTGCTCCACGCTCTTGCCCTTCAGGGGTATCCGGGCGAGCGTACCGGCCGCTAGCTCCTCCTCCACGGCCGCTTCGTAGAGGAACGTCACCCCTAAGCCCGCCGCCACCAGCACCTTGATGATATCCAAGCTGCCCACCTGCGCCACCTCGGCGAACGCGTCGAGCGCGAGGCCCTCCGCCGCCAGCGCATGCTCGAACACCGCACGGGTGCCGGAGCCGGGCTCGCGCACGAACAGCTGCTGCCCCAGCAGCTCCTCGATGCCGAGCTTGCGATGCGCCAGCGGATGGTCAGCGCTGCAAACGCAGATGAGCTTCTGGCGGCTCAGCACATCGTGCTCGTAGGGCTCCTTGTCGAACAGGCCCTCCACGAACGCCATGTCTATAGCGCCCTCGTCGAGCAAGCGGAGCAGATGCTGCGTGTCGCCCGAATGCACCGACACCCGCACCTCCGGATGCTCCTTCAGATACGCTGCCAGCGGTGCCGCGGCTATGTACTCCCCCGCGGTCAGCGTCATGCCGAACCGCAGCTCGGTGCGTCCGCCCTCGGCAAGGGACGCTATCCGCTTGCGCAGGATATCCTCGTCGTGCGCCATCGCCGACAGCGCATCGCGCAGCACCCTTCCGGCGCCGGTCAGGCTGAGCTTGCGCTTGCGATACGAGAAGAGCTTCGCCCCATACTCCCGTTCGAGGAAGGCGATGTGCTGCGACACCGCGGGCTGGGTTATGTGCAGCTCCTCGGCGGCCCGGGTCAGGTTCAAGGTCCGGCACACGGTGAGGAACGTCTTCACCCGCTGGTCTTGCATCGCGCCTCCTTATCAATTAGTAATATTTATTGATACATAATAAACTATAAGTTCATATACCGCACCTCTTCCTGCATAATCGAGAGCCATCAGCCCCCATGCTCCACTGTGCGCGAGGCCGGTGGAGCATGGATGAGGAGATCCCCGATCGAAAGGTGGCGAATGCCGGAGATAGTGAAGAAGGTGCCGATCCCTGCCGCTGGCGTGGCGCTGGGTCTGGCCGCATTGGGCAACCTGCTCCAACCGCTCTCCCCCGCAGCGCGCATGCTGTGCGGGGCGCTCTCCCTGTTCATGGTGGCCTTGGTGATAGCGAAGGCCGTCAGATATCCCGCGATGATCCGCGACGATTTCCGCAACCCCATCCTCGCCAGCGTGTCGGCCACGCTGCTCATGGCGCTCATGCAGCTCTCGGGCTATCTGGCGCCATACGCCGCCGGCGCAGCGTTCGCCCTGTGGGGCACGGCCGTAGCGGCGCATCTGGCGCTCATGGGATGGTTCACGTGGCGCTTCATCCGCAACTTCAAGCTCGACCAGGTGTTCCCGACGTACTTCATCTGCTATGTGGGCATCATCGTAGCTTCGGCGACATCGCCCCTCTATGGCATGGAGGCCATCGGGCAGGTGCTCTTCTGGCTCGGGTTCGCTTGCTATCCGCCTCTGCTGGCGACCATCACCTACCGCTACATCAAGCATCCGGTGCCCGACGCGGCGCGCCCGCTGTTCTGCATCTACTCAGCGCCGGCGAGCCTGTCTTTGGTGGGATATCTCGCTATCACGCCGGAGCCGAGCATCACGTTCGCATCGGTGCTGCTGATCGCCGGCCAGCTGTTCTTCGTCATCGTGGCGCTGCGCCTGCCCCGGTTCATCGCCGGCGGCTTCTTCCCTAGCTTCGCCGCCATGACCTTCCCGTTCGTCATAACCGCCACCGCCTTCACCCAGGCGCTCGACCTGTTCGCCGGGACCGGCATGGCTGTGCCGGCATCCGCCGCCTGGGCGGCAGCGGCCGAGACAGCGTTCGCGGCGTGCATGGTCGCTTTCGTGCTCGCCCGCTACCTGGCGTTCCTCTTCAAGCCCGCAGCGAAGCCGCAGCCGGTTGCCGCCGAGAAAGGGCAGCTCGACCTGGAAACGGCTTAGCGCTCCCGCCCCTCCGGCGCTCGCGCGCGATCGGATGCCTCCTCCTGCATCCGATCGCGAACCGAGCTGCGCCCGCAAAGCCTGGCGGCAGCCGCTGTCAGGCTTTGCGCCTGCCGCCCTTCGCGCGCACCTCATCGAAATCGGCCGCCCACACCTCGGTCACATCCAGCTCGCGCTCGAGTGCGCCGCCTATCTCGGCTTTGAACTGCGGCAGGTATTTCATGCACAGCGCAACCAGCGCCTGCTTCACCTCCACCGGGTCTTCCACGCGGCGGATGCGCCCCTGCGCTATCACCGACGCGAAGCGCGTGGTGAAGAACGTCTCCTCGTAGCATGGCTCCACCTCGGTGGCCACCGCCACGCTGATGCGCGCGTCGCGTTCGAAATCGTCGATCTTGTGCCCCGGGCGCTTACCGGTGTGGAAGTACATCGCATCGCCCATCATCACGTACGACAGCGGCACCCCATAGGGGCACCCGTCGGCGTCCACCGTGGACACCACGCAGTATTCTCCCGCGTCGAGGATCTTGCGCGCCTCGTCCCGATCGAGCTCGCGCTCCGCGATCTGCATCTGATATGGCGCCGCCATGCCGGGCTCCTCTCCCCTCGGCTCCGTGCGTGCATTGTACTAAAAAAGGCTGCGGCACCTGCCGCAGCCTTTCCGAGCCATCCGTATCTGCCGCGGGCGCTAGAACAGCGCTACGACAGCTCCGTTGTAGGTGTCATCGATGTAGGCTTTCACCGCATCGCTCTGGAGCGCTTTCACCAGCGCCTTGATCTTGTCGGAGTCCTCGGTGCCCTCCTTCACGGCGATAACGTTCATGTACGCCTTCGCGGCCTCGCCCTCGTCAGACTCGGTGGCGATGGCGTCAGCCACGCTCAGGCCGGCCTCCAGCGCATAGTTGCCGTTGATGGCAGCCATGTCGACATCGTTCAGCACGCGGGGGAGCTGCGCGGCCTCCACTTCCTGGATGTTCAGATTCTTCGGGTTCTCGGCGATATCCACCACGGTGGCGGACAGGCCCGCGCCCTCCTTCAGCTTGATCAGGCCCTCCTGCTCCAGCAGCAGCAGCGCGCGCGCCTCGTTGGTGGTGTCGTTGGGCACGGCGATGGTGGCGCCGTCAGCCAGCGCGTCGATGCTCGCGGTCTTGCCGGCATACAGGCCGAACGGCTCGAAGTGGATGCCCGCAGCGTCCACCAGATGCGTGCCGTTCTCGGCGTTGAAGTCGTTCAGGTAGGTGATGTGCTGGAAGTAGTTCGCATCCAGCTCGCCGCTCTCGAGGGCGGTGTTGGGCAGCACGTAGTCGTTGTACTCGACCACGTTCAGCGTGTAGCCATCCTCAGCCAGCTGATCGGACACCGCAGCCAGTATCTGGGCATGCGGGGTGGGGCTGGCGCCGACGGTGATGACGGTATCCTCGGTCGTGCCCGCGGCGCTCGAAGCGCTGCTGCCACCACCCGAGGTGCAGCCGGCCAGGCCGAATGCGGCGAGCGCGCCGGCCACCGCCACGACCCCCAGCTTCTTCACGATGGAATGCTTCATATCCTTCTCCTTCTCGATCCTTCTAGCGTAGTCGCTTATCTACCTTGCTTACCAGTTTCAAACCGCCTTCTTGGAATATCTGGACGATAACAACCAAGAGCGCCACGGTTATGAGCATGACGTCGGATTGATACCGGTAATACCCGTAATTGATGGCGATGGCGCCCAAGCCGCCGCCGCCCACGAAGCCGGCCATGGCCGAGTAGCCCAAGATGGTGGCGAGCGATATGGTGGCGCCCACCAGAAGCGAGGGCTTCGCCTCGGGCAGGAACACCTTCCAGATCATCTGCCAGGCCGACGAGCCCATCGCGCGGGCCGCCTCCACCACGCCGCCGTCGATCTCCTTCAGCGACGACTCCACCATGCGCGCCACGTAAGGCGCAGCGGCCACCACGAGCGGCACGATGGTGGCTGTGGAGCCGATGGTGGTGCCCACCACCATGCGCGTGAACGGCAGGATGGCCACCAGCAAGATGAGGAACGGCACCGAGCGCAGCACGTTCACGATGATGCCCACCACCAGGTTCACCGCGCGGTTGCGGCGGATGCCGCCGTCGCCGGTGATGTAGAGCACCACGCCGAGCGGGATGCCGATGAGGTAGCTTATGAGGGTGGAGACGACGGTCATGTACAGCGTCTCCCAGACGCCGGTGGCTATGAGCTGTATCAGTTCAGGCGACATGCTAGAGCGCGCTCCCTTCTATCTTCGCTGCGTCCTCGAGCTTCGCGCGCTCGGTGCGCGCCTGCGCCGCATCGTCTGCCGGGGCGGCCTCGGCCGGCGGCAGCGCCGCGCTCTCCTCGTACAGGATGCCGCGCATATCCAGATAATCGCGGATGCGCTGGCGCGCAGCCTCGTCCTCGGGGAGCTGGATGAGCATCTGGCCGAACGCCTTCCCGCCGATGTTCTCGGTGTTGGCCGACAGGATGTTCACCATCACGTCGCACTTCACCGTCATGTCGGAGATCACCGGCGCGCCCGACTCCTCGCCGGTGAAGGCCAGGCGCAGGGTGTTCGGCGTGTTCTCTATGGTGAGCGCGTTCTGCGCGGGCTCTATCAAGCGCTTCGCCGTGTCGGAAGCGGGGCGCAGGAACACATCATGCACGCTGCCCTGCTCCACGATGCACCCGTCGCTCATGACGGCCACGCGGTCGCATATCTGCTCGACCACCTTCATCTCGTGGGTGATGACCACGATGGTGACGCCGAGCTGCTCGTTCAAGCGCTTCAGCAGATCGAGGATGGAGCGCGTGGTGATGGGGTCGAGCGCACTCGTAGCCTCGTCGCACAGGATGATGCGCGGGTTCGAAGCCAAGGCGCGGGCGATAGCCACGCGCTGCTTCTGGCCGCCCGAGAGCTGCGCCGGGTAGGCGCGCGCCTTGTCGGCCAGGTCTACCATCTCGAGCAGCTCGGCAGCGCGCGCGGCCGCATCGGCCTTCGATACGCCGGCTATCTCGAGCGGATAGCGTATGTTCGCCTCCACCGTGCGCTGCGACAGCAGGTTGAACTGCTGGAATATCATGCCGATGCTGCGGCGCGCCTCGCGCAGCTGCTTGCGGCCCAGACCGCACAGGTCGGTGCCGTCGATGATCACCTGCCCGCTCGTGGGCCGCTCGAGCAGGTTGATGCAGCGCACCAGGGTCGATTTCCCCGCGCCCGAGAAGCCGATGATGCCGAACACGTCGCCATCGTCGATGCGCAGGTTCACATCGCGCACGGCGCTGACCTGCCCGGCAGCGGTCTTATAGGTTTTGTTCAGGTCCTTCAGCTCGATCAAAGCATGTCCTTCGAGTCCGTTTTACGCACGATGGATGATTCTAGGGCATGCGCGAGCGTTCTCAAAATACCCGTATCGGATAGGCGGCCATCGGTTTTCACGATAGCCGCCACAGACGCGCGAACGGCATCGCTACGGCAGTCAACGCACCTTCCAGATGGCGCAGATGAGCACGGCGAGCGAGAGAGCGGCCGAGAAAGCGAAGGCCAGCTCGTAAGCGAACGCGCCGGCGCCGGCGGCTGATACGATCAGCATCATGAGCGCAGTGCCGAGCGAGGCGCACGCCTGGCGTACTGTGGTGAAGAACGCGCTGCCATCCACCATGTGCTGCGGCGCGAGCTGCCGCATGCCCCACGAGTTCAGCGGCCCGATCAGCGAGCTGACGCCGATGCCGCGGATGGTCTGCATGAGCGTGAGCAGCCACAACGGCGTGGAGGCATCCGCGAATACCATGCTGATGGCGCCCGCGCACAGCATGACAGCCCCGCCGATGATGACCGGTCGCGCGCCGATGCGATCGGAGAGCATGCCAGCCACCGGGTTGAACACCACCGCCAAGATGGTAGCCGGGATGAACACGATGCCGGCGTCGATAGCCGTGCCGCCGCACACGTTCATGACGAACAGCGGGATGACGAGCGTAATGCCCATGAACGCCGCGAACAGGCAGTTCTGCGCGAAGAAGCTCACACGATAGCTAGCCGCCTCGAAGATGCGCATGCTGATGAGCGGATGCTCGATGCGCCGCTGGCGGCTGACGAACAGGACGAGGCACGCGCTACCGGTGAGCAGCGGCACCACCACGCCCGGATGGGTCAGCGGCATGCTGGCAGCATCGGTGAAGGTGAGCAGCAGGCCGCCGAAGCCGAGCGTGGACAGCGCGAAGGAGATGATATCCAGCTGCGCGTCACGCGCCGGAGCCTCCTCACGCGCGAAGCAGGCGAGCGCGGCGGCGAACAGCACCGCGAGCACTACCAGCAAGATGATGAAGAAGCTGCGCCACCCCAGCGTGTCCACGAGGGCACCGCCGATCAGCGGCCCGATATTCGGCGCGAAGCCCATCGCGATGCCCGCGATGCCCATCGCCGTGCCGGTGCGCTCCTTCGGGAAGCGCGTCATGGCTATGGTCTGCAAGATCGGCAGCGTTATGCCGGTGGCCACCGCCTGCGGGATGCGCCCGAGCAGCAGCACGGTGAAATCGGGGGCCAGCCAGTCGATCACCGCACCCGCCGCGAACAGCACGATAGCCGTGAGCATCAGCTGGCGGATGCTGAAACGCCGCGACAAGTGCGTCACCAGCGGTACCGTGATGCCGATCACCAGCATGAAGATGGTGGTGAGCCATTGCCCCACATAGTCGCCGACACCGAAGTCAGCCTGCACGCCGCCCAGCATGGCATTCATGACCGTCTGGGTGAGCGACCCGAGCGCACACACGAGGACCACGATGGCGAATGTCGGGTAGATGCTCTTCTCTGCGTCCACAGGCACGCTCCTCATATGAAAAGGGCCGCCCGAAGGCGGCCCTTGGACATCTGGTCGGGTCGACAGGATTTGAACCTGCGGCCTCTGCGTCCCGAACGCAGCGCTCTACCAAGCTGAGCCACGACCCGAAAAAGCACAAGCTATGTTACCACACCTGTGCTGAAGCGCGCAGCACATTTTGTTGCGCGGTCTTGCGCCTAGTGGCGGAAGTGGCGATGCCCCGTGAACACCATGCACACGCCCTGTTCATCGGCCGCAGCGACCACCTCTTCGTCGCGGATAGAGCCGCCCGGCTGGATAACGGCCACCACGCCTGCCTCAGCCAGCACATCGAACCCATCGCGGAAGGGAAAGAACGCATCGCTCGCCGCAACCGCGCCGCGGGCCTTCTCCCCTGCCTGCTCCACTGCGATGCGCGCAGAATTCACCCGGTTCGGCTGACCGCCACCAGCGCCAACGCTGGCATGATCCTTCGCTATCAAGATGGCATTGCTCTTCACGCTCTTCACGGCGCGCCATGCGAACATGAGCTCGTCCATCAGCTCAGGCGTGGGCTGCGCCTTCGTAGGGCAGGTGAAATCGGCAGGATCCTCGGCCACACCATCGGTCTGCTGAGCGAGCAGACCGCCCTCCACCGAGCGGAACTCCACGCCCTCGCCCGCCGGGTTCACCCCGCCGGTGGCCAGCAGGCGGCAATTCGGCTTGCTGGCGTACATCTCGCAGGCATCGCCCGAGAACTCCGGCGCCACGATGGCCTCCACGAACTGCTTGTTGTCGAAGATGGCTGCCACCACCTCGCCGGTGACGGCGCGGTTGAAGGCCATCACCCCGCCATAGGCGGACACCGGGTCGCACTCGTGGGCGCGCTTGTACGCCGCCGCCACGTCTGCATCCTCGCACACGCCGCACGGGGTCAGATGCTTCACGATCACGCAGGCGGGCTCGCTGTACTCGCGCACCGCCGCCCAGGCCGCATCGAGGTCGAGGTAGTTGTTGTACGACAGCTCCTTGCCCTGCAGCTGCGTGGCGCGCGCGAGCGACTGCTCAGCGCCCGCGAACTCGTCGCGCAGGTAGAACGCGGCCGCCTGATGCGGGTTCTCGCCATAGCGCAGCGCCTGGCGCTTCGTCAGCCCCAGCGCCATCTGCTCCGGGAAGGCCGCCTGACCGGCATCGCCGCCGTCGATCTGGCCGCCCATCCACTGCGCGATAGCGCCATCATAAGCGCTCGTGGTGCGGAACACGTCTAGCGCCAGCTTTACGCGCGTGCCGCGCAGCGTGGCGCCATCATTCGCGCGCATCTCGTCCAAGATGGCATCGTAGCTGGCTGGATCGGTCACCACGGCGACGCTCTCGAAGTTCTTCGCCGCGCTGCGCAGCATGCTCGGGCCGCCGATGTCGATGTTCTCGATGCACGTGGCGAAATCAGCTCCGCCGGCCACCGTCTTCTCGAAGGCGTACAGGTTCACCACGACCATGTCGATCATCTCGATGCCGTGCTCGGCCGCCTGGCCCATATGCGCTGGCACGTCACGGCGCGCCAGCAGGCCGCCATGCACGCGCGGGTGCAGCGTCTTCACGCGCCCATCCATCATCTCGGGGAACTGCGTCACCTCGTCGATCGGGGTCACGGGGATGCCCGCCTCAGCGATGGCCTTCGCCGTGCCGCCCGTCGAGATGATCTGCGCGCCGAACTCATCGGCCAGCGCACGCGCGAACTCCACGATGCCGGTCTTATCCGTCACCGACATCAACACCCTCTTCACCTTAGGATCTGCCATCCTGTACCCCTTTCAAAACGAATCGTTCCGTTCTCTCTCAACCGATAAAGCAGGGAAAAGGTGCGGGGTGCAGCGGAGCGAAGGCTGCGCAGCTTCTGAGCGGAGCTGCGCGCTGCACCTTTTCCCGGGCGATCGGCGTCATCTCCCCAAGCTGGCCTCATGCCGCTCGCGCGCCTCAGCGCTGTACCGCTCGCGGTAACGCACATCTATCAGCTCGGCCACGATGGCTATCGCCAGCTCAGCCGGTGTCTTGGCGCCGAATGCGAGGCCGATGGGCCGCTTCACGCGCTCCCAGTCAGCCTCGGCGATGCCCGCGTCGAGCACCAGCTCGCGCACGGTGTCGTTCTTGCCCTTGCAGCCCATCATGCCCACATAATGCACGCCGTTCTCGAGCGCCCAGATGCACGCCTGCGGGTCGAACATGTGCCCGCGCGTCAGCACGCATACGTAGTCCTCCGGCCGCGCCGGCATGTTCGCCAGCTCGTCGAAGGTGCCGCCATGCAGCAGTATGCGCTCAGCGGTCGGGAACCGCTCCGCATTCAGGAACGCTTGGTCGTAGTCGACCGCCACCACATGGAAGCCCACATGATCGGCCAGTCGCGCCAGCTCCACCGCCGCGTCGCTCGCGCCTAAGAGCCACACGCGCACCTTGCCGAACAGCGGCTCGCTCGCCCATGTCAGGCCATCGAACTGGTCGTTGTGCATGGACGGGCCGCGTGTGACGTCCTTCATCTGGAAGATATCGCGCGGGCTGGGCTCGCGTGACGATACGATCTCCTTCGCGTCGTTGCAGAAGAACACCATGTCCCGACCATCGGCCGAGCCCTCATCGCCATACTTCTTGGTCACCTCGTTGTCCACGTTGCGCACCGCAGCCGCCTCGTCGTAGACCACCTTGAAGCCGAGCCACGCCAGCTCGCCCTCGTCCATCGCGCGCAGCGCGCGCTCGAACGTGGGGATGTCAGCCGCGCCGAGCCCCGCCGCTATGCGCCCGAGCGCTGCGGGGCCGATATGCGCATCGCCCTCGGTGGCCGCCTCGGAGAACGCCGGCAGGTCGTCAGCCGACAACTGCGGCGCACGGCCCGCCTCCAGATCGGCGATGATCGCCTCGATCGCCTCACGCTTCATGGATATGCACCTTCCCTTCCGCATCCATGCTCATGCGGCCCTCGGCGATGGCGCGCAGCACCTGCGGATACAGCTCGTGCTCCACCGCGTGTATGCGCTCCTCCAGCGCCTCTATCGTGTCGCCCTCCAGCACCGGCACGGCGCGCTGGGCGACGATCGGGCCCCGGTCGTATTCCTCGTTCGCGAAATGCACGGTGACGCCCGTCACCTTCACGCCGGCATCCCATGCGTCGCGGATGGCATGCGCGCCCTTGAACGACGGCAGCAGGGCCGGATGCAGGTTCAGCACATGGTCGGGGTAGGCTTGCAGCACCACGGGCGTCAGCATGCGCATGTAGCCCGCCATGACGAGGTATTCAGCGCCCGCGGCCCGCATGACCTCCACGATGCGCGCATCGGCCTGCTGCGGGTCGGCGTATACGCTGCGGTCGAACACGGTGGTGGGGATGCCCACCGCCCGCGCCCGTTCTATGCCGAAGGCGTCGGGGCGCGACGAGAGCACGTGCACCACCTCGACGGGCAGCCCGCGCTCGATCTGGTCGAGGATGGCTTGGAGGTTCGTGCCGCTGCCCGACAGCAGCACGCCGCACTTAAGCGCGCTCATAGGCCACCGCACCGCTCCCGGGCACCACGCGCCCCACGGTGTGCACGCGCTCGCCTGCGGCGGCGAGAGCGGCCTTCACATCGCCTTCCGCCGCGGCGTCCACGATGAGCACCATGCCGAGGCCCATGTTGAACGTCTTCAGGCGCTCCTCCTCGCTGAGGGATGCCGCCTGGCAGGCATGCTCGACGATAGCAGGCACAGGCCACGTGCCCAGCTGCACCTGCGCGTCCATGTCGGCCGGCAGCGCGCGGTCGAGGTTCTCGGTTATGCCGCCCCCGGTGATATGCGCGAGCGAATGGATGGCGCCCGGCAGGCTGCGCAGCACCGAGAGCACCGGCTTCACGTAGATGCGCGTAGGCGTGAGCAGCGCTTCGAGCACGCTCTGGCCATCCAGCTCGGGCAGCGGCGCGGCGAGCTCGGCTGCATCGCGGCCTTCCACCAGCACCTTGCGCGCCAGCGAGTAGCCGTTCGAGTGCAGCCCGCTCGACTCCAGGCCCAGCAGCACATCGCCGGGACGCACATTCGCGGGGCCGATCATGCGCGGGCGGTCGACCAGGCCCACGCAGAAACCGCTCAGGTCGTAATCGTCGGGGTCCATCACCCCGGGGTGCTCGGCCATCTCGCCGCCGATGAGCGAGCAGCCCGCTTGCGTGCACCCACGAGCGATGCCCGCCACGATATCGCGCATCGCCTCGGCCGAGAGCTTGCCCACCGCCACGTAATCGAGGAAGAACAGCGGCTCGGCGCCCGTGGCCAAGATGTCGTTCACGCACATGGCCACTAGGTCGATGCCGACGGTGCCATGCTGCCCCAGCAGCTGCGCCACCTTCAGCTTCGTGCCCACGCCATCGGTGCCGCTGACCAGCAGCGGGTCTTCCATCTCCTTGGCAGCGGCGATGCTGAACAGGCCGCCGAAGCCGCCGATATCGCCTACCACCTCGGGGCGGTATGTGGCGCCGACCACGCCCTTTATGGCATCGACCGCACGCGCGCCCTCAGCCGTGCTGACCCCCGCCTGCGCATATGTGACCTGCTCGCCCATCCGCACCACCTTCCGTATCGTCAACGATGGCACCATTCTAACGCCAACCGGCGGCCCGCAGCGCGAGGACCTGCCGATGGCGCGCCCATATCGGCTCGCAGGGCCCTGCGCGATGCTGCGTTTTGGATTAGAATCAGGAGCGTCTGTTCATACGGGATATCAAGGAGGGAAACCATGCAGACAGATCATGCGAATGCTATCAAGGGACTGAGCATCGCTGTCATCGTGTTCTCCGCGCTCGCCATAGCCGGAGGGCTGCTCGGCTCTATCGTGCTGGCGGCGGCGCTGCCTTACGTGGAGACGGCGAGCTCCTCGCTGGTGCAGGATAGCGGGTACTACACGTATACCGAGGAGGCCATCGTCGCACAGCTCATGATGGGCGTCGGCGGCACCATGCTCATCTGGGCGATGATCTGCCACGTCGTCGTGCTGATAGCGGGCATCTTCAGCCTACGTAATCGCAGCAACGCGCAGAAGCTCGGGGTCGTGTTCGGCTGGAGCATCGCTGGGGCCGTGATCAGCTTCCTCGGCGGCAATCTCCTCACGTGCGTGCTGCTCATCATCATCGCCGTGTTCGCCAACAAGGACAAGCAGATGGCAGCAGCCGCAGCCGCTCCGGTAGCGCCCGCGCAACCCGCACAGCCCACCGCAGCCGTACCGGTGCAGCCCGCGCAGCCGATAGCCACCGCCCCTGTGCAGCCCGCGCCCACTGCCACGCAACCCGCAGCGCAACCGATCGAGGGAAGCGCACAGCAGCAGTAGGGCAGCAAGAGAGCGCCCAGCGCACCCGCGAGGCAGCCAGCGGCGCATGGCGCCGCACCGGCCATCCGAACGGGGAGCCGCGCAAAAGAGAATGGCCCGAGTGCTTGTACGAAGCACTCGGGCCATTTTGCTGCACCATCCCCTCTCAGATGAGGCGCAGCCGCTACCGGCGAAGATGTCCCGCGCCTTCGCTCTCAGCGACGCATCCTAGCCCGCTGCACGCACCGTGCCGAAGCCCCCTTTAAAAACATCGGCATGCGCACATAGACTGAATGGTCTTGGCTAAGCAACCTCCGGCAGTATACCCCATGCCAGAGCGCGCCCACAGAAACACCATCGAAACCATGCTTTATCCGAGGATGAGGAGAACAGGAGCGCGCACCGCGAGCTCCGCGCTCACATCAGGCGCTCTGATATGGCGCCCTCAACGCTATCGACCGTCTCCTGATCGACCAGCGAATCGCCCTGCGTGACGGTGCTGCCGGCAGGCAGGAACTCATCGACGGTGCAGAACGTGATGATGCGGTACTGCGAATCGGGGTCGCTGCATGTGGAGAACGCGAACACCTGCCTGATATCGCTCGCCGGCGGAGCCGCCGGGTCGGGGTTCACCGTGGTCGCATCCAAGCGGGCCTGCACGTAATCGCGGAGCTCCTGCTTGGTGTCGAAGTTCGGTATGACGATATCGGTGGAGGACCCCAGCACCTTGTCCACCGCGAACGAGGTGGTGCGGAAGTTGCCCACCGGCGTCAGCACATAGAACGTGCGGATGGAATTGAACAGCTCGTCGTTCCACGCCAGATCGCCCAGCGTGGCGAACATCGTGCCGTTCCACATGTTGTGCCCGTATATCACGTTCACCTGGTCGGTCCACTCGGGCGAGTTCACCCCGGCCAGCATGATGCAGCCGTACTCCGCGCCGAAATCGCCCACGGAGTTCTGGCCGAAATTATGATAGAGGTAATACTTGTCGTCGTCTTGGCGCCAGCAGATGGGGTAGCTTATGTTCGTGCCGGGCACATAGACCCAGCCCACCACATCGGGGTTGATGGCGCGCAGCGCCTCCCAATCTATATCGAAGCTGCCGAGCGTGGTGACGCCCTCGCTGTCGTTCACGCGGAACGCCTCGTCATTGAGCTTGTCGTATTCGTTCTGGCCGTTCCAATACGTATACATCAGCCAACCGAGCCCGCCGAGCGAGCCGATCAGCACGACGATGGCCAAGATGAACACGACGCGCCACACGCCGCCCTTGCGCTTCTTCGGGGCACGGCCGCCGCTCGGTCGCTGCGAGGGCGCCTGCGGAGGCGTCTGCCTCGGCGGCGTATAGCCCGCAACCGGCTGAGACGAGATACGGGGGTACCCCGCTCGCGCAGCGCTCAGTTTAGGTCCGAAGCTGTTAGCCATGCCTTCCTTCTCGGTAGATCGGGTTATTTCTTCTTCATCTCATCGAAGAAGCCCTTGCCGACGAATATCACCACCAAGAGCACGATGATGGCGATGATGATACCGATGACCCACGGCTGGGCCAAGAACTCGAATACGCCTTCCATGAGAACTCCTTGCTTGAGGCTCCTGCATTGCGCCTCATTCTAAAGCAAACCACCCGCCAGTCAAAGCGAGCGGCTCGCGGCGGGCGGCCGTGCCCGGCGTTCGCCGCGCTCCCCAGCGCTACCCCAAGCGCTCCTCGAGCGCTTCCACGATGATGCGCAGGGCCTTCACGCGAGCGTAGCGCTTATCGTCGCTCTCTAGCACCGTCCACGGGGCATGCTCGGTGCTGGTCAGGCGGAACATGTCGTCGATGGCGCTCTTGTACTGCGGGCGCTTCTCGCGATTGCGCCAGTCCTCAGGGGTGATCTTCCATCGTTTGGCCGGGTCGGCGGCGCGCGCCTCGAAGCGGGCCAGCTGCTCGCCGGGGCTCACGTCCACCCAGAACTTCAGCAAGATGGCGCCCCAATCGACCAGATCGTGCTCGAACTCGTTTATCTCGTCGTAGCCAGCCGCCCATGCCTCGGGAGGCGTTATCTCCTCCACCCGCTCCACCAGCACGCGCCCATACCACGAACGGTCGTATATCCCCACATGCCCCGCCTTCGGCAAGCGCGTCCAGTAGCGCCACAGATGCGGATGCGCGAGCTCGCGCGGGGTGGGCGCCGGGCTCGGGAATATGGTGTAGGCGCGGGCATCGAGCGCCTGCGCCACGCGCTTGATGTTGCCGCCCTTACCGGCTGCGTCCCACCCCTCGTACATGAGCAGCAGCGGCACGCGCGCCTGATACATCAGGTTCTCCAGCTTGAAGAGCTTCTTCTGCAAGCGCTTCAGCTCCTCTTTGTATCCCTCGGGCGGGAGCACGAGGTCGTGGCGCATGCCATCCACCGTCGGGTGGTCGGCTACGATGGCGAAGCGCGACTGCGCGGGCGCGAGCGCATGCTGCGCTGCCGCCTGCTCCTGCGCGCGGCGTGCGCCCTCGTCGGCCCCTCCCGCCTCCGAGCGCGCCACCGCAGGAGCTGCCGCCACCTGAGCGCTCTGCGCAGCCCGCGCCTCCTCCTTGCTGGCGAGCAAGCCCTCGAGCGCCTCTACCAGTGTGCGCGCGATCAGCAGGTTGGCGCCGCGCTTGTCCTCCCCGTTCACCAGCACCCACGGCGCGAAGGCGTGGTCTGAGCCTTCGAGCAGCCGATCGTAGAGCTCGTAGGCGCGCTCGTACTCCTCCACGCTGGCGAGCTTCTCGTCGGGCACGCGCCAGCGGGTAGCCTCGTCGGCGCGCAGGCGCGCGAGCCGCTTGCGCTGCGCCTTCTCCGACACGTGCAGGAAGAACTTCACCACCGCATAGCCATCGCGGACGAGCTGCTGCTCGAAATCGCGCGCGCTCTCCAAATAGTGCCGCGCGCCGCCCTGCGGCAGGAGCAGCTCCGCCTCGGGCTTCGCCAACAGCAGCTGCATGGCCTTCGTGTACCAGCCGCGATCGTAGAACGTGATGTGCCCGCGCTCGCCGAGCGCGCACCAGTATTCCTGCATCAGCGGGAAGTAGCCGCTCACACCCTTGCCGAGGCGTGCGAGCTCGGCCGCAGCCTGCGCATCCGCATCGGGCGACACATGCACGCTCGTAGCCCGAGCGTCGAGGTGGTACATCAGGTCGGATATCCGCGAGCCCTTCCCCGCGCCGTTCCAGCCCTCGAACAGCACCACCAGCCCCGCACCCGCCGACACCGCGCGCTGCTGGAGCACCACTAGGCGCTCCATGAGCTCGCTATGCTGCTGCTTGTATGCGCGCTTATCGAGCCGCGGCGCGCCGAGATCGACTGAATCGAGCATGGATGCTCCTTCCTTCCGCGCACATGGTAGCACGCGCCGCGCGCAACGCCGCCTCAACGTATGCTTTACGATTCCCCGCCCCGCCCGAGCGCGGCGGTATACTGATGCCATCCAGGGGATCAGACGGAGGGAACCTGATGGGCGAAGAAGGCAAGCGCTCGCGCGCAGTGGCGCCATATCTGCAGAACCGCGAGCTGTCGTGGCTCGAATTCAACAAACGCGTGCTCGATCAGGGCGCCGACGACACGGTCCCTCTGCTCGAACGGCTGAATTTCATCAGCATCTTCTGGAGCAACCTCCAAGAGTTCTTCATGGTGCGCGTGGGCAGCCTGACCGACCTCTTGCTGCTGAAGAAGCCCATGGCCGACAGGAAATCGGGCATGGGGCCGGCTGAGCAGCTCGACGCCATCTACCGGCGCTGCCACGAGCTCTACCCCTACTACGAGGACTGCTTCAAGGGCCTGCGCCGCCTCTTGGCGCACGAGGGCATCCTGAATATGCACCCCGGCGGGCTCGATGAGGAGCAGCGCGCCTACCTCGACGGTTATTTCCACAACAACGTGGTGCCGTTCCTCTCGCCGCAGATCGTCAACGCGCACCATCCCTTCCCCCACCTGGAGAATGGGTCGCTCTACATCGTGGTGAGGCTGGACGAGCAAGGCGCGAAGAAGAAGAGCAAGGCCGAGAAGGGCGGCGCTGAGGGCGTGACGCTCGGCATCGTCCCGCTGCCGCGGCAGTGCGACCGCATCGTGCAGCTGCCGAGCGGCGGGTGCCGCTTCATGCTGCTGGAATCGGTGATTGAGATGCACGCCACCGCCATCTTCAACATGTACAAGGTGAAGCACACCAACGTGATCTGCGTGACGCGCAATGCCGACCTCGACGCCGCCGAGGGTATCGAGGAGCAGGGCGACGACTACCGCGAGCAGATGAAGCGCATCTTGAAGCGGCGCGCGCGGCTGGCTCCCGTGCGGCTGGAGAGCCAGCGCGAGCTATCGAATACGGTGCGCCGCGAGCTTCTCGAGCGGCTGGGGCTGAAGAACCATCAGGTATTCGTCTCGTCGGTGCCGCTCGACATGGGCTACGTCGCCGACCTGCGCGACCGCCTCGACGACCAGACGCGCCTGCGCCTGACCTACCCGCCGTTCACGCCCGCATGGCCAGCGAGCATCGACCGCAAGCGCTCGGTCATCAATCAGGTGGTGGAGCGGGATATCCTGGTGTCGTACCCCTACGAGAGCATGGATTCGCTCGATATGCTGTTGCGCGAAGCCGCGGTCGACCCAGCGGTCGTCTCCATCAAGATAACCCTGTACCGGCTCGCCAAGCAATCGCGCATGGCCGAGGCGCTCATCGCCGCAGCCGAGGCCGGCAAGGACGTGACGGCGGTGTTCGAGCTGCGCGCCCGCTTCGACGAGTCGAACAACATCGAATGGTCGCAGCGCTTCGAGCAGGCGGGCTGCAATGTGCTCTACGGCTTCCGCGACTTGAAGGTGCACTCGAAGGTGTGCTGTATCACGCGGCAGACGCCGAACGGGCTGCAATACATAACCCAGCTGGGCACCGGGAACTACAACGAGAAGACCGCCGCGCTCTACACCGACTTCTCGTTCATGACCGCCGATGTGCGCATCGGACGCGATGCCACCCGGTTCTTCCGCAACCTGGCGCTCGAGTACCTCTCCGACGAGTACGAGACGCTGTGGGTGGCCCCGCTGATGATAAAGCAGCACATCCTGGCCGGCATCGACGAGCAGATACAGCGCCACGAGCAGGGCCTGCCGAGCGGGCTGTTCTTCAAGACGAACTCGATCACCGATCTGGAGGTGATCGAGAAGATCGTCGAGGCATCGCAGGCGGGCGTGAAGTGCACGCTGCTCGTGCGCGGCATCTCCTGCATCGTGCCGGGGCTCGCCGATTACACGGGCAACGTGTGCGTGGTCAGCATCGTGGGCCGGCTGCTCGAGCATAGCCGCATCTACTGCTTCGGGCCGCTCGATGGCGACGCGCGCGTCTACATGTCAAGCGCCGACCTGATGACGCGCAACATGGACAAGCGCGTCGAGGTCGCCTGGCCCATCGAGGACGAGCGGCTGCGCAGCGAGGTCATCGGCTACCTGGGCACATGCATGGCCGACACCGCCAAGCTGCGCGACCTGCTGCCCAACAAGGATTACACGCCCCTGCGCTTCTTCGCGCCCGAGGACCCGCAGACCGGCCTGCCCATCCTCTTCGACTCGCAGGCGTTCCTGATCGGCGAGGCACAGGCGATGCGGCTCGAGGCCGCCGAGCTCAGCGCCTTCGAGCGCTCAGCCGCGCGCATGCAGGTGCCCCGCGTGGCCATGCGCAAGCCCAAGCAAGCCCACAAGCCGAAGAAGAAAAAGAAGCTGAAGCCCGAAGACCTGCCGGTGGTGGCGGTGCCCATGCCCCTGCAAGCGGCCGCGCCCATCCGCGAGCTCGGGGCGGCGAGCATGTCCGAGGTGGTAGCTGAGGTGCCCGCATGCTGCTTCGGCATGAAGCCGCCGAGCAGCCAGATGCGCCCTGCCCAAGCGGCGCCCACCATGCCCATCAACGTGGAGCTGGTGCGCCGGGTGGCCGCATGCTCGCCCCGGCTCGAGCCCGTCGCCAAGGCGGTGGCGCGCCACGCGCGCTCGGCGCACGGCAACAACGAGGTGCTCTACGATTCGCCGGAAGCGTTCTTCGATAAGCCGCCGGAAGACAACGATATCGTCATCCCCGCCGAGAAGACCGGATTCTTCAGCAAGCTGTTCGGAAGATAGGCGCTCGCAGACGCGGGCGCCTGGCGCAAAGAGCGCGGTGGTCAGCCCGCTTGGCGGACCACCTCGGCCACCTGCTCGGCTATGCGGCTCGCAACGGCGGCATCCGAAGCCTCCACCATCACGCGCACCACCGGCTCGGTGCCGCTCGGGCGCAGCAGCACGCGCCCCGCATCCCCCAGCTCCTCTTCGGCAGCCGCCACCGCAGCCGCCACTGCCGCGCTCTCGCTGACCGCATGCTTGTCGCCCACATGCACGTTCAGCAGCTCCTGCGGGAACTTCTCCATGACGCGCACGGCTTCCTCCACCGTGGTGCCCGAGCGCTTCACCGCAGCGAGGAACTGCACGGCGGTCATCAGGCCATCACCGGTGGAGTTGTGCTCGAGCAGGATCGTATGGCCAGACTGCTCGCCGCCGATGGAATAGCCATGCTCGCGCATCTCCTCCAGCACGTAGCGGTCGCCCACCTTGGTCTGCACCACGGTTATGCCGGCGTCGCGCATGGCATGCACGAACCCGAGGTTGCACATGACGGTGCTCACCACGGTGTCGTGCGCCAGCACGCCGCGGCGCTTCATGTCGAGGGCGATCACCGCTTCTGCGATATCGCCGTCTATCTCGCGGCCCGACGGGGTCACCATCATCACGCGGTCGGCGTCGCCGTCGTGCGCGATGCCCACCTCGGCGCCGCAGCTCGCCACCAGCTCGGCGATAGGACCCAGATGGGTGGAGCCGCACTCCACGTTGATATCGGTGCCGTCGAAGTCGTCGTTGATGACCTCCACCTCGGCGCCCAGGCGCGCAAGCGCAGCTGCGGTGGTGTCAGCTGATGCGCCATGCCCCGCATCGACCGCCACCTTCATGCCAGCGAACGACACGCCCTGCGCGGTGATGGAATCCACCGCATGCTGGATGTATATCTCAGCGGCATCATTCAGATCGACGCTGAACCCGAGGTCGGCGCCTTGCGGCATCGCCGCTTCCTGGCCCGCCTCGCGAGCGCGCTCCACTGCTCCTTCCAGCCCCCCCCCGGTTATGAACGCCTCGATGGCATCCTCCACCTCGTCGGGCAGCTTGAAGCCCTGCGCGTCGAACAGCTTGATGCCGTTGTATTGCGGCGGGTTATGCGATGCCGATATCACAGCACCGCCCGCGGCGGAGAGCTTGCGCACCAGCAGCGCCACGGCTGGCGTGGGCACGATGCCGGCGATGAGCGCCGTGCCGCCGGCGCTCGCGATGCCGGCCACCAGCGCCGACTCCAGCATATCGCCTGACAAGCGGGTGTCTTTGCCGACCACGATGGTCTTGCCCAGGAAGCGCACCGCCGCCTGGCCCAGCCGATAGGCTATCTCGTTGGTCAGCTCCACGTTCGCCACGCCGCGAACGCCGTCGGTACCGAACAGTCTCGCCATGTCATTTCCCCCGCTTAACGTGGTCTTCCAGAAGCCGTATCGCACCGGGCGCGCGCTCGCCATCGCGCATGCGCTCGTTCAGCTCGGCCGCGAGCTCGTCTGCCGGCACGCCGAAGCGCCCCAACAGCACCATCAGGTGATACACCAAGTCGCCCGCCTCATAGCGCATGTGATCCACCGCTGCGTCGCAGAGGGCGTCGTCAGCGCTATACGCATCCAGCATCTCGGCTTCCTTGGCAGCCAGCCCGAGCTCAGCCGCCTCCTCCGATATCTTCTTGCAGACGTCATCCAGCTTGCCCTGCAAGAGCCGCCAGGTGTAGCTGGCCTCGCCAGCATCCCTGCGCTGCTCTATCGTAGACGCCAGATGCTCGAGTGCCGCCCCGATCTGTGATGGGGGCGGCACCTCGCCTTCTGCTATATAGGTCTTGCTATTCGCCATCGTCGCTCTCGGCGTTGGCGGCAGCTTCGGTCTCAGCGTCGGTTATGCCGAAGCCGAGGCCTTCCACCGCACCCAGCAAAGCGTCGAGCTCCTCCAGGTTGCGCTGGTAGCTGCGCGGCGGCAGCGCCTCGCCCAGCATCTCCTCGTCCTCGTTGCTGAAATGGGGCGGCTCGTCCCCGCCGATGAGGATCGTGTCATCGGGGCTGAACACCATGTCGAGCAGCTGCGACATATCATCGCTCGTAGCCGACAGGTCGTCCTCGATGACGTGCATCAGGTCGCGCTCCGCGAGGCCCTCTTTCAGCTCCTCGATGGCCTTCACGCCGATACCCTCGATGCGCAGCAGGTCGTCCTCGGTATGGCCGAGCAGATCGGCCACCGTCTCGATGCCCGCCTCGCTGAACTTGTTCGCCCAACGCTGCGACACGCCCAGATCGTCGAAGATGTAAAGGCGCGCCTGCTCGTCGGTCAGGTTGTGGCCACGGCGGCCCATCGTCAGCGCGTTCAGGTAGCTGCCATAGCTGCCGGCGGCGTTGAAGAAGCCTTCGCCGTCCAGTGACCAATCCTGCGGATGCGGCAGCAGGTCCTCTATCTCACGCAGCGCCTGAGGAGCGAACTCCGGCAGCGCGTCGCCTGCCACTGCATCCACCGGCTGGCCCTTGTAGGTCAGGCCCACGTTGCGGTAGCGCGCCAAGCCCGTGCCCGCCGGTATCGGCTTGCCGATGATGACGTTCTCCTTCAGGCCCGCCAAGTGGTCGGTCTTGCCCTCGATGGCGGCGTCGGTGAGCACCTTCGTCGTCTCCTGGAACGATGCGGCCGACAGCCACGAATCGGTGGCGAGCGACGCCTTCGTGATGCCCAGCAGCAGCGGCTGGCCCACCGGCGGCTCTTTGCCCTCGGCAATGAGCTCGTTGGCGATGGTCTCGAACTCGAAGCGGTTCACCTGGCCGCCGGGCAGCAGGTTGGAATCGCCCGCATCGAGCACGGCCACCTTGCGCAGCATCTGGCGCGCGATGACCTCGATGTGCTTGTCGT
>CAJTXX010000002.1 GCA_910584145.1 uncultured Eggerthellaceae bacterium | reverse complement strand
TGCCGAACGCGGTGGTGCCGCGGCGGCGCAGCGACACGTTGCCGTCGCAGCGCAGGGAGCCCTCCTCCATGGAGCAGTCGGAGATGCCGAGCGCCAGGTATATCTGGCGCAGCTTCTGCATGAACAGGCGCGCTTCTTCGGGCGTGCGCAGATCGGGCTCGGTGACCAGCTCGATCAGCGGCGTGCCGGCGCGGTTGTAATCGACCAGCGAATGCGTGGCACCGGCGATGCGGCCCTCACCGCCGCCGATGTGCACCATCTTGCCCGCATCCTCCTCCATATGGATGCGCGTGATGCCCACATGCGCCACATAGCCATCCTCGGTACGGGTGATGTTGCCCTCGCTCTGCCCCGGGCGCAGGTCGGCGAGCCCGTAGCGCTCGCTCGCGTTCGCGCCGTCCACATCCAGGTCGAGGTGCCCGCGCATGCAGAAGGCGATGGGGCCCTGCGTGGTCTGGAAGTTCTTCGCCATGTCGGGATACATGTAGTTCTTGCGATAGAACATGGAATGCTTCTCTATGTCGCAGTTCGTGGCCAGGCCAGCCAGCACGATGCTCTCGATGGCAGCGCGGTTCGGCACGGGCAGCGCGCCCGGCAGCCCCAAGCACACCGGGCAGGTATGCGTGTTGGGCGCGGCGCCGAACTCCAGCTTGCAGCCGCAGAACATCTTCGTGTTCAGCGTGGTCAGCTCGGCATGGATCTCCAAGCCGATGACCGGCTCCCACTTCTTCAGGATATCTTCGAGCTTCTGCATGCTACTCCGCCCCCTTCCCGGCGAATGCGGGCGCCACGGGCGCCGGGCCGTATGCCTGCTCGAGCGCAGCGGCTGCGCGGAACATGTTCGCATCCTTGAACGCGGGCGATATGAGCTGCACGCCCACCGGCAGCCCCGTCTGCGCGCCCAGGCCCACCGGCACCGACATGCCGCCGTTGCCAGCGATGTTGATAGAGATGGTGAACATATCAGACAGATACATCTGCGTGGGGTCGCCGATCTCGCCGAACTTGAACGCCGTGCGCGGGCTGACCGGCGTCAGGATGCAATCGACCTTCTGGAAGGCGCGGTCGTAATCCTGCGTGATCAGCGTGCGCACCTGCTGCGCGGGGCAATAGTAGGTGTCGTAGACGCCGGCTGACAGCAGATAGCTGCCCAGCATGATGCGGCGGCGCGCCTCGGGGCCGAAGCCCTTCGCGCGGCTAGCCTCGTACTGCGCGCCCAGGTCGGCATGACCGGGGTCGCAATAGCCGTAGCGCACCGAGTCGAAGCGGGCCAGGTTGCTGAACGCCTCGCACGGGCCCAGCACGTAGTAGGCGCTCATAGCGGCCTTCGCGTTCGGCAGCTCTATGTCCACGAGCTCGGCGCCCATGCCCTTGAGCTTCGCCGCGGCCTCAGCCACGCGCTCGCGCACCTCGTCGGTCAGGCCCTCGGCTTCCATGAACGCGGGCACGATGCCGATGCGCATGCCGCGCACGCCCTCGGCCAGGTTCGCGGTGAAGTCCACATCGGCCGCCTGGCTGGTGCAGTCGTGCTCGTCGAAGCCCGAGATGGCGTTCAGGGCCAGCGCCGCGTCCTCCACAGTGCGTGCGAACGGGCCGACCTGGTCGAGCGAGCTGCCGAATGCCACCACGCCGTAGCGCGACACCACGCCGTAGGTGGGCTTCACGCCCACGATGCCGCAGAAGCTGGCCGGCTGGCGGATAGAGCCGCCCGTGTCGGAACCGAGCGACACCGGCACCAGCCCCGCCGCCACGGCCGCCGCGCTGCCGCCCGAGCTGCCGCCCGGCACGCGCTCGAAATCCCACGGGTTCAGCGTGGGGCCAAAAGCGCTCGTCTCGGTGGAGCTGCCGAACGCGAACTCGTCCATGTTCAGCTTGCCGATAGGCAGCGCGCCCGCATGCAGCGTGTACGCCACGCAGGTGGCCGTATAGGGCGACACGTAGTCGGCCAGCATGTTCGACGAGCACGTGGTGTGGGTGCCCAGCAGGTTCATATTGTCCTTGAAGCCGACGGGCACGCCTGCGAGCGGCCCCGCCTCGGCGAACGCTCCAGCCGCAATGGCTGCGTCGACCTTGGAAGCAGCGTCAGCCGCCATGTCGGCCGTGAGCTCCAGGAACGCGTGCAGCTCGCGGTCGTTCTGCCCGATCACATCGAGGGTCGCCTGCGCCACTTCCGCAGCCGAGAACTCGCGCGCCCGCAGGCCGTCTTGCAGCTCGCGCACGCTCATGGCGCCGAACGGGGTGCCGAGAGCCGTCATCAGCGATCACCTCCATCACCTAGGACCGACGGTATCAGGAAGCAGCCGTCCTGCTGCTTCGGGGCGTTCTGCAGCGCCACTTCCTGGGTGAAGCTCTGGCGCTCCAAGTCTTCGCACATCACATTCACCAGCGCGCCAATGGGATGGAACGTGGGCGGCACGCCCTCCAAATCGTATTCGGTGATGGGGCTCAGGCTGTCGATGATGGCGTTCAGGTCGACCGTCATCTGCGCTACCTCGTCTTCGGTCATGCCGATGCGCGTGTACTCGGCTATGCCGCGCACATCGGCCTCGGTAAGATGTTCGCTCATAGAAACTCGCTTTCCAGCATCTGAACTGGTCGAAAATCAACGCGAACCATGATACCGCAAAGCCCCCGGTCTCATACCATAGCGTCACATCTAATAACGTGCTCTTGTTGCGATCCCGATGTCGCAAAGATGCGACCGAGCC
The DNA here is from genome assembly GCA_910584145.1 of uncultured Eggerthellaceae bacterium. GTDB lineage: Bacteria > Actinomycetota > Coriobacteriia > Coriobacteriales > Eggerthellaceae > Adlercreutzia_A. The sequence goes on along the minus strand of CAJTXX010000002.1, from coordinate 82,924 downwards.
GCACGCCGATATCACGGAACTCCGAACTTTCTGCCAAATGTCACCTTTCTCGGAGTTCATATGGAGATAGCACGACCGATATATCTAGAGAAGCTGCTCAAGAAGCGCGAGAATGGCATGACCAAGGTCATCACCGGTATTCGGCGCTGCGGCAAATCGTACCTGCTCAGCACGCTTTACGGGAACTATCTACGCGCACATGGCATACCGGGCGACCACATCATCGATATCGCGCTCGACGATATCGCCAATATCGGTCTGCGCGATGCCTCCCATCTCTATGAGCACATCCGAGCACGGATCACCAGCGACAGCACGCATTATGTCTTCCTCGACGAGATACAGTATGTGAAGGATTTCTCCGACCTTGTGAACGGATTGGCGCACATCAACATGCTCGACGTCTACGTGACCGGCAGCAATTCCCGCTTCCTCTCATCGGATATCCTCACGGAATTCCGCGGACGCGGCGACGAGCTGCGCGTATGCCCGCTGGCATTCTCCGAATTCATAACGACTACAAACAGCACGGTCGACGATGCATGGCGCGACTACGTTACCTTCGGCGGTATGCCGCAAGCGTCGCTCATGCCCGACGGCGAATCCAAAGCAGAATATCTGATGAATCTTTTCCGAAAGGTGTATCTGTCCGACATCGCCGAGCGCAATAGCATCCGCCACTCCGTCGCGCTCGAAGAGCTCGTGAAAGTGCTCGCATCATCGATCGGTTCCCTCACTAGCATCAAGAAGATCGCAGATACGTTCGCGAGCAAAGGGAACCGCGGGCTTACTGATAAGACAGTGAAGCGCTATATCGATCTTATCGTTGAAGCCTTTCTGATCGAGCGAGCCGAACGATTCAATATAAAGGGTCGCCGCTATATCGGCGGTCAAGCTAAGTATTACTTCGAAGACGTCGGGGTAAGGAATGCAGCGCTCAATTTCAGGCAGCAAGAAGAGAACCACATCATGGAGAATGTCGTTTTCCTTGAGCTGAAGTATCGCGGATGGAGTGTGGACGTAGGGCAGATAGAGATCGACTCGAGCAAAGGCGAACGCCGCAGCCGCGCACAATGCGAGGTTGACTTCGTGGCTTCCAAAGGGAACGAGAAAGCATATATCCAGTGCGCATTCGCCATGCCGACCGAGGAAAAACGCGAACAAGAGGAACGGCCATTCCTGAACATCGACGACTCATTCCGGAAGATCATCATCACGCGCGAGAATATCAACCCCTGGCAAGACGAGAAAGGCATCCTCACCGCGAGCCTATTCGATTTTCTACTGCACCCTGAGACTCTGGGCATGTAGGATCATCAAGGATTCTTGATGATCCTACATGCCCAGCGAGATATATGGAAAGCCGCCCTAGGGGTTGGGCGGCTTTCCTTCAGGAGAGAGCGCTCCCGCGCAAGGAGCGGCGCGGGAGCGGGAGAGATGGCGCTAGACGGCCTGCGTTGCGGCGCCCTCTTGAGAGGCGGCGGGCACGGGCGCTGCCGGCACCTTCGCCAGCATCAGCCTCTGAGCGATGGCCCAGAAGATGATGGCGCCTACGCTCACCACGCCGATGGCGATCATGATCTCAGGGAAGGTGGGCGCATAGGTGCCATAGACGCTCCACATGGCGGTGCCGCCCTCTTGGGCTGCGAAGGTGCCGAGGGCTATGCCGGGGGCGCCTTCGAGGTTGGGGGCGGCGAAGGCGGTGAGCAGGAGCCACACGCGCTTGCAGAAGACGCCTGCCACCACGAGCGCGCTCGCTGTCACCACGAGCGCGATATTCGCGCGGTTCTTAGCGAACACGAGGATGCAGAACGGCACCACGAGCCCGCCTATGATCTCGAACCAGAAGAAGGGGGCGACAGGCCCTGCGGCCATGATGGCGAGCACCTCAGCGCCACCGGCTCCCGGGTATGCCATCGTGAGCAGCTCGCAGCCGATGAAGAAGGCGTCCACCGCGATGCAGGTGCCGAGCAGCCCTGCGAGCATGGACATGAGGGATTTGTCGGCCTTGAAGCGGCCCGACTTGTTCAACCCTGCGAGCACGCAGAGGAGCAGCGCCAGGCCGGAGTCCATGGCAGATGCCACGAAGATGGGGGCCATGATGGCGGTGTACCATCCCTCTTTGGCTATCTGCAGGCCGAATATCCATGCGGTGACGGAGTGCACGAGGATGGCGATAGGCAGCGCGAAGCGCGAGATGATGGCCACCTTGCGCTCAGCGCCCTCCTTCTTGGAGCTCATGAACACGAGGTAGAGGATGTTGATGATGAGATAGCACGCGATGACGCACATATCCCACAGAAGAGGGCTCGCGAAGTTCGGGCCAGCTAAGATGCGCCAGATGTTCTGGATGGAGCCCAGATCGACGAGCACGAACATGCCGGCTACGCAGATGCAGGCCGTGGACAGGATGACCGCGGGCATGGCGACCGCCTTGAAGCGCTCGATATGGAACACCGAAGCCGAGCTCGCCACGATGAGGCCGCCGGCTGAGAGCCCCACGAAGAACATGAACATGATGATGTAGAGGCCCCATGAGTTGGCATTCGACATGCCGGTGATGGCAAGGCCCGTTGCGAGCTGGTAGACCCAGCAGCCGATGCCTACGAGCGCCAGCACCGCTAGCACGATGAAGGCCGGTCTCTTGAGAAGATCAGACATTTCCGTACCGCCTTCCTAGTTGTAGTAGTGGACTTGAGGACGCGTGCCCTGCTCGGGTAGCAGTACGCGGGCGCTGCTTTGGCGCACCTTCTCCGACACGGAGCTAGCGGGGTCATCAAGGTCGCCGAAGGTGCGGGCCATGCCCGGGCAGCACTGCACGCACATGGGCTCCTCGCCCTTGTCGGTGAGCTCCTTGCACAGCGTGCACTTCTCCGCCACGCCGCGCGGGCGCACCGGCACGTCCTTATCACCGTAGTTGATATCAGGGTCGCGCTTCGGGTCCTCCCAATTGAACGAGCGCGCATTGTAGGGGCATGCCGCCATGCACATGCGGCAACCGATGCACTTGTCATAGTCGATCTGCGTGCGCCCCTTATCATCCTTGTAGGTGGCACCGGTCGGGCATACCCGCTGGCACGCGGGATTCTCGCAATGCTGGCAGGCGATCGGCACGTAGGTGCGCGTCAGCTGCGGATAGGTGCCCACCGAACCATCCAGGATATCGGACCCCTCGGTTATGACGCGGTTCCAGAGCATGCCCTCGGGCACGTTGTTCTGCATCTTGCATGCCAGCGTGCAGGTCTGGCAGCCGATGCAGCGATGCAGGTCTATCGCTATCCCATATCGAGTCATATCGACCACCTAAGCCTTTCTCACAGCGACGAGCGTATCGTTGAACAGCACCTGAGGGCCGAAGAGCATCCCGCGCTGCCGCTCCACCAGATTGGTGTTGGTGACGTTCTGCATGATGCCGTGGTTAAGATGCTGCCCGTAGGTGCTCTCCACCATCGTGATGCTGCCAGGGCGCACCGAGTTGTCCACCACCAACGCGCAGCCGAAGCTGCCGCGGTCGTTGTACACGTCCACGTCGTCACCGGTAGCCAGCCCCAACCGCTCGGCATCCACGGGGTTCATCGAGATATGCGGCTGGAACAGATCTTGTATCCAACCAGCGCCCGAGAAGTTCGAGTGGATGCGGAAACGGGAGCGCACCTGATTGAAGAAGAACGGGTACTCCTCGCGCTTCGGGTTGTCCTCGTAGGCCTCATCGGCGCGCACCCACGTGGGCAGCGCTTGATCGTCGTCCACCAGGTTCTCGTAGTACACCTCGATGCGCTTGGTGGGCGTCTCGTACTCCTGCGAGCGGAAGCGCGACTGCAGCACGTTCGCCTTCGGCACCGGCATGTAGCCTTCGTTCTCGATGAGCGCCTCCAGCGTGATGCCGCCCTTGCGCGCCGCATCGGAGTCGAGCGCGTTGCGCACATATTCCTCGAAGCTCTTCGGGATGAGGTCGCCATAGCCCATGCGCTCAGCTATCGCGCATTCGATCTGGAAGTCGGTCTTGCTGTCGAACTGCGGGTCGATGATCTTCTCGATGAGGTAGACGTGGTCGTGCGAGGAGCGGATGCCGTTGACCGGCTCGGTGCCCTCGAACTTCGTGCAGACCGGCAGGATGAGATCGACGTAATCGGCGATGGAGGTGTGGAAGATGTCGATGAGGGCCGTGAACTCCAGGCTCTTCACCCATTCCTTCGTATTGTCAGCAGCTGCAGCTGACTGCGTGGGCATATCGCCGAAGAACAGCGCGCCTTTCACCTTGTTCTCCTTATAAGGCAGCTCATAGAAGGCCACCGGCGGTGTGACGGCCTTATATTCTGCCGGCAGCCTCCACGGCGTCAGCTGGATGTTGCGCGTGGACGAGCCGCCATTGCACTTGCCGGTGCCGGTACCCTCGTAGCCGGAGTTACCCGTCAGCGCTGCCAGCACCGCATAGGTGTGGCCGGCGATGTCGCTGTTCGAGAACTTGTCGATGCCGCCGAAGCTGCCCGAGAGGATCGAGGGGCCCTCGGCGTAGTCCTCGGCGAGACGGATGATCGTCTCCACCGGAACATCAGTGATGCCCTCGGCCCATTCCAGCGTGTAGCCGTCCGTCTTGGAGCGCAGCAGCTCGAACTGCGTGACGGCCTGACGGCCGTCCACCTCATAGGCGCCCTCGAGGGCCGTGTCCGCGCCGATGGCGGTGTAGGGCACTGCGGCGCTTCGGGCAGCATCCCACACGAGCGGGTCGCCAGCGGCATCCTTCAGCTGAGCGCCGCTGTCGGCATCAACTAGGAAGGGCAGCGACGTATGCGCCATGATGAATCCCTCATCATAGAGCTCCGCGTCGATGATGTAGTGGATCATCGCCAACATCAGCGCCGGATCGGTGCCAGCCACGATGGGCACCCACTCGTCTGCCTTCGCGGCCGTCACCGAGTACTGCGGGTCGATCACATAGATCTTCGCACCGGCCTCCTGCGCGTTGAAGAACGCCTGCGCATAGGTGACAGCGCTCTCCAACATGTTGTACGACATCAAGATGATGGTCTTCGACTTCGGCCACTCCCAGATGGTCATGGGCGAGTTAGCGTTCAGCCCCTTTGTGGAGAATGCGGGATCAACGCCATTGCCCTGCCCGCGATCGCGCCCGGTCAGACCGCCGTTCTGCGCACCGAGGATGCGCGGCAGGAACGGGATATAGCGAGCCTTCGATTCCTCGGAATTCGTGATGAGCAGCGCGTCTTTGCCATAGGCATCTTGGATGCGCCCCACCTCGGCAGCTAGGATGTCGAGCGCCTCATCCCACGAAATGGCCTCGAACTCGCCGCTGCCGCGCTCGCCCACGCGCTTCATCGGCGTCTGCAGGCGATCGGCGCTGTAGATATGCTGTATCTCCGATATGCCCTTCAGACATATCTTGCCGTAGCGGTAATCGTTCGTCTTATGCGGCTCCACCTTCACCAGACGGCCATCGCGCGCGGTCGCCTTCACCGAACATGCGCACGTACAATGCTGCATATGGCACAGGAAACCGCTCGTCTCCTCGCCAGCGGCGTGCGCCTCGGCAGGCGCAAGCCAGCTGTCGGCGCTCGTCATGCTAGCGGCGCCGGTCAGGCCTACGGCTCCTGCCGTTATGCCGGCAGCTTTCAGAAAGCCCCGGCGCGTCATCCCGCTGCGCGGGTTCGCTGTTCCTGACATCTCTTCTCCTCCTCTGAGATGCGAGGGGTCCTCGAAGCCCCCAGGCGCCTTGCGCACGAGCGCCTGCATGCAGCTTCTAGATCTCCCCGGACGCCCTTCGGGCGCCTCCCTTTTCATGAATAGAGAATCGGCCGGATTCTATTGTGGCCACTATAGCATGATTGTCATATGATAATCAAGAATAATCATATGACAATTTTTCTGTAAGACTATCGCACCTGACGCTGATGGATGATGTCGTAGAGGCTTACCGTATCAGCGTCATCATCGTGCTCATACACGATGATGAAAGGGCTGAGATCCAACGTCAAGCAGCTCTCCCCGTATTCATCTCTTATCTGCTCACGGTTCAACGTCGAACCGACTGTAGGAACTTCGCTGACGAGGTCCAAGAGGCTATCCAAACGAGCTCGAAGCTTGGAGGAAGATATCACGCTGACCTTATTCAAGAACCTTTCGGTAGCTCGTATCTCGGTCATCTCTCATCCCAGATCTCATGCAAACGGGTTTTCACATTCCCTAATCCGGAGATATAGCGACCCGCCGCTATGTCTGCGCGCCCTTTCTCGATGGCCTCTCGCAGCTCCTGCTCGAACCGGGCTTCATCGGCGCTCTTCGCCATCTCTCGCGCGAACACCTCTTCAGAGCAGAGGATGAAAGCAGCGTTCCCATTCTCGGTCAGGTGCACGATCTCATCTTTAGCCCGATCTTTCACCTCACGCTGACGGCTCTTGAGAGCTGCAAAGGAATAGATAGGCGTGGTGCGCGGCTCGGTTATGGGAACTGGCATGATATACCTCCAGAAACGATACTTAAATCGATACCTCTATCGTATTCTTATTCGGACGCGATATCAATGCACATAAGCATTTCGTCAAAATCCCCTAACTGTACGCCCCTTACGCTCGAGCATCAAAGCCCTTTGAAAAACTCACCCTTCAGCATATCCGCTGTGTCGGTGAAGCCCTCGGCGAAGGCGCTGGGGATGACCACGGTGCCTTTGCCCTCGCGCAGGCTCTCATTCAGCAGGTGCATGGTGCGCAGGCGCAGCGCTGGCTCGTTGCCCTCGTAGAGGTCTTCCATCTCGTTGAGCATCTCGAACACGTCGCGCTCGGCCTCGATCAGGATGATACGGGCCTTCTTGCGCTGCTCGGCTTGCGCTTCGAGCGACATGGCCTCTTGCAGGTCGCGTGGCAGCAGGATATCGCGCACTTCAACCGATAGTATCGCCACGCCCCACGGCGCCACCTTCTCCTCCAGCACCTTCTTCAGCTCGCGGTCGAGCTGGTTGCGCCTGATGGCGACCTCCGCCGCCCCGGCGCGCCCGATGGCGTCGCGCAGCGCCGTCTGCGCCGACAGCTCGACAGCAGCGGTGAAGTCGCCTACCTCGGTGCAAGCCGCCTTCGCATCCCACACATGCCAGAACAGCACGGCGTTCACATCGAGCGGCACTAGGTCGGCGGTCAGCGTCTCCTCGGCGCCGAACGTGGTGGCGCGCATGCGAGTGTCGACGCGCATGGTGTTGCTCTCTATGACGGGCCAGGTCCAGAACAGCCCGGGGCCCGACACGCGGTCGAGCTTGCCCAAGCGCAGCACCACCACGCGCTCCCATTGCTGGGCTATGTGGCACGATGAAGCCAGCTGCGCCGCCGCGATGACGCTGATGACGATGGCCGCGAGCGTCACCTTGCCTTGCACAGCGAAGCCGATGCCGAGGCCCGCCGCCAGCACGACCGCGAACAGAACCGCCGTGAACACCGCTGCGCCGATGGTCGACGCGCGCTCCCCGACGACCTCGGTGCCCGCATCGGGCCTGACGCGGAAGCCCCGCGCGCGGCCATCTGGTCGCACAGGTGCGGACGCGCCCTCCTGCGCTCTCCCGAAGATGCTCATGCTCCGACGCCCCTCTCTGCCTGGCGCTTGCTCTTCTCTTCCCGGAAGTCCATGATGCGACCGCCGGGGATAACATCGTCGCCATGCTCGTCGTTGAAGCGCAGCCGCTTTATATGGCGCGCGAACGCCTTCTCGATATCGGCATAGCTCATACCGAGCTCCCGGCAAGCGGCGACGGCGTCGTCTATGATGCCGGTCACCTGATCGAGCTCGTCATCGCCGAGCTGCGAGGCTATGTCGGTGACGAACACGCCACGGCCGCGCGTCGATTCCAGATAGCCATCCGACACGAGGCTCAGGTAAGCCTTGTTCACCGTGTTGTAATTGATGGAGATGTCGGAAGCGAGACCGCGCACCGTGGGCAGCCTCTCCCCCGGCTTCAGCTCGCCGGAATTGATGAGGTATGCGATGCGCTGCCGAAGCTGCACCCATAGGGGCACATCGCTGGTTTCATCGACGTTGAACGAGATCATGGTCCCACCTTCCTACGTTATGAGAGATGTTGCGGGTTGCAAGGCCGCGTGCACCACCAGCGCTCGCAGCACGAACCCGCCGAACAGCACGCATGCAGCCGTTCCCAGCATGAGCAGGGCGCGGTTGGCGCGCCCGATGCGCGCGAGCGCACCTGATGCCGGTCGGCCGAGGACGATATCCTGCGCGAAGGGCACCGCGAGCCCGACAAGGGCGAATCCGGCCCAGAAGAGCACCGCTTGCGGGCCGAGGAGCAAGCCTTCGAGAGAGGCGCGCGCAGCCTCGCCGGTAGGGTCGGTCGGGCCCGCAAGGCCGCCCGCCGCCTGCCAGACCGACAAGAGGCAGAAGACACCGACCACCGCTTCGAGCACGATGAGCACCGCATCGGCCTTCGCCAACCGGGCCAGGGTGGATGCGAAAGCGTCACCAGAGCCAGCGATGAGAGCAGCGCACAACGCGAGCGCGATGCCGCACGAGAGCGCCGAGAGCGCGAACAGCAGCACGAGCCACGGCGTGTGCCACAGCGGCACAGCCGGCATGTCGGAGAGCATCAGGCCCGTATAGGCGATCACCGCCGCGCTCGCTACAGCTGCCACTACGCTGACGAGCACCACGATGCGCCGGGATGCCGCCAGAGCGCCCATCCATATGGCGAGCCCCGATGCAGCAACAGCCACGCAGACGACGATGGCCCATGCACCGAAGCTCAGGTACGTAGGAGCAGGCTGGAACAGCACGAGCAAGAGCCTATCGGGGCGTCCCAGGTCGGCCATGAGGCAGATGGCTCCCACAAGGAGCGCCCCCAGCGCCACTGCGTACAACGCAGCGAAGAAGCGCCGCCACGGCCGCGCAGCCGCAGAGCGCATCCTGTTCGCCAGCACAGCATCGAGCGCACCCGCATCGGCGAAGAGCGCCAAAACGGAAGCAACGAGGCAGCAGCCCGCACCCGCCCCTCCGAGGAAAAGATATGCGACGATCAGATCGCTGAACACCAAGCCGCCCTTTGCTCGCCTTCTGCATCAGTCTCAGATTATCATAAGACAATTTCCCGCGGTATGCAGAACTGAGAGAACCTGCCGCTTCGGTCCCGCAAAGAAACAGGCCCCGGCATATCTTGATGCCGGAGCCTGCGGAGAGAGGACAGCTCTACGCTCGATCAGAAGCCAACGCCTGACGCGAAGAACACGATACGCACGATGACAAGCCCGATGACCGCCGCCACCAGCACCGCGATAGCCGCCATCTTCGCATCCACCTTGCCCGCAAGACGCACCGCAGACAGCGCACCCATGACGCCAGGGCCGACGATGAGGCCCAGGCACAGCGGCACAGCCCCATCGATCCCAACGCTGCCGAGATGCAGCCAGTACGCGACGATGCTCACACCCCAGGCGATAGCGCCAGCGATGCAAGCGCGATACAGGGGGCTCGCCTGCTCCTCACCTGCGAAGAACAGCACCAGCGCAGCACCTGCCGCCAAGTCGCCCAGCACGAAGAAGGGCAGCGCAGCCGCAGTATTCCATGCCGGCAACCAAACAGCGTCGAAATAGGCGATGGACGTGACGATCATAAGGCCGAACGCCGCCACCGTGCCCACCCAGCGGACAATCCGATTCGGCTCGCCCTTCATCTTCGTCAAGACCGTATCCACCACGAGCACCACGCCGAAGGCGATGGCCCAGTAGGATTCCTGCGAGATCATCGACCCGGGGTTCGCCATGCCATTGATGAACCGCAGCGGCTGGCCCAGGTGCATCAGCGTCGCCAGCAGGCCCACCGCCAGCAGTATCAAGCACGTTAACGGGAAGAACCAGCTCTTCGGGCCGCCCTTCACCGTGCCATGCCCCGAAAGGCAGAGCGTATCGACGGCATAAGCCCCCGCCGCCAACCCGCTGCAAGTCGTGAAGACCAGCAGAGGAAGAATCTCCATCATATCAACCCACTCCTTTAGATGATCGTGCGGACTAGATGTAGTACACGGACGGATGCGTGCCGTGCTCCGGCTGATAGGCGCTCGCCTTCTCTTTCTGGACGAGCTTCGAGACCTCGCTCTCCGGGTCGTTCAAGTCTCCGAAGATGCGGGCGTTAGCCGGGCAGGAAGCAACGCAGAACGGCTCGGCGTCGCGGGAGAGGCGCGTGCTCGCGCAGAAGTCGCACTTGCTCATCACATGGTTCACGTCATCCATCGACGGCGCCCCATACGGGCAGGTCCAACCGCAATAGCCGCAGCCGATGCAGCGCTCTTTGTCCACCGATACGATACTGGTCTGCTCGTCTTTCTGCATGGCACCCGACGGGCAATGCGCTACGCACGCCGGGTCCTCGCAGTGATTGCACAGCATCGGACGGAATGCCAGCACCGGCGCCGGGAAGGTGCCGGTCGGCTGGTAGAGGACATCTCCATCGAGGCTCTCCACGCGGTTCCAGCGGGCCGTACCGGGCACCTCATTCGATATCTTGCAGCTGACCGTGCAGGTCTGGCAGCCGACGCAATGGTCGGTGTCGATGACCATCGCGTAATGTTTGTTATCAGCCATCTTGAGAATACCTCCTATGCCTTCTCTACTTCGACCAGCACGTCATAGAAGGCGCTGTTGGTCATGCTGTAGTCTTCCTCGGCATCGCAGGTCGTCAGATGCGTCAGATTCTGGTGGCACCCGTCGATGAAGTAATCCGGGGTCCAACCGCTCTGAGTAGCTACCGTGCCGGGAACGATGCCCTCGGTCAGGAAGAGGCGCAGCTTCATGTCGCCGCGGTCGTTGAATACATGAACGATGTCGTCGTGGCTGAGACCGCGCGCCTCTGCGTCCACCGGGTTCATCTGCAAGAGCGGCTCATCTTGCACGAGCGCGAGCGCCGGGTTGAGGATGTGCTGAGTGTGGACGTTCAGGCGATCGTGATACTGGATGAACACGAGCGGGTACTTCTCGGCGAGCTCGCCCTCGCGGGGGTCCTCCAGCGGAGGCCTCCACGTGGGGACCTCATCGTCGTAGGGCAGCATGGCTTCGGTGTAGAACTCGAACTTGCCCGTGTCGGTCTTGTAGCCTTTGCCGTCAGCGTAGACGATGGCGGAAGCGTAATCAGCATCGGAGCGGCCGTAGATGCCCTGGCCGACAACGTCACGATCCCAGTCGAGATCGGCCCACGCGGGATGGTCGGTGCTCACGAATTGGCGGATCCATTCCTCATCGGTCTTGTCCCAATGCTCCTCCACGCCGGTCTTCTTCGCCAGCATGGTCATCATCTCAACGTCCGACTTCGACTCGCCCATCGGCTGGATGGAGGGCTGGTTGAACATCACCCAGGGGCTGCGGTCGATCATATCCCAGTGCTCCCAGTATGTAGCAGCCGGCAGCACGATATCGGAATACTTCGCCGTCCACGTCCACCACGGGTCGGCGGTGACGATGAAGTCGATAGCAGGCAGCACCTCGTTGATGATCTTGTTCGAGTCGGGGCTCATGTTGACGAAGTTCGAGTTGGCGATCCACATGAACTCGATGGGAACCGGGTCGTGATCGATAGCGGCCTGATACACCTGCGATGACGGGAGGAGATTCGCCTTCTTCCCCGTGTTCGACCAGTCGGTGTAGTTGTAAACAGGGCCTGTATAGCCCGCGACCGGCTTAGTGGTCGCAGTGCCGCCCGCATGCGATGCGCCGCCGCCCAGAACGCCGATGTAGCCGGCGACCATAGCGAGCGTCGCCACCGTGCGGAAGGGCGAATAGGAATGATAGACGCGCTGCATGCCCTGGCCCATACGTATCCCGGCCGGCTGCGCGTCGATGTACTCCTCAGCGAGGCGCTCGACCACGGCTGGTTCGATGCCGCATATCTCAGCCGTGCGCTCGGGCGTATACTCAGCGCAGCTATCGCGAAGATGATCGAACGCCGTGCGGCAAGCTACGCCATCCACCGTGAAGGTGCCCGAGAGCGCCGGCCGCACCGCCCCCGACTTGATCGTCGCAGCGTCAGGCGCAGACGCCGCAGCGCCGGTCAGCTCATTCCAGATCACGTACGTGCCAGCAGCAGCGCCCGCTTGGCCCTGAGCGGCCGGAGCCGAGCCGATCGACCCGCTCTCGATAGCACCCGCGGAACCAGAATCGACCACATGCCCATCGGCCATGCGGAGATAGCAGCCGTTATCCTCACGTATCAGATACGGAGCCACCGACTCCTCTACCAGCTTGCCCTTAGCATGCCGGTCATGGCTGATTATCCAATTCATCATGCCGAGCGCGAGCGCCGGGTCGGTCTGAGGATTGATACCGATCCATTCATCGGCCATAGCCGCCGTGGAGCATTGACGCGGGTCGATGACGATGACCTTCGCCCCGTTCTTACGAGCGGCAACGTAGTCGCGCAGCTCCGAGGTGTGCGTGTCGGCCAGATTACGGCCCCAGACGATCAGCAGGTTCGAGTTCATGTAGTCGCGGGAATCGTGCGCCCCTCGATGGGTGCCGAACACCATGGTCATGCCCATAGAGGCGCCATGGTCGCCCATGATGCCCTCGATGTCCCAGGTGGTCGAACCGAGGCAGGCAGCGAAGCGCGTAGGCGCCTCCCATGAGAGCTTGCCCAAGTCGCCCGTGAAGGAATAGAACGAAGCCGCCTTCGGGTCTTTGGCCACCACCGCATTCAGCTTATCGGCGATGATCTCGATGGCCTCATCCCAGGTGATGCGCTCGAATTCGCCGCTGCCGCGCTCACCGGTGCGCTTCATCGGGTACATGACGCGCTCGTTCTCATCTTGCAACCGCTGGATATAGCTCATAGAGCGCAGGCAGGCGTTGGCGTAACCCGGGCGCCCCGGCATATCACCAGGCTCGACGCGTATCAGCTTCCCGTCGCGCACCGTGCCATGCAGATGGCAGCGGGACGTGCAGTTGACGGTGCATACCGCATGCACTGCCTTCTCATCCTGCGCCGGTGCCACCTCCTCGGCAGCCGCGACGCCCGCCTTACCAGCAGCATCCGAGAAGCCCAATGCCGACGCAACGGTGATGACGCCGACGCCCTTCACGAAGGTGCGGCGGGTCAGCTTGCCGTCCTTCATGAAGAACTCTGGCTCGTACAGCTCGCTTTTCTCCATATTCTCCTCCTCTTATCCTCTCCTCTGGATAGATTAAGATGACGATCACGTTACATTCCTGAAATGACGCTGTCTCCCCAGCTCTGTTATGACTGAACAAGATTGGGCAGGGGTGAGGATATAGTGACCTTCTCACAAAATGATGAGGTAGCCGAGCCGTGGAAGCGTCATCATCGCGGATGTTTGCAGATCGCGCATCGGCGACAGCCCGTGCCGGCGTGCGGGCGAGGGGAGAACAGACGTGAAGAGGAATGGTGGCGCAACGCTCGCGCTCGTGTTAGTGCCCGCGTTCTTACTGTTCGGCCTCAACACGACCGAGACGGCAGCCATGCCGGAATATGTCTCATTCCGCGGCGGGGATATGCTCCTCGGCACGATGCAGAACAGCTTCTACGTGCTCGTGGCGATAGCGCTCAGATTCTATTTCGGGCCGCTCTCTGACCGGCGGGGGCCGCGCTTCGCCATGATCGTCGGGGCATGCGGCTTCTTGCTCCCTTGCATCGCGCTGCTCTTCTTCACCGACCTTCCTACCGTGATCGCACTGCATATCGTCCAAGCCATCGGCCTTGCCGCATTCCATCCGAACGTGATGAGCTACCTCACTGATATCACAGCGCCCGAGCGCCTCGGAACGCGCTTGGGCGTGCTGCGCGCCACTACCACGGCATCAGCCATGCTCGGGCCGTTGCTCCTCTTCCCTATCATCGAGCATGCCGGGTACCCGGCTTTCTTCGGCGCGCTCACCCTCGCAGCAGCCATCGGAGCAGTCGGCACCGTTTGCCTGCCGCAGGCTCCCCGCAGGCGCAAGGCCGCCCAGATGAGCGATGGCGCTGATACCGCAGCGCGGGCAGCGAGCGGAGAGCTCTCCTTTCCGCGAGCGTCCCGGACGGTCCGTGCCTGCTTGATACTGCTGCCCTGCATCGTCGGGGTCTGCTATAGCATCGTCTTGAACAGCAGCCAATCCCTCATGCGCGCGAACTTCCCCGGTGCGAACGATGGGGTCATGCTCTCGCTGTTCAGCGCCGGAGGTTTGGCGGGCAGCCTCGTCGCGGGCCGAGCCTGCGATGCCTTCGGCCCGAGCGGGGTCATCGTGGCTTGCATCGCATCGCTCGCTTCGGGCTTAGCCGCCCTTTCGCTGCCCTTCGCGGGCATCGGCGGCGCCATGATAGCCGCAGCGTTCGCTGGCGCTGGATACTCCGGGGCCATAGCGACCTGCTCCGCCGCGGGTGGGATGCTCGTGCCAGAGCGCCGCCGCGGATCGTTCTTCGCCATGCAGCAATCGGGGATAGACCTCGGTATCGTGATCGGCGGATTCGGAACCGCCGCCCTCCTCTCCCTGGGGCTCTCCATCCAAGATATCTATCAGAGCTTGGCAGCGGTCGCAGCGATCTGCATCCCGCTCTGGTTTGTGCTCTACCGACCTGCGAAAATAAGAGAAGGCTAGGTGAAGGAGAGGCACGGTTATGGAAGCGATCAGCTTATTCGTAAAACCCCATCCGGTTCTGCGCGATGCTGTGGAAGAGCTCATCCGCACCGATTCGATAGGGTACAAGCATGTCAATCTGCCTGCGGGGCAGTTCCTCTTCCGCGAAGGAGAGCTCGCCCGCCATACCTACTACATACGGAAGGGCCTGGTGCGCCTGTACAGCGATAGCGTAGGCGGCACTTCGAAGACCGTGTTCTTCCATAAAGCGGGTTCGCTGATAGGGTTCCAGCGCTTCCAGCGCCTGAGCGAGAACTGGCCCTCCATCTTGAACGCCCGGACCACGACCACCTGCGATATCTTCGCCATCGATGCCGACGCGTTCGCTGAGCACCTGCGCCACCACGGCGATGTATGTTATGCCATGTCGGAGTACCTCTTCGAACAGCTGGCGATGGAGGTGCGCGAATCGGTGAACACCGTCACCTTCTCGATCTTACAACGCTTCACCGCGCTGCTCCTTCAGCTGCCACAGGAGTTCAATCTGGTCGATGCGCCCGCTATCGTGCCCTTCACGAACGCCGAGCTCGCAGAGATGCTGGGCGTGCACCCCAACTCCATCACCAACTCGGTGATGACGCTGCGCAACGCCGGCTGCGTCGACCGGCAGCGCAATTGCTTGGTCATCCTCGACTTCGACAAGCTGCGCACCATAGCCGAGAGCCTGCTCCCCGAGAACGGCGACGCTTCGTAGCGGCGCAGCGCACCAGGGCGCCCGCCGCTGGCCGCTCAGCGCACCTGCAAGAGCGCTTCGGCGAGCGTGAGCAGGCTGTCGAAATAGCCGCCAGGGTAGGCCTCGTGCACCTTGCCGTGCAATGCGGGCGCCCACCCTGCCGGGCGCGCCTCGATGAAGGCGACCGCGCTCTCGGGCAGCGCGTCGCCCTCGGCGCGGCGGCACATCTCAGAGAGCGCCAGCAGCTCGATGCCCATATGGTCGGCATACTGGTTGTTCTCGTTGCTCACCCGCAAGCCCATGTCACGCAGGATATCCTGCATGGCGAACGTGGGCTGTCCGAACCCGACCGTCACGCCCTCTTCGCGGTTCATCGTCTCCCACGGCGGCGCGGAGGGCGACGGCGGCCCCACGAACAGCTTCGTGAACTCCATCGAGACGCGCTCGACCATGTCCTCGCCGACCGCGTTGCGGTCTTGCGCTTCCTCGGCGAATGCGCGGCATGCGCCAACCGCAGCGGCCACCTCGGCGCTGCCGAAGTCGGGGAACGCATCCCAGAACGCCGGGTCGAGGCCGACGGGTTCGGTCTGGGTCATCGGCTTCAAGAGCGAATTGCCTATGAACGCATAGGCATCTGCCAGGGTCTGAAGATCGGTGTCCTTCATCGGTCGCCTTTCGTCGATGGGAGCGAGCATAACCAGCTGCTCGCTTAGTGTCATAGGACAATTATAGGATAAACCAGGTGCGCGCAGCTCAACTATCCGCATTCGGAGCATTCATACATCAGTTACTCCTTCACCGGACCCGAGTCGACATCAGATACGATGGAGATGCGACCGGTTCCGATCGACAGGTTGTAGAGAGGCTCGACGACATCCGCCGCCCCATAGCAGAGCGCTTCCACCTCACGGCCTGCGCGCTCGGAATAGACGAGCGCGGTTCCGGCCCTATCGAAGTCGCAGGAGAAGGCACCCCCGGTGTTCACCACGTCTACGGCGAACGGGCCCCAGGGCGGCAACGTGACGACCAGATCGCCCCCGGCCACATCCGCCTCCAACAGCTCAGGCATGATGGCATCGACGAGCTTCACACCCCCGCTGTTCTGCATGAGCCGCACCTGCTTGAAGCTCCCGCTCAGCGTCGACTGCGTGCGGCCGCTCTGGCTGAATGCCAGCTCCTCAGCTGTCACCCCGCTCGTGCGAACCGAAACGGAATCGGAAGCGGCGCCGAGCGTGAGCTGCCGGCATGTTATATCCCGCACCTCGAAGCTGCTGGCAAGGCCGCTCATATCCACGATGTCGAACGCATCGGCAACGCTGCGAGGCACCTGAATGTTCACATGCTGCACGGCTTCCAGCATCAACCCGGCATGAGCGGAGCTCACCTCCAGCGTGCGGCCCTTGATGGCGCACCGCACGACCTCGTCCTCGGTCAGTGGGATGGTGGAGTCCTCGCATACGCGTATCATGCCGCCAGTTTCCTCATCATCCACGACGTATACCTGCGCCGCACCGCCATACCAATCCACGCTGAGGCGGTCGATGCTCTCTGGGGCGAAATCCTCGCTCGCTACGCGCATGAGCCTACCATCGTAGGCGAACGAGCTCGCCCCATCGTCGCGCTGTTGCGCTGTCTTCGCGAAGGAGCTGGTCGCAGGGTCCCCTGCTGGCCCCATCTTCAAGGCGACGAAGGCGCCTAGGATGGAGATGACCAGCACGGCTATCGAGCAGCCGATGATCGCCGCGCGCACAGCCGGCCGCTGGAGCAGAGCGCTCGTTGCCGGGCCAGCAGGCGGCGCCGGAGGTGCGTCCGCAGCATCCTCGCATCCGAAAGCCCCCGGTAGCCCATCCTCGGGCAGTTCTTCCGGTTCATCCTCGAGCGGCTCCGACAGCTCAGCTTCATCACACCCGGATCCGCCCTCGCCGCGCGGCCCTCGAACGATCTCGTCGATCGCCATCCCGTACAAGTCTGCCAACGCCATCAGATTCACGAGGTCGGGCACCGACTCCCCGCGCTCCCACTTCGATACGGCCTGGCGCGAGAGGCCGAGCTGGTTTCCCAGCTCCTCTTGGCTGAGCCCCTGCGCCATGCGCGCCCGAGCGAGATTGACCGCGATATCATCCAGCATGGAAGCCTCCTCCGATCGAGAACGATATCCCCACCCTACGGAAAGGCTCCCGCGCTGTCCAACATCTTTGGTTTACAGATTCTCCACCCGCCGCCTTTTCTCGACAACCACCAGTTGTCATCCCCGCTCTACAGCACTATATCGTCATACGCGAGGCCGCATTCTTGCTCAAGGTGATCGAGAAGATCATGCGCGGTCATGGCGCAGATATCAACGAACAGCCGATCCGCCCATAACCACACACCCCGAACGACGACGCGATGCATAGCATGAGGATATCAGCCAAGAACGAGCTCCTGCGCCAAACCCGATCCAGCGCCCGATCCGATAGGATGCGACCAGTTGCTATGCCGCAGCGCTACACGTTGAACTTGAAGTGCATCACATCGCCGTCTTGCACCACGTAATCTTTGCCTTCTTGGCGCAGCTTGCCGGCTTCGCGGCAGCCCTTCTCGCCGCCGTTGGCCACGTAGTCGGCGAAGCTGGCCGTCTCGGCCTTGATGAAGCCGCGCTCGAAATCGGAATGGATGACGCCAGCAGCCTGCGGGGCCTTCGCGCCGATGGGAACGGTCCACGCGCGGCTCTCGGTCTCGCCGCTGGTGAAGAACGATTGCAGCCCCAGCAGCGCATACGCCTCGCGCACGAGGCGTGCAAGGCCGCTCTCGGAAAGGCCCATCGCTTCCAGATACTCCGCCGCCTCGGCCGGGTCGAGCTCGGCGAGGTCAGCCTCCACCTTCGCGCTGATCGGCACGGGCGTGCAGCCATCTATCTGCGGCAATGGCGAGGCCAGCGCATCCTCATCGACATTGGCGATGTAGAGCATCGGCTTCATCGTCAGCAGATGCAGCCCATAGAGCGCCTCGCACTCGTCGTCGGTCAAGTCGAGCGTGCGGGCGCGGTGTCCCTCGTTCAGCCCTGCCAGCACCTTCTTCGCTGCTTCTAACTGCGCCACGGCGGCCTTGTCGCGCTTGGCTTCCTTCTCAAGCCGCGGCAGAGCCTTCTCGACGGTGGCGAGGTCGGTCAAGATCAGCTCGGTCTTTATCGTCTCCACATCGCTCATCGCGTCCACCCGGCCATCGACATGCACCACATCAGGGTCGGTGAAGAAGCGCACCACCTCACAGATGGCGTCCGTCTCGCGGATGTTCGCCAGGAACTGATTACCCAGCCCCTCGCCCTGGCTCGCGCCGGCCACGAGCCCCGCGATGTCCACGAACTCGACGGTGGCGGGCACGATCTTCGCCGGGCTATCTATCCGCGCCAACTCGTCCAGGCGCGCATCGGGCACGGGTACCACGCCCACGTTCGGCTCGATGGTGGCGAAGGGATAGTTCGCCGCCAAACCGCCCTTGTTGGTCAGCGCCGTGAACAGCGTCGACTTCCCCACATTGGGCAGCCCGACTATCCCGATGGAAAGCGACATGATATTCCTCCAACTCTCATAAACACTCAGGTCGTTCATAACGCAGCGATACGGCCGGACACTGCCCTATTCGCCTGAAAAGCCCGCGCCGCACGCCTTTTGTGCGGCGGCGCAGAGCCCGAAGGCGAAGATGGGGTGCTCAGCAGTCCCGGCAGCGCCGAGCAGCTCCAGCAACCGGCAGGCCGACGGAGCTACAGGGAGATGATATGCGCCGTGTTCATGATGTACGCCACCAGGATGACCACCACCAGCACCGGCGCGATGTACTTGATCATGATGACGAACAGCTTCTCGCCCGTGAACTTGCTCGTTTGCTTCACTTCGGCGATGATCGCCTGCGGCTTCACGATCCAGCCGATGAAGATGCAGGTCAACAGCGCCACGATGGGCATCATGACGGTGTTCGACAGGAAGTCGAAGAAGTCGAGCAGCTGCGCGTCCTGGTACTCGCCGATGCCGAACAGGCTGTACATCAGGTCGACCGACAGCAGCTCGTTATATCCCAGGTTCACGATGGTGCCCACGACGACCACGAACACCGCGCACACGATGATGGCGAACCGGCGCCCGCGGTGCGTGGCGTCATCCACGATGGAGACGAGCGTCTCGAACAGCGAGATGCAGCTGGTCAGCGCCGCGAAGAACACGAGCGCGAAGAACAGGAAGCCCACGGCGTTCGCCGCGAACCCGAACCCGAGGAACACCTGCGGCAGCACGCCGAACATGAGCCCGGGGCCTGCCGTGGTGGCCACCGCCTCGCCCGAGCCCTGCACCGCCACAGCGGCCGGGATGATCATCAGGCCAGCCAGGATGGCGATGCCCGTGTCGAACAGCTCGATGCGGCGGACCGAATGCTCCAGGTCCTCCTTCTTCGAGAAGTACGAGCCGTAGGTGATCATGATGCCCATCGCCAGCGACAGGCTGAAGAACATCTGGCCCATCGCCGCCACCACGAGCTCGACGCTGAACTTCGAGAAGTCGGGCACCAGGTAATAGGCGAGGCCGTCGAGCGCCCCGGGCAGCGTCAGCGCGAACGCCGATATGACGATGGCCATGACGATCAGCGCGGGCATGAGCACCTTGTTCACGCGCTCGATGCCGTTCTTCACGCCCAGCGCCACCACGCCGACCACGCACGCGATGAACAGGAACATCCAGATGTAGCTCTCGGCGTTCTGCAGGATGAAGCCTCCGAAGAACGCCCCGTCGGCGATAGCCTCAGCCGGCTGCACGATGTAGGACGCCATGTACTTGGTGACCCACCCGCCGATGAGCGCGTAATACGGCGTGATGATGAACGGCACGGCGCTCGCCAAGATGCCGATGATCATGTACTTCTTACCGAACGCCTTGAAGGCGCCGATGGCCGACTGGCCGGTCTTGCGGCCCAGAGCCGTCTCGGCCATCATCAGCGCGAAACCGAAGGTGACCACCAAGATGATGTAAACGAGGAGGAACGCCCCGCCGCCGTACTTCGCCGCTAGGTATGGGAAACGCCACAGGTTTCCCAGGCCAACCGCCGAAGCTGCCGCCGCGAGGATGAACCCCCATTTGCCCGACCATGCCGAGCGCTTCTGCGACAAGCCGGTACCGGTGCCGCCCTGATGCTCCGCTGCCGCGGGCGCGTGCTCCTTGTGCTCCATATTTCTCCTCCTGGTTCGGTTCCGCACGATTATAGCCGTACAGAGCCGCTTTCTCGCAGGCAAGCGGGGAATGTGCGCCCTGCAAGGGGCAGAGGACGGTCGAGGCTAGTATTCCACGTGCCAGAGCACGAGCCCGCGGCCCGGCGCGTTCTCGCCGGCAGCTTGCCGATCGCGCGCCGCCAGGGCATCGCGCATCCAACCGGGAGCGCGCTTGCTGCGGCCCACGAGCACGAGCGAGCCCACGATAGCGCGCACCATCGAGTGCAGGAACGCGTTGCCGACCACCTTCACCACCAGCATGCGCTCGCCCATGATGCGCTCTTCGGCGAACGATATCTCGCTCACGTTGCGGCAGGTGGGCTTGCCCTCGGCCGAGGCGGCCATGCAGAAGCTCTTGAAATCGTGTTCGCCGATCAGGTGCTGCGCCGCCTCGCGCATAGCGACGACATCGAGCGGACAGGAGACATGCCAGCTGGTAGCCGCGGTGAACACCGGCGGCGCTTCCTGCTGGCAGATGAAGTAGCGGTATTCACGGAAGCGCGCATCGAAGCGCGCCGAGAAGCCGTCTGCGCGCTGCTGCACCTCGCGGACCGAGATGCCATCATGCGTGAGCGCGTTCATCGAGCGCAGGAACGAGCGTTCGCCGCGCTCGCCCATCTCGCCCGGTTCGAGCTGGAAGCTGACGACCTGACCGAGAGCATGCACGCCCGCATCAGTGCGCCCCGCGCAGACCGTCTCCACCTCGCGGCGGAACACCAAGCGCAGCGCATGCTCCAGCTCGCCCTGCACCGTCAGCTGCCCCGGCTGCCGCGCGAACCCCGCGAAAGGCGCCCCGTCGTATGCGAGCGTCATCGAGTAGGAACTTTGTTCGGCGTGCACGGTTCTGGCAACCTCTTCCTGTGGATCCCCGGTGTCAAAGATGTTTCACGTGGAACATTTTATCCAAGTTGCATCTCAACCTCGCTGTGCCTCCCAAAATGTTTCATGTGAAACATCTTTGCCGGTTGCGACGTTAGGGGCTACCAATAATGAGCGGGCTCCATGGTCGTCGTTGCTCTCGCAGATCGCTCTCGGCAAAACGAGGAAGCCGACCCGAAAAGCCCCAGGTCGTTCGCAGCGCAACAGCACATTAATCTTGAAAACTCGCAGGTCGTTCGTAACGTAGCGAGAAGGATGCATAGTGCCCCATGTTCGCCTGAAAATCCCGCGCCGCACGCCTTTTGCGCGGCGGCGTGGGATTTGAAGGTGAAGATGGGATGCTAGGCGACCTTCGCAGCGTCAAGCAGTTCCGCTGGCCGCAAGGCCAGCGGAACATCACACAGCACGTCCAAACAACTGGTTGAGCTCGTTGCGCATGACGGGGCTCCTCGCATCCACCGTTATGGGGAGCTCGGCTCGGAAGTTGCGGCCGTCGGCTTGGCTCACCAGGAGGCACACGCCGTCACGTCCGGGGAACTGGCGCAAGATGCGGTTCAGGCCCTGCGAGCGGTTGGCGTCGAACTCGCCTGCGCGCAGGTGCAGCTCCAAGTGCCCCGGCGCCCGGTCGCTCTCCTTGCCCTCTAGCTGGATGACCTCCACCTCGTTGGCGATGATCTGATTGCCGCGGTCGTTCACCTCGAACTTGCCGCGCACGCGCACGATGGAGTCTTCCTGCACGGCGTCCTGGAACTTCTCGAAGTCGAACGTGATGCACTCCACCCAGCCGGTCGTATCCTCCAGCGTGAAGGTCGCCATCTTCGTGCCGCGCTTCGTCAGGCGCACGTTCACGCCCGAGATGAGCCCCACGTAGTTCGCCACCTTCGCATCGTGCTTCGCGTCAGCCAAGTCGCCCAAGCTGCACCGCGACATGCGCGCGACCGCGTCCTCGTACGGGTCGAGCGGGTGACCCGACACGTAGATGCCCATCGTGTCCTTCTCGTTCTTGAGCTTCACGCGCAGCGGCCACTCCACACCATCGGCTGCCGGCACTTCCTCCTTGAAGCCCGATTCTTCGTCGTCGCCGAACAGATCGAACATCGACACCTGCCCGCGGTCGTTATCGCGCTGCCGGCGCGACACGTCGTCGAGCAGCGAAGTCTCATCCACGAAGTAGAACAGCTGCCGGCGCGTGTAGCCGGTAGAGTCGAACGCCCCACCCATGATGAGCGCTTCGAGCGTCTTGCGGTTCCAGCACTTGTAATCCACGCGATTCACGAAGTCGTGCAGGCTGCTGAACGCCCCGCCGCGCTCACGCTCGGCGATGATCTCCTCGGCAACGTTGCGGCCCACGCCGCGCACGCCCACCAGCCCGAAGCGGATGCCGCCCTCGACCGGCGTGAACTCCGCATTCGACGAGTTCACGTCTGGCGGCAGCACGGCGATGCCGCTGTGCTTGCAGCTGGCGATATAGCGGATGAGCCGGTCGGTCTTGCCCATGTAGCTCGACAGCACGGCCGCCATGAAGTCGTTCGGGTAGTGCGCCTTCAGATACGCCGTGCGCATGACCAAGATGGCATACGCCGCGGAGTGCGATTTGTTGAACGCGTACTTCGCGAACTTCTCGGCGTCCGTCCAGATCTGCTTGGCTATCTCGAGCGGGAAGCCCTTCTCCACCGCGCCGTTGTTCCAGTCCTCCTGGAGCTCCTTCATGACGTCGAGCTTCTTCTTGCCCATCGCCTTGCGCAGCTTGTCGGCCTTGCCGGCGGAGAAGCCGCTCATGGCCATCGAGATCTGCATGATCTGCTCTTGGTAGACCATCGTGCCGTACGTTTCCTCCAAGATGGGGCGCAGGCGCTCGTCGTAGTAGTGTATCTGCGTCTTGCCGCTGGCCACCTTGACGTAGTCGTCCACCATGCCCGATTCCAGCGGGCCGGGGCGGTTCAACGCGATGGATGCCACGATGTCAGAGAACCGCTTCGGGGGAAGGCGCTTGAACAGGCTCACATACAGCGCGCCCTCCACCTGGAACAGGCCATCCATGTTGCCCGAGCGCATCAGCTCGAATGCGGCCTCGTCGTCGGTGGGTATCTCCTCGGGGATGATCTTCTCGCCGGTGCGCGCCTCGATGTTGCGGCAAGCACGCGACAGCACGCCCAGTGTGCGCAGACCCAGGAAGTCCATCTTCAACAGGCCCAGCTCTGGTGTGTAATGGCCGTCGTACTGGGTGATGATGCCGCCACCCTTGGTGTCGCGCTTCATGGGCACGTGGTCTGACATGGGGTCGCGGCAGATGATGGTGGCGCACGCATGCACGCCTTCGCCGCGCACGTGGCCTTCGATCGACAGCGCGCCGTCCAAGATGGCCTTCGCCACCTCGTCCGTTTCGTAAGCAGCCTTCAGATCGGGGTTCTTCGCGATGGCGTCCTTGATGCTGATGCCCAGCTCATCGGGGATCATCTTGGAGATGCGGTCGCCCGAGCCGTAGTCATACCCCAGCACACGCGCCGCGTCGCGCACGGCATTGCGCGCCTGCAACGTGCCGAACGTGATGACGCCGGCCACGTGGTCCTCGCCGTACACCTCTTTGATGTGCTCGATGACCTCGCCGCGCCGCTCGTCGTCGAAATCGACGTCGATATCGGGCATCTCCACGCGCTCGGGGCTCAGGAAGCGCTCGAACAGCAAGCCGTTCGACAGCGGGTCGAGGTCGGTGATGCCCATCGCATACGCGACGATGGCGCCTGCCGCCGACCCGCGCCCGGGCCCGACGCCGATGCCTTGGCTGCGCGCCCATTCGATGTACTCCTGCACGATCAGGAAGTACGCCGGGAAGCCCTGCTGGATGATGATGCCCATCTCGTAGTCGGCGCGCTCCTGCGCCTCGGCCGGCACCGGGCTGCCATAACGCCGCTCAAGCCCGGCCTGCACCTGCTTGCGGAAGTAGCTCTCCTCCGTCTCGCCTTCGGGCAGCGGGAACCGCGGCAGGATGCTGTCGCGCTCAAGCTCCACGTTGCATTTCTCCGCCAGCTCCACCGTGTTGTCGCACGCCTCGGGGAAGTCGGCCATCGCGGCGCGCATCTCCTCCTCGGTCTTCATGTAGAACTGGTCGTTCTCGAACTTCATGCGCTTCACGTCGTTCACCGAAGCGCCCGTGCCGATGCACAGCATCAGGTCCTGCGCGGTGGCGTCCTCTTGCAGCAGATAATGGAAGTCGTTCGTGGCGATGGTCTTGAACCCCAGCTGGTTCGCCACCTTCGTGAGCTCGGCGTTCAGCTGCGGCTGCGTCATGCCGCCGTCGGTGGTGAGGCCCTGGTTCTGTAGCTCGATGTAGAAGTCGCCCTCGTCGAAGCACTCCGACAGCGTGCGCGCCCACTGCACCGCCTCGTCGAACTGACCCGCGTCGATCTTGCGCGGCACGATGCCGGCGATGCACGCCGACGCGCCGATGATGCCGTGGCCGTACTTGCGCAGCTGTGCCAGCGTGGTGCGGGGCTTGTAGTAGAAGTTGTCGACGTGGCTCTCGCTCACCAGCTTCAGCAGGTTGTGGTAGCCGTCGGTGGTCTTCGCCAGCAGCAACAGGTGGTACAGGCGCGGCTTAGTGTCGGTGCGCAGCTCGTCATCGGTGGTGAAGTACACCTCGCAACCATAGATGGGCTTCACGCGCTTGCCCGTCTCCGCCTCTACCGCCGCGCATGCGTCGCAGAGCTCCACCACACCAGACATCACGCCGTGGTCGGTTATGGCCACTGCGGGCATGCCTAAATCAGCCGCGCGGCGCACCATGTCCTTCACATGCGTTATGCCGTCGAGCAGCGAGTATTCAGTATGATTGTGCAGATGCACGAATGCCATATGTTGTGCCTCGGTTTTCTCGTGTATGCGCCATGTTGTGTATAAGGTGCATTATGCGGCGCCCAGTCGTTTCATGCCATCATAGCAGCATCGCGCCGAGAAAACACTCGAACAAACTGTGGAGGAGTTGTTTTTCCTCGCTCCTCTCCCCTGTCAGCCAAGGTGCGAGCCGGCCCCGCCGCCGCCCAGCCGCAACGGCCCTCCGGGCCGCTCCCCGGCAGGCGCCATCAGCTGCGCGTGCGCGCTATCGCTTCCCGCCAGCCGGCTATGAGGGCAGCCCTCTCGGCGCTGATCGCGACGCCTTCGGGCGCGAAGGCCTCCTCGCAGACGGGCAGCTCGGCTATCGCAGCCAAGCTGGGCCAGAACCCGGTGGTGAGCCCCGCCAGATACGCAGCCCCGAGCGCCGTCGCCTCTGCATCGCGCGGACGCAGCACGGGCCTGCCCAGGATATCGGCCTGGAACTGCATCAGGAAGTCGTTGCGCGAAGCGCCGCCGTCCACCTTCAACGCGCGCAGCGATACGCCGGCGTCCTCTTCCATCGCCTCCACCAGGTCGTACACCTGATATGCCAGCGATTCCAACGCCGCGCGCACGATATGCGCCCGCCCCGCGCCCCGCGTCAGGCCGTAGATGGCACCGCGCGCCTCCGCATCCCACCACGGCGTACCCAACCCCGTGAACGCAGGCACCACATACACGCCCTCGGTGTCCGGCACGCTGCGCGCCAACGCGTCAGAATCAGCCACATCGGCCAGCATGCCCATCTCGTCGCGCAGCCACTGCATCAGCGCGCCCGCCATGAACACGCTGCCCTCAAGCGCGTAATCGACCCCGTTCATCTGCGGTGCCGACGCCGCGATGGTGGTTATCAGACCATGCTTGCTCGCACATGCCTCATGCCCGGTGTTCATCAGCAAGAAGCAGCCGGTGCCGTAGGTGCTCTTGGCGTCGCCTGCATCCCAGCAGCGCTGGCCGAACAGAGCCGCCTGCTGGTCGCCCGCCACGCCGCAGATGGGAACGCCCTGCACTACCCCCGGGTTCGCCGTAACGCCGAATGCGCTCGCAGAATGCCGCACCGACGGCATCATCTGCTCGGGGATGCCGAACAGGTCGAGCAGCCACGGGTCCCACCGCTGCTCGTGTATGTCGTAGAGCATCGTGCGGCTCGCATTGGTCATATCGGTAGCGTGCACCGCGCCATACGTCAGCTTCCAGATCAGCCAGCTATCTACCGTGCCGAACGCCAAGCGCCCCGCTTCAGCAGCCTGCCGCGCGCCGGGCACCTCGTCTAATATCCACGCTATCTTGCTGGCGGAGAAATACGGGTCGGGTATGAGGCCGGTCTTGCGGCGTATCTCGCTCGCCACATCGCCATCGGCGCAGATGCGCTCGATCATCGGCGCCGTGCGGCGGCATTGCCACACGATGGCGTTGTATATCGGCTCGCCCGTCTCGCGGTCCCACACCAGCGTCGTCTCGCGCTGATTCGTTATGCCGATGGAATCCACCTCGGCCGGGTCGACGTTATGCGCCAGCAAGAGCTCGGTCAGAGCGCCGAGCTGCGACGACAGCAGATCAGCCGGGTCGTGCTCCACCCACCCGGGCTGCGGATATATCTGAGGGAATGGCCGCTGCATGCGCCCCACGATGGCGCCCCTCCGGTCGATCAGCATAGCCCGCGACGACGTCGTCCCCTGATCGAGCGCGATCACATATCGCGGCGCTCCCTTGCCTCCCGCCATCTCGGGCACCTCACCTTCCTCTCCCAGACCATCTCCGCCCGATTATAGCTCGGCGCCCGCGAGCGCGAACCGCATGACCACCGGGTTGTGGTCGGAATAGGCGAAATCGAGGTCGAGCGTCTCGCAGCTCAGGCAGCGTATGTTATCCGAGTAGATGAACGCGTCCATGACCCACCGATCGTTCGTGCCATCATAGGGTCGCCCAGCATCGCGGCACGTGGCCGCCGAGGCGAAAACGCCCGCATCCAGCTGCTCCTTAGCCGCCACCGCGAACCCGTCGGGCACGCTCTCGAAGGGGAACGGCTTCGCCCAGCTCTCCTGCACCTCGGTCTGGTTGCCATATACCTCGTTCGAGACGCCGATCATGTCATGGTTGAAATCGCCGCCGGCTATCACGAAGTTGCCCGCCTCGCGCTCGGCGCGCATATCGGCGAACAGCATCTCGCGCTGGCCGTGCATGATATCCTCGTCGGCGCCATACGCGGAAAGATGCACGTTGAATACCACCAGCTGCTTGCCATCCACCGCATCGATGCGGCACACCGAGTAGCAGCGGTCGAGGTCGACGAGCTTGCTCAGCCCCTCTGAGATGGGCAGGCTGCGGCGCAGGGGATCGAACAACTCATATGTCGAGAACGTCGCCAATCCCGCCTTGTTCGCACCATGCGGCGCGTAAGGCGGCCACGCCAGATAGGGCGAATCGTAGTTCTGCGCGAACACCGACGCGAACTCCGGCAGCTCATCGCGCAACAGCGCGTACTCATCGACATGATGGCTGCGCGTGCCGTCCACGTCGACTTCTTGGAACAGGACGATATCGGGCTGCTCAGCCAGCACCGCCTCGGCAGATGCCGTTATGTTCTGCCGCACCGCATCAGCACTGCGCGCCACCGAGCCGCTGCCGCCGTCCATGAAGAAGTCGAACGCGGCATCATAGGCCCCGAAGCCCAGGTTGGCTGCCACCACGGTCAGCTGCTCGGCCTCTTGCGCGTCTATACCAGCTTGGGCCTCCCCAGCAAGGGGCGCATCCACCACGAGCGCGAGCGAGTCATCCAGCCGGTAATAGCTCCCCATCACATACGCCGCATAAGCCCCCACAGCCAACACCAACGCAACCACCACCGCCCCCGCAGCGATGAGCACCTTCTTCACCACGCTACCCTTCTCCTCTCCTGCACGCCGAAGCAGCGCCGCATATGAAGAAGGCCCGAGCGCATGCCCGGGCCTTCCAAAAACAGGCTCAAAACTCTTGGAGGCTGTTACTTGCCGTCGATGTAGGCGAGCTGCATCTCGTACCACTCCAGGCGATCGCGGCTGCTCTCCAGCTCAGCCTCGTCCTGGGCGGATTCGCCCGCTGCCTCCAGCTCCTTGATATGCGCGCGCATCTCGTCAGCCCGCGCCATCATGGATTCACGGTCGATGTTCTTCACGTTCTTGCCGAAGCGCCCGAGCACCGTCAGGATGCCGTTGTACATCTGCGTGGCGCCCTCGCTTATCAGGAACTCTTCCTTCTGCGAGCCAGCCTCATCGAGATTCAACGTGCACACGCCGGTCTTGCTGTTCAGCGCCACCAGCAGCTCGTGGCCGGCCAGAACGCCGTACGAACCCTCGCAGCCCGGCACCGATGCGAAGTGCACATCGCCGTCGAACAGCTTGCGCGTAGGCGTTGCTACGACGCAATGGAACGTGGAAGCCATTTATGCCTCTTCCTTCATCTTCTCGTACGCCTCGTACACATCCTCGATGGGGCCCTTGTTCTGGAAGCACTGCTCGGGGATGTTGTCGCACTTGCCGTCCAGGATCTCCTTGAACGAGCGCACCGTGTCCTCCACCGGCACGTACACGCCGGGAACGCCCGTGAACACCTCGGCCACGTGGAACGGCTGGCCCAGGAACTTCTGGATCTTACGAGCGCGGTTAACAGTGAGCTTCTGGTCCTCAGAGAGCTCGTCCATACCCAGGATGGCGATGATGTCCTGCAGGTCCTTGTACTGCTGCAGGATCTGCTGCACGCCCACGGCCACGTCGTAGTGCTCCTGGCCGACGATCTCCGGATCGAGCGCGCGGCTGGTGGACTCCAGCGGGTCAACGGCCGGGTAGATGCCCAGCTCGGCGATGCCGCGGGAAAGGACCGTCTTCGCGTCCAGGTGGGTGAACGTGGTGGCCGGCGCCGGGTCGGTCAGGTCGTCTGCGGGAACGTAGACTGCCTGCACCGAGGTGATGGAACCGGTGGTGGTGGAGCAGATGCGCTCCTGCAGGTCGCCCATCTCGGTAGCCAGCGTCGGCTGGTAGCCCACAGCAGAGGGCATGCGGCCGAGCAGCGCCGACACCTCAGAGCCCGCCTGCGTGAAGCGGAAGATGTTGTCGATGAACAGCAGCACGTCCTGGCCCTGATCGCGGAAGTACTCCGCCTCGGTCAGGCCCGCCAGGCCCACGCGCAGACGCGCTCCGGGAGGCTCGTTCATCTGACCGTACACGAGGCAGGTCTTGTTGATGACGCCCGACTCCTCCATCTCCAGGTACAGGTCGGTACCCTCGCGGGTGCGCTCGCCCACGCCGGTGAACACCGACGTGCCGCCATGCTCCTGTGCCAGGTTGTTGATGAGCTCCTGGATGGTAACGGTTTTCCCAACGCCAGCGCCGCCGAACAGACCGGTCTTACCGCCCTTAACGTAAGGCTCGATCAGGTCGACTACCTTGATGCCGGTCTCGAACGTCTCGGTCGAGGTGATCAGGGTGTCGAACGGCGGAGCAGGATGATGGATGGGCATCCATTCCACATCGGTGGGCATGGGCTTGCCATCCACCGGCTCGCCCATGACGTTCCAGATGCGGCCCAGGGTCGACTGACCGACGGGCATCATCAGCGGCGCGCCCGTATCCACAGCCTCAACGCCGCGGACCAGGCCGTCAGTGGAAGTCATGGCAACGGTGCGCACGATGTCGCCCGGCAGCTGGGTCTGCACCTCGAGCACGGTGCTGAACTCGCCAGCAGGCGTGGTCGCGTTCACGGTCAGCGCGTTGTAGATAGCCGGCATGGCATCCGGCGGGAATTCCACATCGACAACAGCGCCGACGACGCGGACGATACGGCCGGTCGCGCCCGTTCCCTGACTCCTCTCTTTGTAAATAGTATCAGCCATTTATTCCTCCAAAGCTGCGGCGCCGCCGACGATCTCGTTGATCTCGGTCGTGATAGCGCCTTGACGTACACGGTTGTATACACGGGTGAGCGTCGCCACCATCTCGTTGGCATTGTCGGTCGCCGATTTCATGGCGTTCCTGCGAGCACCCTGCTCGCCAGCCGCGGAGTCCAGCAGCGCGAAGTTCACCGAATTGCGGATGTAGCGCATCATCAGCCAGTGCATCACGGTGGACGCATCGGGCTCGTAGTCGATGTCGCCAGCCGGGAAGTCCCCGGTAGGCTCGCGGAACTGCATGAAGATGTCCTCTTCAGCCTTCACCAAGCCCAGTATCTCGGCGTAGCTCTCGCGGCTGATGGGCAGCACCTGCTGCATCACCAGCGTCTGCTCCGCCGCGTTCTTGGCGTGGTTGAACACCACGTACACCTCATCCAGCGAATCCTCGGCCTGCGCGTACTGCGGAGCTATGTACTTCGACAGCTCCACCGATTCCTCGTAGGAGGGGTCGGCCGACATGCCGGCGAACTCGAACACGGGCTTCACGCCGCGGTAGTTGAAGTAGCCGATGGCCTTCTTGCCGCACGCGGCCACTTCCACTTTCACGCCAGCGGCTTCCTTCTCGCGGATCAGCCCATCGGCGGCGCGCAGCACGGTGCTGTTGAAGCCACCGGCCAGGCCGCGGTCGGACGTCACCACCACCACGAGCGCGCGCTTCACGTCCTCGTGGACGCGCAGCAGCGGCTCGGAGTCGATGGGGGCATGCGGTGCGGTGGATATCAGCATATCGGACACCGCGCGCGCCCAAGGAAGCGCACCTTCCATTCGCTCGGTCGACTTGCGGATCTTCGCAGCAGCGACCATCTCCATCGTGCGCGTGATCTGCTTCGTCGACGAGACGGAGTTGATTCGTCTTTCTATGTCGTGAAGGTTTGGCATATAAACCTCTCCTTCTTACTCCGTCGTTGCGAAGGACTTCTTGAACGCCTCGATCGCTGCGTTCAGGTCGGCCTCTATCTGGTCGGTCAGCTTCTTCTCCGTGTTGATGGCGCTGATGATGCCGCCGTTGTTCAGGCGGATGCTGTCAAGCAGCTCGGTGCGGAAGCGCACGACATCGTTCAGCGGCAGGTCGTCCAGGTAGCCCTTGTTGCCAGCGTAGATGGCGATGACCTGCTCGGCCACGGGCATCGGGTTGTACCGGCCCTGCTTCAGCAGCTCGGTCATGTGCGAGCCGCGGGTCAGCTGGTCTTGCGTGGCCTTGTCCAGGTCGCTGCCGAACTGGGTGAACGCCTGGAGCTCGCGATAGGATGCGAGGTCGAGGCGCAGGCTGCCGGCCACCTGCTTCATGGCCTTGATCTGCGCGGAGCCGCCAACGCGGGAAACGGAGATGCCCACGTCGACTGCCGGGCGCTGGCCCTGGAAGAACAGGTCGGTCTGCAGGAAGATCTGGCCGTCGGTGATGGAGATGACGTTCGTCGGGATGTAGGCGGACACGTCGCCGGCCTGCGTCTCGATGATGGGCAGCGCGGTCATGGAGCCGCCGCCGTTCTCGTCGCTCATCTTCACCGCGCGCTCCAGCAGACGGGAGTGCAGGTAGAACACGTCGCCGGGGTACGCCTCGCGCCCGGGCGGGCGGCGCAGCGTCAGCGACATCTGACGGTAGGCGACAGCCTGCTTGGACAGGTCGTCGTACACGATCAGCACAGCCTGACCGGGGTTCTCGGCACTGGCGGGCTTGCCGTCCTTGCCGTTGTAGATGAAGAACTCGCCCATCGCGGCACCGGCCATAGGCGCGATGTACTGGAGCGGGGCGGAGTCGGACGCGTTCGCTGACACGATGATGGTCTTCTCCATGACGCCGTGGCGCTCGAGCGTCTCGACGACGCCCGCCACCGTGGAGGCCTTCTGGCCGATGGCGACATAGATGCAGATCATGTCGGTCTCTTTTTGGTTGATGATCGCGTCGATGGCGATAGCCGTCTTGCCGGTCTGGCGGTCGCCGATGATGAGCTCGCGCTGGCCACGGCCGATGGGGATCATCGAGTCGATGGCCAAGATGCCCGTCTGCATGGGCTCGTCAACCGGGCGGCGAGCGGTAACGCCGGGAGCCTTGAACTCCACGGGGCGCGTGCCCTCAGCCTGGATGGGGCCCTTGCCGTCGATCGGCATGCCCAGCGGGTTCACAACGCGGCCCAGCAGGCCCTTGCCTGCGGGAACCTCGACGATGCGACCGGTGGTGCGCACCTGGTCGTTTTCCTTAATAGCAGTGACATCGCCGAGGAGAACGGCGCCCACTTCGTCCTCTTCGAGGTTCTGGGCGAGGCCGTATACGGTCGTGCCGCCTTCCCCGGTGAATTCGAGGAGCTCGCCGGCCATCGCATCACGCAGGCCGTCTACACGGGCGATGCCGTCGCCGACCTGGATGACCGTGCCGACTTCGCGCGACTCCACGCTGACATTGAGCGCTTCGAGCTGCTTGCGCAGCGCTTCGTCGATCGCTTGAGCGGTGATCTCAGTCACTAGCTTTCACCTCCATCTGTTTCCTTCAGCGTGTGGCGGGCGCGGTTCAGCTGGCTTATCATGCTAGCGTCTATGCGCATCCCATTCACACTCATGATTATGCCGCCCAAGATGGACTTGTCGATGCTCTCGGAGAGCATGGCATCCAGCCCCAGGTCAGCCTGAACTTTATCCTTGATAAGCTTGCGCAGGTCGTCGTCCAGCTCGACGGCTGTGACCACATCCACTACGCAGAAGTGGAGCTCCTTCTCCATAAGCTCGGTGTACGCACGGTACACACGAGGGAGCTCCGCGGCGTCGCCGTTCTCCGCCATTACGGCCGCGACCTCGCGGAATGCCATGTTGCAGTCGGCGAACACAGCCTCGGCCAACTGGCGGCGCTGCTCCGGGGTGTAGTCGGGGCTGGAAAGCGCCATAGACAGCTCCATGTCGGAGTACATCAGGTCTTTCACCTGACCCATCTGATTGCGCACTTCCAGGACCGTTTCCTTGCCACCGGATGCGTTCGCCGCATCGAACATCGCCTTCGCGTAGATGGCGACCTTCTCACGCTGTACGAGACGATTAGTTGCCATTGAAGCTACCTGCCTCCTTGACATAGCGCTCGATGATGGCGCGGTGCTCGGCATCGGTCAGGTCCTCGCCGATCAGACGCTGGGCCACGTCGATGGACGTGTCGGCGATGGACGCCTGGAGCTCGGCTATCGCGGCCTTCTTCTCGGCCTCGATGGTCGTCTTGGCCTTGGCAATCATGTCGGCCGCCTCAGCCTGCGCCTTCTCCTGTATGTCAGCCTTCACAGCGTCGCCCGTGGCGCGAGCGTCGGCGATGACCTGCGTGGCCTGCGCCTTCGCGTCGTCCAGCTGCTTCTTGTACTCAGCGAGCACGCGTTCGCTCTCGATCTTCGCTTCCTCCGACTTCTTCAGAGCTTCGCGAATGGTGTTCTCGCGCTTCTCCAGCATGCCGTTGAACATGGGCCAGCCGAATTTCGCGAGGACGATCCAGAGGATGATGAAAGCGATGAGCATGGGAACGAATTCCAGCATCTCAGGCAGGATGACGGAAAGCCCGCCCGCCTCCTCTTCGCCTTCCGCGGCAAAAGCGAGCACAGGGGAAGCAGACAGCGCCAGCGTGGCTGCGCCGATGAGGCCTGCCCTTTTCGCTCTTGTTATCACGTGTCTACCTCCTTCTGGCATGTATATGACTATTGCCAGAGGAGCTACATGATGAATGCGAGCACGAAGCCGATGAGGGCCAGTGCCTCAGCAAGAGCTGCACCAAGGATGAAGTTGGTGAACAGACGGCCCTGGAGCTCGGGCTGGCGAGCGGTGCCGACGCAGCAGCCATAGCAGGCGATGCCGATGCCGATGCCTGGTCCGATGGCGCCGAGGCCGTAGCCGACTACCTTGAGGGCAGAAAGTACGAGTGCGATTTCCACAGTTTCCTCCTTTTACCGTTTTTGAGCCTGTTTTCCCAAAAACATTTCTTCTTATGGACACCGGCCATCGGGCCGGATGATCCCTTACGGGTGCGCCGGGGCGCGGGTGCCGCGCGTGCGCGGCAAGGTGCCTAGTGGGCCGAGGTGGCCAGGCTGATGTACACCGAGCTGAGCGTGGTGAACACGTACGCTTGCAGGAACGCCACCAGCGTCTCCAGCGCGTACATGAACACGAGCAGCAGGAACCACGGCACGCTGAGCACGCCGCTGACGACATCCATCGACTGGATGCCCACTGTCAGGAACACGCTGGTAGCCAGAGCGAAGATGCCCAGCACCATGTGGCCGGCGAACATGTTGCCATACAGTCGGACCGCCAGCGTCAGCAGGCGGATGACCGTGGAGATGACTTCCAAAAGCCAGATGACGGGTACCATGACGATGGGCAGCCCGCTCGGCGCGAGCGACTTCAGGTAGCCCAGGCCGCCATGCGCCTTCACGCCCCAGAATATGAAGTAGACGAACGAGATGAGCGACAGCGCCCACGTGACCGAGATGGTGCCGGTGGGCGTCTTGCAGCCGGGGATGAGCCCGACGAAGTTGCTGATGAGGATGAAGAAGAACATCGTCGCCAGGAACGGCACATGCTTCTTGTAGCCGTGGCCGATGACGCCTTCGCCCATGTCGTTGCGGACGAACTGGTAGCCGTACTCCACCGTGTTGATGAACTTGTTCGTGGGGATGAGCGTCAGCTTGCGGCCGACCACCAAGACCACCACCAGCGTGAGTATCCAGCAGATGATCATCCACAGGGTGTACTGCGTCAGGCCGAACGTGCTGTTGCCTATGACGATAGCGGAATCGAACGATTCCTTCAGTTCAGGTACGTGTTCCGACAGTACTTCGAGAGCGTTCACGCGTTGCTTCCCTTCTCGTCTACCTTCTGAGCATCTGCCACAGAGCGAAACCGACTGCGGCAGCACTGAGGGCCACCACCTCGGCTAGCAGGAATGCGATGCCGTTGTCGTGGTCGAAGCCGAAGAACAGAGCCGCGAATGCGAAGAGAGCCGCGAACGAGACGGCCAGCCCCAGCAGGAGCACGATCATGGATGCCGCTGTGCCCCCATGCACCGTGCGCTTGGTCAGCCGTAAGGCGAGCACCAGCGGGACGAATCCCACGAGCCCTGCCAGTATGCCGAGCAGAATAGCCAGAACCATTCACGCTACCTCGTCTGTGCGCCCTCTGCGCGCGTGCGCAGCCTGCCTTCGAACCTTAGTGGATGATACCCGGATTGCATGACGGAGTTTACCGTTTCGAAACAATCAACGGTGAACGGTGCAGCGTCAGGGTTAGAAATCAGGCGCGCTCCGACAGCCCGCGCACGGCAGCGCGCAGGAACGCAGCGAGCGGAGGAATCGGCGCCCGTCGAGCAGGAAGAGGGATAGGGGTTCGCGCTGGGGGGCAAGCGGCATGGAGCGCAGCGTGGGAGGGGCTCTAGTGCGGCTCGCGTGGGAGGGCTGTTGCGGGATGGGGCGGTTTTGGCTGGTTCGACCTGTGGGGTTCTGGCAACTTAGCGCTGCGGCTCGTGGGTGCCGGATGTTTCGCGTGAAGCATTTCTGGGTTGGGTGAGGCTCAACCTTGGTTGGTTCGACCTGGGAGGTTCTGGCAACTTAGCTCTGCGACCCGTGGGTGTCAAAAATGTTTCACGTGAAACAATTCAGAGTTGGTTGGGGCTCAGCCGTTCTGTGCTTCCGGAATTGTTTCACGTGAAACATTTTTGCCGGTTGGGACGTTCTCGGTGCTCGGTGATGCGGGCGCGCCGTTGCTGTGTTCGAGAGGCTAGGTGTTCTCGGGTTGGAATTCTCTGAGTTTGACGCTTGATTCTTCGAGGAGCTGCATGGCTAGCTCGTCGGGATAGGGGTTCTGGTAGACGATCTCCTTTATGCCGGCGTTGATGATCATCTTCGCGCAGACGACGCAGGGCTGCGTGTTCACGTAGATGCTGGCGCCGTCTATGTCGGTGCCGAAGCGGGCGGCTTGGATGATCGCGTTCTGCTCGGCGTGCAGGCCGCGGCATATCTCGTGACGCTGGCCGGAGGGTATGCCCAGCTGCTGACGCAGGCAGCCCGTCTCGGCGCAGTGGCGCAGGCCGGAGGGGACGCCGTTGTAGCCGGTAGCCAAGATGCGGCGGTCCTTCACGATGACCGCCCCAACACCGCGGCGCAGGCACGTGGTGCGCGTGGCCACCTGGTTCGCCAAGGTCATGAAGTATTCGTCCCAGCTGGGGCGCTCGTCTGCGTGCGTCATCGGTACCTCCTGGCTCGAGTGCTCAGGCGCCGCAGCAGCCGCATGCACTCGAGCTGCCTCATGCGCCATCTCGATGCGCTCGCCCAGCGGCCGACGGTCGGTCTGCATCTGGTCCATTCAGTATTCCAATCCGGGATAGAGCGGATGCGCCGCCATCAGCGCGCAGGCGCGCTCGCGCACGGCGGCTTTCACCTGCTCATCGTCGGCGGCGAACACCGTGGTGGCTATCAGGCCGCCCACCTCGCGGAACTCGTCGGCACCGAGGCCGCGCGTGGTAGCCGCAGCGCTGCCCAGGCGGATGCCGCTGGTGACGAAGGGGCTGCGCGTCTCGTTGGGGATGGTGTTCTTGTTCACCGTGAAGCCGACCGTCTCCAGCAGCTGCTCGGCGTCCTTGCCGGTGACGCCCGAAGCCGTGAGGTCGACCAGGCACAGGTGGTTGTCGGTGCCGCCCGACACCAGGCGCAGGCCGCCTTCCGACAAGCCCTGGCCGAGCTCGGCGCAGTTGCGCACCACGTCCTGCATATACGTGCGGTACTCGGGGCGCAGCGCCTCGCCGAACGCCACCGCCTTGCCGGCGATCACATGCATGAGCGGGCCGCCCTGCGCGCCGGGGAACATGGCCTTGTCGATCTTCTTCGCCACTTCCTCGTCGTTGGTGAGGATGAAGCCGCCGCGCGGGCCGCGCAGCGTCTTGTGGCTGGTGGAGGTCACCACGTCAGCGTGCGGCACGGGGTTGGGATGCAGCCCGGCGGCCACTAAGCCCGCGATGTGCGCCATGTCCACCATGAAGTAGGCGCCCACGCCATGCGCGATGGCTGCCAAGCGCTCGAAGTCGATCGTGCGCGGATAGGCGCTGGCGCCGGCGATGAGCATCTTCGGGCGCACCTCGGCGGCTTGGCGCTCGAGCGCGTCGTAGTCGAGCACTTCCGTCTCCGGGTCGACCCCGTAGCTGACCATGTCATACAGCAACCCCGAGAAGTTCACCGGGCTGCCGTGCGTCAGATGGCCGCCGTGCGCCAGGCTCATGCCCATGACCGTGCTGCCCGGCTCCACGAGCGCCAGATATGCGCCGAAATTCGCCTGCGCGCCGGAATGGGGCTGCACGTTGGCGAACGCGCTGCCGAACAGCTCGCACGCGCGCTGGCGCGCCAGGTCCTCGGCGAGGTCCACCTTCTCGCAACCGCCGTAGTAGCGCTTGCCCGGGTAGCCCTCGGCGTATTTGTTCGTGAGCACGCTGCCCACAGCCTCCATCACCGCAGGACTGGTGAAGTTCTCGCTCGCGATGAGCTCGATGGTGGTGCGCTCGCGGGCCAGCTCGTCGCGCAGTATCTGCGCGATCTGCGGGTCGGTCTGGTCAAGAGCCGATAGTGGCATGCTCGTTCCCTTCAGCTAGTCGATGGCGTCTATCTTGCGCACGCGCTCGGCGTGGCGGCCTTCACCGAACGGCGTGGTCAGGAAGGCGTCGAGGATGCGGCGGTTCTCGTCGGGGCTGACGAAGCGGCCCGACAGGGTCACCACATTCGCGTCGTTATGCTCGCGTGACAGGGTGGCGAACTCCGCGCTGACCACATTCGCCGCGCGTATACCGCGCACCTTGTTCGCAGCTATGGCCATGCCGATGCCCGTACCGCACACCAGCACGCCGAACCGCGATGCGCCAGCCGCGACATCGCGCGCCACAGCCTCTGCGAAGTCGGGGTAATCCACGCGGTCGTCGCTGTCGGGGCCCAGATCGGCCACCTCGTAGCCTCCGTCGCGCAGATACTGTGCGAGGAGCTGCTTCTGCTCGAACCCTGCATGATCGCTCGCGATGCTGATGCGCATGATACCCCTCCGTCCGCTGGTCAGTGGTGGATTCCAAGTATATCAGCGGTGAGGGAGCCTTCGCGCAGCATCTCAGGTTCTCCATCGGTGCAATCGACGACCGTGGATGCCAGGCCCGAGGACACGGGCGCGTCGGCGGCGTCGCCCTTGGCGCCGGATGCCTGCGAGCATCCCTCAGCTGCTACCAACGTGCAGCCAGCAGCGAGCATGAGCTCGGGGTCGACCGCGCCCAGGTCGGCGGGGGCCCTCTCGCCCGAAGGATTCGCGGACGTGGCGGCCAGCGGGCCGCAGCGCTGTATCAGGTCGAGGGTGGATCGGCTCGCCGGCATGCGCAGCCCCAGCGTGCCCACAGCAGAGGTGAAAGCGGCTGGCACGCGGTCATTCGCCCGCACGATCAGCGTCAGCGGGCCGGGCCAGAACCGCTCAGCCAGGCGGAAGGCATACGCGGGCACGTCGCGGCCGTATTCGCGCAGCGCGTCGGGCGAATCGACCAACCACGAAATGGGCTTGCCCTCTTCGCGGCCTTTCAGCGCGTAGAGCGTGCGGGGCGAGGCTGCCGCGTGCACCGCGACGCCGAGCCCCACCACCGTCTCGGTGTCGAACACGAGCGCACCGCCCACCCGCAGGTGCTCGGCGGCTCCCTCAGGGTCGGCTGCGGTGGCGCGCAAGGCCGCATGGCGCATCACCGCCAGGGCCACGCGCATGCCGTCGGTGGCGGCGCTCATGATACCGCCTGCGTAACCAGCACCTTCCCCGGTCGGGAACAACCCTTCTGAACTGGTCGATTGCAGCGTCGCCCGGTCGCGCACGATGCGCACCGGGCACGAGCTGCGAGCCTCCACCGCGGTCAGCACCGCATCAGGGTGCGCGAACCCGCACAGCTTCCGGTCCATCAGCGGGAGCGCCTCGGCGATGCTGTCAGCTACGAACGCCGGCAAGCACGCCCGCAGGTCAGCCCAGGCGACGCCGCGCGGATACGTAGGGCGCACAGCATCCGCGCTCGCATGCCGCCGCAGCCCCGCCCCTCTCCCGGGCGCATCTTCCGGAAGAGGCTCAGACGGAGACGCCTCGCTCGCGCGCTCCAAGAAGCCGCCCACGGTCTGGGCAGGAGCGGCATACGAGCCGGCAGCGCTCCCTGCACGATAGGCGGCCTGTTCCAGATCGCGCTGGAAGCGGACGCCCTCCATGACATCGTCGCCGGGCAGGTCTTGGGGATGCACCTCCACCAGAAGGGCGCTGTTGGCGTTGCGCCCGTCGCGCGCGTGGTTGCTCATGCCGTTCACGCACACGCCGCCAGGCTCGCTGGCAGCAGCCACCACTTCCCCGCCCGGGCACATGCAGAAGGTGTACACGCCGCGGTCGGCCTTGGTCCGCACGGCCAGCTTGTAGTCGGCCGGAGGGAGCGCGGGGTGGCCCACCGCCTCGCCGTACTGAGCGCGGTCGATCAGCTGCTGCGGATGCTCGATGCGCACGCCCACCGCGAACGGCTTGCGCTGCATGGATGCGCCCATATC
This sequence comes from uncultured Eggerthellaceae bacterium, assembly GCA_910584145.1. Lineage (GTDB taxonomy): Bacteria > Actinomycetota > Coriobacteriia > Coriobacteriales > Eggerthellaceae > Adlercreutzia_A. The sequence goes on along the minus strand of CAJTXX010000002.1, from coordinate 43,185 downwards.
AGCCAGCATGCCGATGGTATCGCGCGCGGAATGCCCGATGGCGAGCACCACCGCGTCAGATGCTATCTCGCGCTCGCCGCCCGTGCGCCCGTCGCGCACGCGCGCGACCCAGCCGCCGGCGCCCGCGAGCGCCCCACCACCGGCTGCTGGTTCATCAACGCGCCGCAAGCCCACGAGCTGCGTCTCGAAGAAGAGCTCGCCGCCAGCGCGCTCGATCGCCTGCCGGATGCCCCGCACCGTCTGCGGCAGATAGTCGGTGCCGATGTGCGGCTTCGCGTCTATCAGGATATCCTCCGGCGCACCAGCCGCCACGAACTCGTGCAGCACCGCTTGCATGAGCGGGTCGCTCTTGCCGCAGGTCAGCTTGCCGTCCGAGAACGTACCAGCGCCACCCTCGCCGAACTGGATGTTGCTATCGGGGTCGAGCGGGCCGCCGTCGGCGAACCGCTGCACGCTCTGCTGGCGCTGCTCCACCGCCTGCCCGCGCTCCACCACGAGCGGGCGCATCCCCGCACGAGCGAGCCAGAGCGCGCAGAACAGCCCCGCTGGGCCCGCGCCCACCACGACCGGGCGCGCAGCGCCGTCGAGCACACCGCTCAGGTCGGGGATGCGCGGTGGCTCGTATGGCGCATACAGCTTCACCGCCACCCCGCGTGCGGGCCGCGGTTCAGCGCCTTCGCACGCGAATGCCACCGACACCACGAAATGCACGTTGCCCTTCTTGCGGGCATCGACGCTGCGGCGCACCACGACCACATCGCGCACCTCGCGCGGGCGCAGCCCCACCGCGCGCGCCACCTTCCCACGCAGCAGATCGGCTCCCTCGGGGAGCATCGCATCGAGCGGCACGGCTATGTTCGAGGCTAGGTACTCCATGCCTCAGCGCCCAGCCGCCGCGTGGCTTCCGGCCAAGATGCCCGTAGCGAAGGCCCAATGCAGGTTGAACCCACCGCAGGGGCCGTCCACGTCGAGCGCTTCGCCGGTTATATGCAGCCGCGGCACGGCGCGCACCTGCATGGTCGCAGCTTCCATCGCCTCCACCGCGAACCCGCCGCGATGCACCTGGCACGAGCGCTCATCGCCGATGCCCCGGCACTCCAGCGTGAAGGCCCGCAGCAGCTCGGCCAGCTCCGGCACGGCTTCCTCGGCGAGAGCATCCTGCCCGCGCAGCCCCGCGCGCTGCAACACCGCATCGGCCACGGGCGGTAGCAGCATGCCGCGCAGCAGATCGGCCCACGAGATAGCGCCCCCCAGCGTGTCTTCCAGCGCGCGCGCCCGGCACCGCAAGAGCTCCGCCGTGGCGCCCTCCGGCACATCGGGCAGCAGGTCTATCGCCAGCGCATCGCCCGGCTGCATCAGGCGCGACAGGTTGAACACCATGATGCCCGACACCCCGTACTTGCGGAACAGCAGCTCGCCCCGCTCGCGCGCCACCACCCTCCCCGAGCGCAGCAGGCTGGCAGCGCACTTCACCCGTATGTTGTCGAGCGGCTTCACGTACCGAGGGTCGGTGGCGATAGGGCCCAGTACGGGCACCGGGTCTGCGAACGGTAGGGCTGCGTCCACCATGCGCGCAGCCACCTGCCCGCCGCATGCCAGCACCGCAGCGTCGGCATGCTCGATGGCTCCACCGCGCATGCGCAGCATGAACCGGCCAGAGCTTCCCGCCGGCTGCTCTACTGCCTCCACCGCAGAGGCGAGGCGCACCTCCACCCCCAGCGCATCCAGCGCATGCGCGAGCACGTCGAGCACCGACGACGCTTTGTTCGCCTGAGGGTACAGGCGCCCGTCATCTTCGCTGCGCCACATCAGCCCGTGCGCTTGGAAGAACCGCATCACGCCGTTCGGCGCCGCACCACCGCCCGCATACCATGCGTCCGCCCGCTGCTCGAAGGCCGCGAGAGCCTCGCTGACGAACGCCTCGTTGCGGTATACCGCCGCGTCGATATGCAGATTGGAGAGATTGCATCGCCCGTTTCCGCTGGCGAGGATGGGCCGGCCGATCTTGTCGGAGGCTTCATGCACCACCACCCGCGCCGCGCGCCCCTCGGCGCGTGCGCGTTCCGCGGCCGCCACCGCAGCCGCGAGCCCAGACGCTCCACCACCGATTATCGCTATACCGTATTCCATGTAAAATCATATTATGAAGGAACAGCACGCCATATCATTCGACGATGTCTCGTTCTCCTATGCGGGTCGCCCTGTGCTGGACGGCCTGAGCCTCCAGGTCGAAGCGGGCACCCTCACCGCGCTCATGGGCGGCAACGGCAGCGGGAAGAGCACGCTGCTGCGACTCGCCTGCGGGCTGTTGATGCCATCGAAGGGCACCGCGTCGGTCTTCGGCCGGAGCACCGTCGAGGAGCACGGGTTCGCCGTGCGGCGCATATGCAGCATCGTGTTCCAGAATCCCGACGATCAGCTGGTGGCCCCGGTCGTGCAGAACGAGGTGGCCTTCGGCCCGGAGAACCTAGGGCTCGCACCCGATGAGATACGCGAGCGCGTGGCCGAAGCGCTGGCTGCCGCCGACCTCGCCGGTTTCGAGGAACGGCAGACGCATTCGCTCTCGGGCGGGCAGAAGCAGCGCCTCGCGCTCGCCGGCGCGCTCGCCATGCGCCCGCGCGTGCTGCTGCTCGACGAAGCATCGAGCATGCTCGACCCAGAGAGCCGCGCCCTGTTCATGAGCACCATCTGCCGCCTGGTAGACGGCGGCATGACCGTGCTGATGGCAACGCACGACGCAACCGAAGCCGCCCAGGCCGACCGCATCATCACCCTAGAAGCCGGCAAGGTGATCTCCGATCGCATATCGGATGCCAAAGGGACGGAGCAAATGGCACCTTCCTCGGACAGCTCTCCGCAAAATGAGATACCTTCAGAAAAAGGTGCCATTTGCTCCGTCCCTTTGGCATCCCCCGCACCCCTGGCGCCCCCCTCGGCATCTGATGCGCGACCCCTTCTCGAGTTCAACGACGTCTCCTATACCTATGACGATGATGGGGATGCGCGCGTGGCGCTGCGGGATATCTGCTTGTCTATCGGCAGCGGGGAGCTCGTCGCCGTCATCGGACGCACCGGGAGCGGGAAGAGCACGCTCATCCATCATGCTAATGGGCTCTTGCACCCCACGGCTGGCCGCGTGCTGCTGCATGGCAGCGACATGGCCGACAAGCACACCGCCGATGCGGCGCGACGCAGCGTCGGGCTGGTCATGCAGTACCCCGAGCAGCAGCTCTTTGCTGCATCGGTCTATGAGGATATAGCCTTCGGCCCGAAGAACCTCAGGCTCGCGCCCGATGAGGTGGACGAACGCGTGCGCGCATCGCTCGCGCAGGTCGGCCTCGATGCAAAGGAGCTCTCGGAACGCAGCCCCTTCCAGCTGTCAGGCGGCCAGCAGCGGCGCGTCGCCATCGCCGGCGTGCTCGCCATGCGCCCCGATGTGCTGGTGCTCGACGAGCCTTGCGCCGGGCTCGACCCCCGAGCACGCGCGAGCCTCGTGCAGCTCCTAGCCGACCTGCACGCCGCAGGCCAGACCATCGTCATGGTGACCCACGACATGGCAGACGCAGAGCACCTCGCGACCCGCATCATCCGCATGCGCGATGGCCAGATAGCGTAAGGGATACCGAACACGCCAAAGGGACGGAGCAAATGGCATCTTTTCGGATAACCCTCTTCTAAGTGAGAGCATTCAGAAAAGATGCCATTTGCTCCGTCCCTTTGGCGTGCTTTGACAAGCTCAGCCAGCGAACCCCTACTCGAACTGGTAGAGCTCGCTGGTGGCGGCTTTGAACTCCTCGTATACGTCGCGCACGATGGCTTCGTCCTCTACGAACTCGAAGGCGTCGGGCTGGCCATCGTCGTCGAGCTCGGTCACTTCAAGGACCACCACCTCGCCCGACGAGAGCGCCGGAGCGTCTTCATCCACCTGGAAGAAGAAGCCATAGCGGGCCTCCCCGCGCAGCAGGAGCCCGAGGAACTCGAGCTGCACGAGGTCGCCGTTGGAATCCTCGAAGGTGAAGGTGATGCCCTCTTCCGCAGGCGGGCAGAAATTCGGCGCGCTACCGGTGCGCACAGCCTCCGCCATGCTACTCACCCGCCCGATCGGAGCCATCGGCGTCATCCTTCACGAAGCGGATGCCCACGATGCCCGTATCGCTGACGATCTCGATATCGTCAGCGCCCTTGCCCGGCGCCGCAGCCTTCGCCTTCGCGCCGGCCTTCGGCTTGTCGGGGCGGCGCCCGCGCTTCGGGGCAGCAGGCTTGGCCGCCTTCGGCGCGCTCTTCGCCTTCCGCGCCTGCGTGATGGCTTCGTCCACCGCAGCCTCGTCGGCTCCTGCTATCTGCTCCACCACATCGGCGCTCGCGGCCTTCCCAGCCTTCTGCTTGGCCTTCGTCGCAGCCTCGAGACGCGCCAGCGGCACCTGCTCGATCTCGGGCGAATGCGCGCTATCGAACTGGAACAGCCCCACCTCGGCGCCGTACTTCTTCTGGAGCTTCTGGAATTTCGGCTCGCGCGATTTCCACATGCTGTACAGCGGCATGGCCACCGCGAACGACGAGTACGAACCCGCCAGCAGGCCGATGGACATGGCGAACGCGAAGTCCTTCAACGTCTCGCCGCCGAACAGCAGCATGGCGAACACCGGTACGAACGAGGTCAGCGTGGTGTTGATGGTGCGCACGAACACCTGATTGATCGAGTGGTTCGCCATCGTCATGAAGGTGCAGCGGATGGCCTCGCCCTTCATATTGTCGTTCACACGGTGGAACACGACCACCGTGTCGTAGAGCGAATAGCCGAGGATGGTCAGCAGCGCGGCGATGGTGTTCGGGTTCACCTCGCGCCCGACGAGCGCGTAGATGCCCAGCACCAGTATCAAGTCGTGCAGCAGCGCGACCACCGCGATGAAACCCATCTTGTACTCGAAGCGGACGGCGATGTAAGCGATGATGAGCATCATGGACACCGCGAAGGCTATCAGCGACGATTGGATGACGCTCGCGCCCCAGTCCGGGCCGATGGTGTCGACGCTTATCTCGCTCGCGGGGATGCCCAGCTTCTCGGCCACGCTGTGCCCGGTAGCCGAAGCCGCCTCAGCGTCGGTCGTGGTGATGCGCACCAGGAAGCCATCGACGCCATTGGCCGACGTAGTCTGGATGACCGCATCGGGCTCGCCCGCGTCAACGAACGCGCTGCGCAGCTCCTCGGTCTGCAGGTCGCCCGTGTTCGTGTAGGTGATCGACGAGCCGCCCACGAACTCGATGCCGAAGTTGAACCCGCGGATGCCCATGACGGCGAAGCACGCCACCACCGCCACCGCGGCCACTGCCAAGAACACCTTCCGGTAGCCCAGGAAGTTGATATCGTGCTTGATGAAGCGCCCGCGCACCTTGCGCGCCGCGTTCACCACCACCGACTCGGCCTGCTCACCGCCGCGCGCCCGCGCCTGGGCGTCGGATTCCGCCTCGTTCATCTGCATGGCCGTCTCAGCCTCGGCCAGCGGCACGCCCTCAGCCTCGGCGATAGCTGCGTAATCCTTCGCGGCCTCCTCCGCATCCCTGATGCCCCAGAAGCCGGGATGCTTCGCGATGGCCTTGGGCGCCAGCAGGCGGATCAGCGGCGCCTTGAACACGAGCATCATGACGATGTCGCAGATGATGCCGAGCGCCAGCGTCAGGCCGAAGCCCTTCACCGAAGCGCTCGCCAGGAAGAACAGCGACAGCGCCGACACCATGGAGACGAGGTCGGCGTCGATGGAGGTGAGGATGGCGTGGCGCACGCCCGTGATGGACGCCGCGCGCACGCTGCGGCCCATGCGTATCTCCTCGCGGAAGCGCTCCACAGTGAGGATGGACGAGTCGGCCGCCATACCGATGGTGAGCACGATGCCGGCCAGGCCCGCGAGCGACAGGCTGAACAGCCCGAACGCGGACAAGCCCGCCAAGATGCCCAGGTACAGGATGGCGAACACGATCATGGCGCTCGCATTGATGATGCCCAGGCCCTTATAGAAGAACATCAGGTACAGCATGACCAGCGCCAAGCCGATCAACACCACGATGAGGCCGGCGAACAACGCATCCTGGCCGAGCGTCGGGCCGACCACCTGACTCTGCGAGTATTCGAAGCTCACCGGCAGGCTGCCCGATTCGAGCACCGTTTGCAGCGCCTTCGCCTCGTCGATCGTGTAGTTGCCGGTTATGGACACCTGGCCGTTGGGTATCTCGGATTGCACGGCCGGAGCGCTCTCCACCTCGTCGTCGAGGATGATGACGATCTGGCCCTGCGAGCTGGCGAGCTCAGCGGTGGCCTCGGCGAAGGCGGTGGTGCCCTCGCCGTTCAGCGTCACGTTCACCGCATAGTAGGCGCTCGTCTCGCTGGCGCGGTCGACGGTCACGTTCGTTATGTCCTCGCCGGTTATCAGCGGCGTGTATGTGCCCGGCTCCACGTCGAGCGGCACCTCTTCCTCGGTGCGGAAGCTGTGGCCGTAATCGTCCTCGACGGTGGCGAACTGGCCGTAGTCGCCCTCTTCGATCTTCTTCTTCACCTCGGCGTCGGTGAAGCTGTCGAGGCGCGCGAACACCAGCTGGCCGGTGCGCCCGATGGTGGACAACGCCGCCTGGGTGTCCTCAAGGCCGGGTATCTGCACCAGCACCTGATCGGTGCCCTGCACCTGTACGGTGGCCTCGGAGGCGCCCAGCGCGTTCACGCGGCTCTCGATGATGGAGCGGCTCGTCTCCATGTCCTCGGCCGTGATGGCGCTACCGTCGTCGGTCTTGGCCGTCAGCACCACGGAGAGGCCGCCGCGGATGTCGAGGCCCTGGTTTATCTTCTCAGCAGGCGGCATGAACAGCACCACCGAAACGACCACGAGGAGCGTGGTGAGTATCATCAACCAGACGTTGCGCCGATTCTTGTTGTGCGATTGCTTCTTCACGTTGCGCTGCAATGCCATGTGCGAGTCTCCTGTACACGAAACCTGTTCCCAGCGCCCGAGCGGCGCTAACTTTCATATTTTGCCATAAGCGGGCATCGAAAGGCAGCGCATACAGAATATGCAGAAGATATACCGGTAGCTCCGCCGCGCGGCAGGCAGCTCCGCGCAGCCAAGGCGGCGGGCATGTCGCCTATAATCCAGGGAGCGAACGGAGAAGGAGCATGCGTGAGGACGATCGAGCTTGAAGGGGTGCAGAATGCGCGCGAACTGGGCGGCATCGCCGTGGGCAACGGGCGCGCAGTGGCGCCGGGGCTGTTCTTCCGCAGCGCGGCGCCCGCCGGGCTGACCGATGCCGATCGGCGCCTGCTCTTCGAACAGCTCGGCATAACCTGCCTGATCGACCTGCGCTGCGGGTGGGAGCGCGAGGCCAAGCCCGTCGTCGGCATCACCGAGGCTGAGGTGCGCCACATCCCGTTCTACGACTTGGAGAAGGTGGGCATCGAGTACACCGAGCCCGGCGCGGGCACGAAGGTGGTCGGGCGCGATGTAGCCTGCGACCCGCCGCGCTTCTACCGCTCGCTGGTGAACCCGCTGACCGTGGGGCAGATGCGCCGCGCTGTCGAGTGCATCTTCGCGCATGCGGCGGCCGGGCGCGCCGTGCTCTGGCATTGCAGCGGCGGCAAAGACCGCGCTGGCGTGCTGACGGCGCTGGTGCTGTCGGTGCTCGGGGCCAGCCGCGAGGACATCCTCGACGATTACCTGCTCACGAACGAATCGCGCGACAAGGAGTACGACCGCCTCTTCGCGCGCTTCCTGAAGCTGGCCGACGGCGATGCAGCTCGCGCCCGCGAGCTGGTGTTCTCGCACCGCGCCACGCCCGAGAACCTCGGCGCCTTCTACGGCGCTGTCGACGAGCGCTGCGGCGGCATGGAGGCGTTCATCGACGAGCAGCTGGGCATCGGCTCCGAGCGCCGCCGGCAACTGCGCGAAGCGTGCACGCTCTGACGCCTCGCCGCGCAGGCTGCACAGCCGCGATGCGCGCTCACAGACAGAAGCACTCGGCCGCTATCAGCTCCATGAATTCCTCAGAGAGATAGACCGGCAGCTTGCCCGCCGTCTTCTCGGTGGTGTGCGCAGCCTGCTCGCCGCGATAGCGCGCGAGAGCCTGTAGGCACCACGACGTGCTCTTCAACGCCGTCATCATGCGCCATGCGCGGAAGCGCTCGTCGAAGTCGGCGCGGCCGAACCGGCCATCAACCGCCTGCCAATACGCGTCGATCACACCCGGGATATCGCGCGCGGGGAACAGGAACTCGCTGTCCCAGAACGTGGTGGTGGGCGATACGAAGTACGCCACATCCTGCGCCACCTCGCCAAGCACTGGACGCTCCCAATCGACGAAATGCCCCGGCGCATCGACCAAGCGCCCAGCACGCCCGACCGGCACAGGCCGCGCAGCCGCGCTCTCAGGTATCAGGAAATGCGACGGCAGCGTCTCGGTGTTCACGATATGCGCGCGATCCTGCGGCGGCGCCGCCTCGGCCAGCATGCGCTCGGCGGCGCGCATGAACGCCTCCATCCACCGCGTCAAGCGCTCTTCCTGGAACCCCGACGCCAGGTAGTCGCGGAAGCGCTGCTGGCATTCCTCGAACATGGCGCGCAGCGGGTCGGCTGGGCAGAACAGCCCGCAGCTATCGGACACCGGCACGGCATGCACGTCCGCCATCATCTGGATGGCGCAGCGCACATCGCCCGGGCACAGATCGTCGAAGTCGAGCTGGCGCCCCTCGCAGAAGCTCTCCACCAGCACGCCCTTGCCCGGCGCTGCGGACGAATCGTCCACGAACAGCGGCTGGGGCGTGCATCCGCTCGGCACCGCCGCCTCCAGCGCGCCGAACTCGTAGCGTATCTGGTTCTTGTGGAAGGGCTGCGACGCCACGTTCACCCGCAGCACCGCGTGCTGGCCGCCGGGCAGCGCGAAGCGGAAGTTCAGGTTGTGCTCGCCCATCCCCAGCAGGTGCGGCTCCAGCGCGAACCCCGCGGGCACATCGAGCGCCTCGCGCAGCGGGCCGCTGGTGCTCAGGTACTCTGCCGCGAGAGCGGTCGCCTCGGCTTTCTCTTCCGCGTATCGGTCCATATGCTGAGTGCTCCGTTCGCTGGTCGCTTGCATATGCCCCTATAGTAGACCATATCCAATAAGATGCGTAGGCTACCGGCTCACATCCTCCTCGGCTGCGACCGTATAGCCATCGCGCACGTCGCGCTTCAAGATGCGCAAGCTCAGCAGCGCGGTGATCGGCACCGCCACCGCCAGCACCGCGCCGAAGTCGAAACTGGCCGCCGCGCCCCACGTGTCCACCACGATACCGCTCACTGACGGCCCGAACGCCATGCCGCACGTAGCGCCCGCATTCATCCAGGTGATCGCCTCGGTTATGCGGCTACCGGGCACCGCGCGCTCGCACGTGGCGTTCGCGGTTATCAGCATGGGCGCGTAGAACAGCGCGGCTATGGTCGACATGATGAACAGCGACAGCCCCGAATCGACCAAGAACATGCTGCCGTAGGCCAACCCGATAGCCACCGCGGCCACCACCAGCTGCGCGTACTGCGGGATGCGCATATGCACCATGCCGAACAGGAAGCCCGTCACCATCGACACGCACGATGCCACGATGAGCACCACCCCGGCGATGTTCGGGTTGCCCAGCTCCTCCGAAAGCGCCACCGTGGTGGCGTCGAACACGCTGAAGAACGCGCCGACGAAGAACATGAGCGCGAACAGCACCCGCACCACCGCCGATGTGCGCAGTACGCTCTTCTGCTTGCGCGAGCCGACGGCGCCAGAGCCCTTCTCGGCCGCTTCGCCAGCCCCCTCGGCGCTCCATCCCGGGGTGGGCTCGGTACCGCGCGACGCGGTCAGCATGATGGTGCCGACGACGAATGCCACGCCGCCCGCGAGCAAGCCCGCCACCGGCGCGATAGCCGACGCCAGCGCGATGGATATCGACGGGCTGAACATGAACCCCACATCGTCGAGCACGCCCTCGTAGCTGAACATGGTGCGCAGATCGGGCGCCGCGCTGCCCAGCCGACCCGAGCGTATCAGGTACGTCCAGCGCGCCCGTGCGAGCGCCTGCGGATTGGGCAGGAAGCCCATCGGCAGCGCCGCCGCGAACAGCACCCATTCGGGGCCACGCAGCGCCACATTCGCCAGCATCAGCGCAAGGCCCGCCATCGTCACCGCAGCAGCCACCGGCACCACGCGATGCTGCCCGCGCGCATCCACCAGCTTCGACACGCGCGGTGATATGAAGAACGTCGATAGCGCGATGACCGACGATGTCAGCCCCGCGGTGAAGAAGGAATAGCCGGCCAGCGTCACCATCGTCACCGTGCCGATGTTCATCATGTACGCATAGAAGCGCATGAGGAAGCAGCCCACCTCGAACGGATACGCCTGCCGCACGCGCAAGAGCCCAGCGTACACCTTCGGATCGAACGCGCCCATACCGTGCTCCCGGCCTAGTAGTCCTGCGCGGCAGGGCTCGCCATCCAAGCCGCCAGGAAAGCATCGTAGGCACCTGCCAGCACCGCCTCGCGCGCACGGCGCATCAGATCGAGCAGGAAGTGCAGGTTGTGCAGCGACAGCAAGATGCCGCCCAGCATCTCGTCCTGCTTCACCAGATGGCGGATGTAGGCCCGCGTGAAGTTCGTGCAGGTATAGCAGCTGCACGCCGGGTCGAGCGGCGTGAAGTCGCGCGTGAAGCGCGCATTGCGCATGTTCATGCGCCCCGTGCTGCTGAATGCGGTGCCCATGCGGGCCGTGCGCGTGGGCAGCACGCAATCGAACATGTCGACGCCCTCGGCCACCGCGCGCACCAGCGTAGTGGGGTTGCCCACGCCCATCAGGTAGCGCGGTCGGTCAGCCGGCAGCGCGCGCGCCACCTCGCCCAGCGTCTCGAACATGATCTCGTGGCTCTCTCCCACCGAGTACCCGCCTATGCCGAAACCGCCGAACCGCCGCCCGCCCGCAGCCAGCGAATCGCTCTCTATATCCATCAGCCCGTGCACGCTCTCCAATCGCAGGTCGAGATGCATCCCTCCCTGCACGATACCGAACAGCGTCTGGTCGGGCCTTGTGTGGGCGGCTAAGCATCGGCGCGCCCATTTGCGCGAATACGCAACAGCCTGCGCCACGAACTCCTTCTCAGCCGGATACGGCGCGCACTGGTCGAGCTGCATGGCGATATCTGCGCCGATGAGCTGCTGGATGCGCATGTTCTCCTCCGGCGTCCAGAACACGCGGCTGCCGTCGTAGATGCTCTGGAACGCCACGCCGTCGTCCGAGAGCTTCACCGTGTCAGCCAAGCTGAACACCTGGAACCCGCCTGAATCGGTCAGCATCGGCCCCGGGTAGCGCATGAACTCGTGCACGCCGCCAGCCTCAGCCACCACATCGGCGCCGGGCCGCATGGCGAGATGGTACGTGTTCGCCAGCACCACCTGCGCGCCCAGGCTCTCTATCTGGTCGGGTGTGATGCCCTTCACGGTGGCGTGCGTGCCCACCGGCATGAACATGGGCGTGCGGAATGCCCCGTGCGCCGTGGTGTAGGTCAGCGCGCGGGCATGGCCGCTGGTCGCGTCGACCGTGCAGGTGAAGAGGTCGTCGCACATGGGCTATCGTATGCCCTCGGCCGGGTTCGCGCAGGCGGGCAGCGCGTCCACCCACGCTTCGAAGTCGTCCATGCTGCCGTGCTTCACGGTATCCAGATCGAACCCGATCGGGTCGAGCAGATGATCGGTCACCAAGAACGCGTCGGCCCCCAGCTCCATGAACGACAGGTCCTCCACGGTGTTGTTCCCCACCATCAGCACTTCTTCGCCCGAAAGGCCCAGCGCTTCCAGGTTCTCGGCATAGTAGTCGAGCTTCGGCTTCACCGAATGCGAGTTCTCGTAGGACGTTATGCGCTCGAACGCCTCCGGCGCCACGCCAGCCCACGCCAGGCGCTGCTCAACGGCGCGCCGCGGGAACATGGGCATGGTGGTCAGCACCAGCGGGTAGCCCTTCTGCGCCAGCTTCTCCACCACGCGCGCCGCCGCCGGATTGCCGGTGAACCCGTCGCCGATGTGCTGGAAATCGGTGTCGTAGAACTCGTCGGAGAGCGCCTCGAGGCGCTGCTGCTCGGCGGGGTCCATCTCGCCGTACACCGCGCAGAATCCCTCCCAGAACGCCTGCTTGTTCGTCTGGTCGAGCGGATGGTCGGCCATACGCTTGGTGCCCTGCCCGAGCCCCGCCATGAACCGCTCGGCGTCCAAGCCATGCGCCGCCATGAACGCGGCGATGCGCTTGAAATACGCGGACATGAACTCGTCGATATCCATCGGCAGCAACGTGCCGTCGAGGTCGAAGCAGATAGCACGGTATACCCTGTTGTCGTTATGCATGCCGGCCTTCCCATACGGCCCGCGCAGCGGGCGTTCCACAGTCGTTACATGGTAGTATAGCGCCGTGGATGCATCCAGAGGAAAACCCGGGAAACTGCTGCTGCACGCATGCTGCGGGCCGTGCTCGATGGAGCCGGTGCGGCTGCTGCGCGAGCGCGGCATAGAGCCGCACATCCACTTCGCTAACTCGAACATAGCGCCTGCCGAGGAATACGCGCGCCGCCGCGACACCATCGCCCAGTGGACGCAGGATGAAGGGGTCGGGTTCACCGAGGGTGCGTATCGGCCTCTTGACTGGGAGAGGGAAGTTGCCAACGGGGGCCCGGGTCCCGATGAGCTCCGCTCAGAAGCTGCGCAGCCTTCTCTGCGCTCATCGAGACCCGAACCCTTTGGTGGTTTGCCGACCCAGGGGGAGGCTGGGGGCGCTTTGGGGGGTGAAACCCGACTGGTAAAGAAAGGGGGAAAGCGGGCCGAGCAGTGCCGGCGTTGTTATCGGATGCGGTTCGCGGAATCGGCTCGGTATGCGCGCGAGAACGGGTTCGATGCGCTGGGCACCACGCTCTCTGTCAGCCCCTACCAATACACTGACATCATCCGCGAGGAGCTCGAGCGCGCCTGCGCAGCCGAGGGCATCGGCTGCTTCTTCGAGGACTATTCGCCCTACTACCCGCAGGCCACGCGCCGCAGCAAAGACGCCGGCATGTACCGGCAAGACTACTGCGGCTGCCTGCTATCGAAGGCCGAAGCCGATGCACAGCGCGCCCAACGCAAAGCCGAACGGGCGGCACGGCGAGCCGAACGAGCGCACGCGCGTCAGGCCGAGGAGGCCGCGCTCCAAGCGCGCCGTGCCGAGCGTGCGGCCTACGATGCGAAGCAAGCCCGCAAGCGCGCCGTGTTGAAAGCGCTGCGCGCCAGCACTAAGGAGGAACGATGACCACCGAACAGGAACGGCTCGAAGCCTTCGAGCGCCTGCTGGCCGATACCCGAGCGCAGCTCGCAGACGCCGACGCGCAGTTGGCCGAGCTCAAAGCGGCGGGTAAGGTGAAGACCGTCACCTACCGCGAGCTCTTCGGCAGGAAGACCATGTTGAAGACCATGATCGCCACCTTCGATCGCTACGGCCTGCTATGAAGACCGCCGATTTCGACTACGAGCTCCCGCCGGAGCTGATAGCGCAAGCCCCTGCGCCGGTGCGCGACGAATGCCGCATGCTGGTGCTGCACCGCAGCACAGGAGCGCTCGAAGACCGCATCTTCCGCGACCTGCTCGACTACCTGCACCCAGGCGACCTTTTGGTGGCGAACGAGACGCGCGTGCTGCCGGCGCGGCTGCTGGGCGCGAAGCGCGGCACGGGGGGCGCCGCCGAGGTGTTCCTGCTGCGCGAGGCCGCAGGCCCCGAGCCGCGCACGAACAAGCTGGCCTTCTGGGAAGTGCTGGTGCGACCGGGAAAGCGCCTGAAACCAGGTACGGGCGCCGTAGTCGATTTCCCCGACGAGAACGGGCAGGTGGTGCTGTCGGCCGAGATCGTCGATTGGGCGGCAGGCGCGCAGAAGGGCGAGCGCGTCGCGCGGCTGACCACGCCGCTGCCCTCGCTCGACGAAGCGCTGCACGCCGCGGGCAACACGCCGCTGCCGCCCTATATCCGCGACTACACCGGCGACAAGGAGATGTACCAGACCGTCTACGCCAAGCGTGAGAGCTCGGCCGCGGCCCCCACCGCCGGGCTGCATTTCACACCCGAGCTGATCGAGCGCTGCCAACAGCGCGGCATCGGCTGGGAGACGGTGGAGCTGGAAGTGGGGCTGGACACCTTCCGCGTGGTGGACGAGGAGCGGCCCGAAGACCATGCGATGCATACCGAGCTCTACACCGTGCCCGAGCGCACCGTGGCCGCCATCGAAGAGGCGAAAGCGCGCGGCGGGCGCGTGGTGGCCGTGGGCACCACCAGCGTGCGCTCGTTGGAGAGCGCCTGGGATGCAGACGCCGGCACCCTGCGCCCGCGTGAGCGTGAGGCGACATCGCTGTTCCTGCTGCCCGGCAGCCGCTTTAACGTGGTGGATGCGCTGATAACCAACTTCCACGTGCCGCGCTCCACCCTGATGATGCTGGTGTCGGCTTTCGCCACACGCGACCATATCATGGCGGCCTATCAGCATGCCATAGCCGAGCGCTACCGCATGCTCAGCTTCGGCGATGCCATGCTGATTGTCTAGCGCCACCGAGCACTGCGTCCCGCAAAAAAAAGAAAGGGGCCGAAGCCCCTTTCTTTTTATCACAGCCCAACACCCAACTGTTAGCCTTCTTGCACCTCCTGCTTGCGGCGGCGGTTGCTCGTCAGCAACACCACGCCTAAGGCCGCACAGGCGACACCTGTCAGCAACGTCGCTCCCGCTGCCGCCAGGTCGCCTGTCTGAGCGAGCGACTGGAGCGTCTTGATGGCGCGCTGGCCTGCGCTGATGGTGCCCGCCGCAGGCGATGCTGGCGAGAACTCGGCAACGAGCGTGTAGCTCTTGCCGCCCTGAGCATCTGCGAGCGCGTACTTCGTGGCGCTCCACGGGATGCGCTTGCCGTCAACGCTCACCGCTACCACCTGGTAGCCGCTATCTGGCATCAGGTTGAACGAAGCAGCCGTCCCCGCCCGGTAATAGAGCGTGCCAGACGGGCTGATAGAGCCGCGCCCTTGGGCCGATGCCCTCACCGCGAACGCCGTGCCAGCAGCCACATCGGCCGGGCCGAGCGTCGCGTCGGGGCCCGAAGGCTCATCGGGCCCGCCAGGCTCACCGGGCGGCGTGCTGCCCGTAGCTGTGAACACCACGCCTATCTTGCCCGGACCTGTCACCGTGTAAGATGCGCTCACCGAAGGAGCCTCCTCGCTACCAAGCACCGTCGCAGAGGCGGTATCCTCGCTCGGCCGGATAGCATCCTTCGAGGCATCATCGACCACGAACCTGACCGCATAGCCGCTCTTAGGGCTCGCGTGGACCACCAGCTCGCCGCGATGGTTCATCACCACGCTTGCAACGCTGCCCAAGTCGTGCGCATTGCGCTCCACCGTCACCGCGCCGCCCGTGCCACCACCCTCAGTGGTGACGCCTATCTCCACCAGATGCTGGTAGAGCACGCCTCCCGTGTCTCCCGCCGACACCCCGGCAGCCGGCTCGACCGGCTCCCTTTCCTTGTTCCCTGTGGGGATAGCCAGCTCATAGCTACCATCCGCACCGGGCCGCACATAGTCGGGCCTGCCGCCGGTGCCGTTGCCCCGATCCTCCCCACTTGCGCGCGGCGGGTCGTAGCCGAGCTCCCTGTCGATCAGCTCGTTGAGGCGCTCGCACGCATCGCTTGCCTTATCAGCGGCGAACCTGCGCTCGCCTTCAGCGCCCTTATCCACCACGAACCCGGTGATGGCGCCCGCATCGCCATACTCGATATCAAGCGCATGCCCCAACATCTCTATATGGTCGATAGGCGCCTTCCCCGGCCATGCGATGACCGGCACCGCGCGCGGCACGATGCCCTCGGGCGAGTTATCCGGATACGACACGCTCACGCCACCCGCTGTCCACGGCGTCACATCCACCACCGAATAAGCCGCCTGGTCATAGATATAGCGCTTGCCGCCGGGGTTCTGCGGGTCGTTCAGGCACGAATCGAACCGCACATCTAGGGCCACCTCTCCGGATATGCCCTTTACCACGACATAGCGATATGGCTTATCGACATCAGGGTCTACAGCATGACCAGCGCCCACCATCGGCAAATCGCCCATCTCCGTGATCTCTGCGCTGCCCGTCACCGACACATCGGCGATATACGAGCCGTCGTAGGGCTTCACGATGAACGTTTGCGTAGCGCCGGGCTTGATGGTAGCCCGCATGGGCGATACCTCGCCGCCTATCTCATCACCGAAGGCGTTCTCGGCAAAGGCCACGATACCGCCCTGCGCTCCGTCCTTGCTGCTGTTGCCCGATTCGATGTCCACCTCGATGTTCACATCCCCAGAATCGCCTCCGCTCGTCGAGCCGTTCTCGTCGATGAAGGTGGCGACGAACGTAGCAGGGCTGGTCACGCTGGGCAGCGTGTAGGCGAGGTGCTCCACCTGATCGGTGATATCCTTCCCATCGCGCGTCAGGCTCTTGAGCGAGCAGCCTGCCCTTGGCTCCAGCGTCAGCGTGAAGGGCTGACCCTTCGCCACCTTCGTCGTACCAGAGGGGTAGGCGGTGCCGAACCCGACCGACTTCACGGTGAGCGCGATGGGCTGCTCGGTCACCACCGGCGCATCGTCGCCTGCATACTTGAACCGCGCCACGATGTTCAGATCGCTCCTGATATCGCGTGCTGTGAAGAACGAATAGCCCGCCTCATGCTTCGTCAAGCCCACCTCATGCCCGTTGGAGGTGACCTTATCGACCACGTACCCCGCCTTCGGGACGATCGTGAACGCCAGGTCGCTCCCAGCGCGCACGCGCATGGAGCCCTTGGGGTAAATCGCGCCTCCCCCGCCGGATACCTTCGCTGTCACCGCATAGCTCGCCTCGGGCTCGTCTGGCGGCACCACCACAGCGCCCTCGATCTCCTTGAACTGGGCGAGGACGGTGCAGTCGCATGCCACCGAGGGGATGACATAAGAGAAGCTCTCAGCCTTCGCGCTCGCATCGGCGAACAGCTCGCGTCCTGCGCCGGTAGCTGCATCCCCCTCGTAGAGGACCACGCGAGCGAGCCCGTATCCGCTCGCCGCGCGCACCGCTATGCGCTGGTAGTCGCCGTCAGACACGCTTATGGCATACCTGCCGCCGCCGAGGCTCTCCATCCCCTCGAAGCTGCCGCCTTTGCCTCCGTCCACTACGCCGCGCACAGTATGGCGCACCGCAGGCGGCTTCACACCCTTGGCATACGACACCACGACCTTCGCGGTATCAGGCGTCATGGCCGATATGGCAAGCGTCGTTCCGCTCACGCTCACGCGCGTGGCATCGCTTTGCGAGCCGCCCTCTCCGAACACCCAGGCGCCCTCGATCAGATACCCCTCAGCCGCATTGATGGTGAACAGCACCTGCGTGCCGGGCGCTACGTCAGACAGCGCGAAGTCGCGTGCGGTAGCAGCCTTCGAGGCCGGCTTCTGCTCTCCTCCCACAAGGCTCGTGTAGCTCGCTGCTATCGTGCTGTTCGCAAGAGCAGCGCTATCGCCTTTCTGGGAGATGCTCATGGTCATAGGAGCAGGGTCGGGGCCTGGGTTGTACTTGTCGAACGTCACCACGATGCGCGCATCGGCATCAAGGCTCGCAAAGCGCACCGCATCGGCGGTGATGGCGATCTTTGCAGGGTCATACGGCCCGCTCGCGCCGAGCACCTCGAATCCTGCGAGCACGCACCCCGCATCGGCGCTGAAGGCATACACAGGCGAAGAGCCCGCCCCGTAGGCCATCGCTTGGGCGGTGGGAGACACGACTCCGCTGCCAGAGCCCCTCACCTCCACCTCGATGGTATAGGAGCGCGCAGGCGCATAAGCGAGCGCGACCGCTCCGATGGAGGCGCCCGTGAAGCGCATGGCGAACAGGGCCGTGCCACCTGCGGCAGGGTTAAGCGCATCTGCCGGGCGCACTTCGAGCGTGCTCTTCCCATCGGCTGACACGTAGGCGTACTCCCCGCTCGCATAGCGGTACTCGACGCTCGTAAGCTCGCCATCGACGAGCACCACCAGCGCGAGCGGCTCGTTAGCGGCAGCAGCTGCCATGATCTCAGGACCCACCGGGAACGCCACGCGCTCCTGTATATGCGAGGGCGTCTCGTCGTAGAAGAGCCCTCCTCCCACGATATCGAGCTGGAAAGCCGCCCCTATGGTCTTGCCCGCAGCCGCAGAGGCCATCTGGGTAAGGGTCGCCTGCGCCCCAGGAGCGGTGCTGCTCATCAGATTCTCAGCCTGGAGCTCTGCCGTGGAGGTGAACGCGCCCCATATCTCAACGCCATCCGCCTCATCCTTGAGCCAGGTCACGATATCGCCTGCATCCACGATGGTGAACGAGAACGTGCAGCTCGCTTGGCAGTTGTCCCCTTTGAGCGTGAGGGTGACCGCATAGTCGCCCGGGCGCTTCGAATCGCTTGCCCAGCCCTTGTCTGCGAACATCTCGTCCATCGTGAGGTGGGCCACCGGCTCAGCGCCTGTCCCATGCACGTTCACGCGCCGCTCAGATGAGCCGCTCGACAGCACTGTGTCATCGCCTACCTGCTGGGTCTTCTCCCAGACCCAGGATGCCTCGTAATACTTCATGCCATCGCGCTCGATGGGACGCCCGTACTCGAACTCGGCCCATATCACGCCAGGGCCTATCGTGCCCGCATCGTAGTCGAAGGCGCTCTCGTGCGAATCGGCTATGGAAAGCGGGCTCGACCACGTGCTCACCTTCGCTGCGCGCAGGCTGCCGCGCACCTCCACCGTCACCGTCGTCTCAGCGCTCGAAGCCACCTCAGCGAGCGCTGCGGCCGGCACGAGGCTCAACGCCAGGCACAGCGCAGCTGCGGCGGCGAGCACCCCTCTCAGCTTCCCTCTCAACATGTTTCCCATGATGGTTCTCTTTCCTGTACGGATCTGCTATCCCAGCACCTGCACGACTACCTTGGCGGCTGCTTGCCCTACCTGCTCTTCTGTTTCAGGGTCGCACGCAGCGAAGGTGGCGGTGCACTCGTAAGTCCCCGGTTCCAGGTCGACATCGAGCGCATCGCGCTGTATGTGATGGTCGGGCTCTATGAGGTCGGTGGCGTATATCTGCTCTTTGGTGTCATCGCGCGTGATCGACACCTGCATGAGGTAGGGGTTGCCCGGCACGTTCTCGATGCGCATCTCACCTTCCGAGGTGCCCGTGTCGAACTGGATGACCGATGCTATCGAGATGTTGAACATGCCCTCTGCCACCGTGCGGTCGAGCTCTGCTTGCACCTCGGCTTCGGTCTTGCCCTCAAGCTGGCCCGACTCGCCCGAGCGCTTCGATGGGCCAGCCGAAAACAGCATGAACGCGAGCGTGCCTGCGAGGATGAGGCACAGAAGGGCGAATATGACAGCTGCCCAAAAGCCCGGGCCCCGCCGACGGCGCAGAGCATGCTGCGGGATGCTCGTCGCAGGGGGCACATAGGCGCGCGCCTGCGCCCCATCAGGTGCGAGGCGCACATAGGGGCTTACCTGCGCAGGGTCGGGAGGCGCCGCACCCAGGGCGCCTCCCCTCCCCATGCCGTAGCCGCGCACGCGGCCGGATGGCCCTTGCTGGGGCCGCATATCACCGTTGCCGTATCCGCTCGCCATGACGCAGCTACCTCGAACCTGTGCGCGGCCTTAGCCGGCGAGCTTCACGGTATAGGTGACCTTCACCACATCTGTCGCCTCCTGCTGGCCCGCGATCACCGAGCTCGTGGGCAGCACCTGCAGAAGCTGCGTGGTCGACTTGGCCGTGTCAGCAGCTGCCGTCTCAGAGCCATAGACCGTCCAGTCGAGCTCAGCGCCCTTCGCGGGGCTCGCGAGCGTCGCCTTGGTGGAGCCGGCGATGGAGAGCGGGGTGGCATCGGGAGACACCGTCCAAGCGCCATCTGCCACCGTGCCCGGGGTGAGCACGATATGCAGCGAGCCCATGGAGGGCGCGGTCTCTGTCTGGGCATCGTCGGTCTTGTAGTTCACGGCCTTCGCGCCCATCGAGTCGAACGCCTGCGTGCCCAGGTTCCACTTCGCCTTGGCGTCATCGATCACTTCCCAGGTGGCGTTCGTCACCTGGATGTCGGGCACCGAGTTGTTCGTGAACCCGTAGTTGTTCGGCGCCATGCCAGCGCCGCCTGCCGTGTCCGCCACGATCGGCAGCGCCACCGGCAAGGTCACGCTGATCTGCGAGGTGAACGTGGAAACGGTGATGATGCTGTCAGGGCTGCCAGCGCCCCCGTCAGCGTCGGTGTCGAGCGTGCGCACATCGTCTTCGGTGCCCTCGATGTCCTCTGTCGCGCCGACCGTGTCCGCCGCGAACGCGGGGATGGCCCCCATCGCCAGCGTCGCCGAGAGCGCGATGGCTCCGAACAGCTTGCTCGTCTTCTTCATGGCTCATTCCTCCTTGTTGTCAAAAAGCCATTTCGTCCTTGCTTGCGTCAGGTCCTGCGTGCGGCCTCCCGTTGCTTTGGCCTCGGACCCTATATCCAGCGGCTCTCCCACAAGCCGCGTGATACCTCGTATGCCGTGCTGCGGCTCTTACCCCAGCACGCTTATCGTCACCTTGGCAGCAGCGCTTCCCGCTTCCTCTTGCGTCACCGGGTCGAGCGCGCGGAAAGTGGCGGTTGCGGGGTAGGTCCCCGCATCGAGGTCGCGCACCAAAGTGATGTCCTCTATGAACTGGTTGGGCTTGAGCACGCCCGATTCGTAGAGGACCTCGCCCGAATCGTCGTCGGCGATCGTCACGCGCATGTTGTAGCGGTTACCCGGCACGTTCTCGATGTAGGCCGTGCCGCTCGCAGCGCCATCGTCGAACTGGATGACGCTCGCGATGGATATGTTGAACATGCCCTCTTCCACCGTCCGGTCGAGCTCTGCCTGCATCTCCTCGGGCGTCTTGTAGGGGGCCTGCCCCGTCTGTGCCGTCGGGTCGAACAGGCTCGAGCCGTTGCAGGCGAATAACCACACGAGCACCCATATGGCGATGGCCGCGAGCGCCACCCCCGCCGCGATGAGCGCCGTGCGCGCTCCCCTCTTCGGCGCACCAGCCGCGCTCGGCCTCGCCTGCGCGGGGGTCGCTCCTCGCGCCTGTCCGGGCTGCATGCCCTCTCCGTTGTTCAGGTTCCTCTGTCCGTTGTTCGTCATAGATCCTCGTCCTTATCGCTTGTTTGCGTCGACTGCCCCACATCGCTGTTCGATGCTCATCTCGGGCGGCTTCTCGGGTTCGGGCAAGACAGGTCGGGAGCGCCCCATCAGCGCTCTCCAACCGGCTATCGTTCGGGAAGATCAGTCGTAGGCGATGCCTACGGTGTATGTCAGCTTGGCCACACCGCGGCTGCTGCCGATGCCGATGATGTTCACCTTCACGTCGTCGAACGTCTCCAAGCCCACTCTCATATCGAGCGTGCCAGGGTTAGTGATCGGCGCTGTGATCGGATTGCCATCGGGGTCGGCTGTCGGGTTCCCATCGGCATCCAACACCGGCTCGTCTGTGCGCGTCGCTGCTGGTATCACGAAACAGCTCCCTGGAACATACGGTTTCAAAAGGCCGTAACCGGGCAATGTCTGCCCGAGCTGCACCGATTCCTCGTACCCGCCGCCATCGAGCGCACGTAGCTTTATATATACGTGGTTCCAAGAACCCTTATCAGGGAACACGCTTTCCGTGCCAAGCTCGCCTTCCACCGCATTGCATGCGACAGAGGACACATACAGCTTCTCTGAGGTCCACGAACGGAAGCCTTTGTCGCCCTTGGCATCCACCTCGCTCTTAGAAGCGCCCACGAGCTTGTTGGTCTCAGGGTCGACGCGGAGTTTTATGGTGTTAGCGATCGGAGCCGTCCACCTGATCTGCGGGCTCCACACCGCATAGAGCGTGACCGACAGCGCACCATTTTCGTCAGCGCTAGGCGGCGGGTCGATGTTGCCCTGATGGTTCACAGAGTAGAAATTCGATGCGTTCACATCTCCGGGCCGCTGGGCGGTGCTGAATCCGAGCAGCGTATAGCCGCTGCGCGTGAACCGCTCCGCCGGCAGCGCGAAACCCTGTCCCATCTGCGCATCCACGATATCAGCCATCGTGCCGACGGCTGGTGCATCAGCGCTGTCGTTGCGATCGAAATGAACGGTGTACTTAGAGTTCAATGCCGCCCAGACCGGGAACATGGACACATGCGAGTACCCAGCTTCGTCACCCTCGGACAGGTTGAATACCGCCTCGGTGCCAGATGGATAGACCACATTCGGCTCGCCATACACATACCAACCTACGAAGGTGTACTTCGAGCTCTCGATGCGAGCGTTTATCGTGCTCGGCGCATCGTAGGTGAACTCGACCGTCTCGCAGTCGACCGCCTGCGCATCCGGGTCGTCCGACTGCGTCATGGGGAAGAACTCCACTTTGTATCTGTTCGCTATCCATCCAGCGTAGAGCGCCGATGGCTCCGCCTTGTCCCACGACCGCACGCTCTGACCAGCTGCGGTGTAGTACTGCTTGGCGCTGCCGGATGTCCAATCTGCATCATCGAACCAGCCCTTGAAGGTGTAGCCCTTCCGCACGGGAGGCGTCGTCGATATCCCCGGCATGGCTGCATCGAAGGTGGCCGATACTACATCGGTCTGACCACCCGCACCGCCGTTGGCCATGAATGACACATCGTAGCTATTGGCTCTCCATTTCGCGTAATACGTCGCGTTCGCATACACCACCGTCGAAGGGCCGACTCGCGTGGTGAAGTTGTTGTCGGTATACCACCCGTCAAAGGTATACCCGTTCTTGGTCGGCGAAGGCAGCGGATTCCATTTAGTCGATAGCGCGGCGCCATGATTCACCGTACCCGCTGCAACACTAGAACCGCCATTGCTGTTCCAACCTATCGTCACCTCGACCTTAACGTCGTAAGCATAGAGCGAAACCGGGCCTTTTCGGAACGGGGAAGCACTGCCATAGCCATAAGAGGTCCCTGAACCATTGCGCCCTGTATACCACCCCCGATTTTGATAGCCAGAAGGTGGCGAATAGCTGGGTGGGCCTTGGAATGTGTTCGGCTGATATTGAATATGTCCAGATGGTTGAATGATTGTGGTCTTCGTTGCAATAAACGAGCCGTTTGAACCGTAGTAGTTCACCGGCACTCCGTTGTAGGCTACGTATAGCTTCAACTCCCCCGTACTGGGCGGCGTCCCAATTAATACATTGCTATTCTCATTTGTTGTATACCCCATCGGCTGCAAAGGAACCCCTGTAACACTCATCTCATAGGGCGCGTGGGTAAGCTCATACTTACGATTGCGATCAGAGGAAGACTGAGAAGACACGCCCTGTAATGTAATAGTGGTGCCGCTAATGCTCAAACTAGATACGTCTGTCCAACGCAACCAAATCAGTGAATTCGTTGTAAAATACTCACTGTACACTGATCCCGTAGCTAGACATCTTTCACGAAATCGATATGTATCACCATCACCAGTCGGATTATTTATATACACATTCACCGTAAGCCCTGTCGCACGGGGCGTCGCCACAACCGGAACGCTCGCCTCTCGAACCACGGTGGTGACCACTTCGCTCTTACGCACCCGATCTAAGTCGCCGGAATCGAAGCTATACGCAGCGCGCTCAAGGCGCGCGCTCTTGTTCACCACACCAGGCGATACTTGCCGCGGAACCGCAAGCGATATCGCCACGGAAACCGTGGAGGCCCCTTCTTCCTTCGCTTCTATCAGGCCATCGTCAGACACGCTGATGGGCCTCGCCTTGTAGGCGTAATCGACCTGGAAGCCCTCGGGAACGCGCAGGTACCCGCCATTCTCGAAGATATTCACCTGCTGGCCCGATTCCACCATGATCGGCCCGCTGCCGAGCTTCACCCCATACGGGTAGAAATGGTTGGCGTTCGCGGCGGGGCCTATCCGCCAGTTGTAGGCTTCGTTCTCGTTATAAGGCGCATACACCTTGCAGTTGGTGACGCCGGCGAGGGCGTTCGTGCCTATAGCAGCCATGGTGCCAAGCGCTACCACGGTCTCTAGGTTGGGGCTGTTGGCGAAGGCGTAGTCGCCCACCGCCTTTATGCTCTTGGGGAGTATCCAGCTGATCTGCGGCGTGGCTTCGAAGGCGGCATCGCCTATGGTGGCGAGCCCCTCGTTGAGCTCTGCTGCGATGAGGCTCTTACAATCCTTGAACGCCGAGCTGCCTATCTCGCTCACGCTGCCGGGGATATCCACGGTATGCAGGCTTGAGGCCCCCTCGAAAGCAGCGGCCCCTATGCGGCGCACGCTATCGGGTATCTCGACGCGCTGGATGTCAGGCTGGCCCTTGAAGGCGCCATCGGCTATGGCCGACACCTTGTAGCGCACATCGTCGATCATGCCGTAGAGGGGAATCTGGAGGCTCGCAGGTGCGGGATCGTCGCCCTGCCAGCGCACCGAGAGCGTGTAGTCGTCGAGCAAAGTGAACGCGAACCCGCTGCCCTCGATGGGCTCTATGGAGGCACCGGGCGCGGGCGGCTCGGCAAAGCTCTGGAAACCCGCCGCAGCCCATACGGCTTTGGCAGTCTCGTAGTCAGCGCCCGCCGCGTTGATGACGACGGTGGCGCCTTCGATGGCTGCCTGCTCGAAAGCGCCCTTGGGCACGCCGCTCTCGGAGCTGCCATCAGAGGTGGCGATGCTTTCCACAGCACCACCCACCACGATGGTCTTCAGCCAGATGTTGCCCGCGAAGGCGCCCTCGGCGATGGCCGTGCACTCAGGCGCTATGGTCGCGGTGGTGCCGAGGCCTGCGGGGGCTGCGAGCAATATGGTCTTGTCCTTGGTGTATATGATGCTGTCCTGGAATGTGAGCGCGCTTTGAGCGGTGCCGCCCTGCATGGCCGAAAGCTTGATGCGTCGGGAAAGAACATAAGCAGGGACGGTGGCCAACGAATCGGGCAGCACCGCAGCGCCCTCCATACCCTCCGGGACGAGGAGGAGGCTTGTAAGCTCTTTGTCGAAGAGCATGCCGTTATAGCTTTGGTAATAGGGGTTCCCCTCAGCCACCTCTATCGAGGCTGCGTTCGGGAACAGCTGGAAGAAGGCCAGGTCGATCGATGCGACCGTGGCCGGTATGGATATGGATGCGACGCCTTTCGCGCCAGCATCGGGCTGGAAAGCCTCGGTTGTGTAGGGGTCGGGCTCGGCTGCGGCCGGGTTCCCGGCGTCTCCTTCGGATGCTACCGCGTCAGCGATCGAAATCTTTTCAGCACCAGAAGCACTATCTAGCGCAGAACCCCCCCCCGCACGATTTCTATGCCCGTTACGGTGTAGAGCTTGTCACCGGATGCCACCTGAGACTGTATCTGCACGTCTCCTTTGGGCTCATCGGTCGCCAAGCCCGTTACCGACACGGTATCGGGGCTATCGGGGTTGATGGTGTAGGCGATGCCCGCATGCTCGATGGTGCCTGCGGCAGGCTCTGCCGCATCGGATGCGAGCGGGACATCAGCTGCGGTTATGCCCTTGCTCGAAGAGGTGTACTGGGCAGCGCTGCTCGACACACTCGCGGGAGGTGCCGCAGGGGCAGCCTCAGGCGCAGGGTCGGCTTCTGGTGCAGCGTCTTCGCTCGCAGCAGCTCCCTCGGGTGCCGATGCCGCATCGCTTGCAGCGGCATCAGCCGCGGAGCTCTGGTCGGCTTGCTGCTCTGCTTGCGTGCTTGCCGCTTCGCTCTCTGCCTGCACCGCATCGGCGGCGAAGGCCAGACCAGCTGCGGGCATGAGGCTTCCCGCCAATGCCAGCGACAATATAGACGTAGATACAATACCCCTGAGGGTCCTTTTCTGTGTTTTCATGCGAGCTGTCCCTTGCTACTAGAAAACTATGTAACTCTTGCGTACTACCCCGGATGTGAGAACATCCGAATCCCATTGCACTAATATCCTTGCGGACACGCACAGTAAACTAGCCTCACCTGACGATTTCAAGAGGATTCATATTTTCCACACGAACGATCTCTTGGGGGAAGGCACCCCGCACAACAGCAGGCACACGACGCGCTATCCCACCGAAAAGCGTAGAGCGAAGGGATGGGATATCATCATTTTCACTCTTATTTAACAGGCAGCATTTTGCATTTTATAGGCATAAATGGTATATAACTTGCAATATTATTCACTTTAAGCAGAGGGCAAACATGCTGATAGACGACCTCGCATCCAACGATGCTATCGCCATAGAATTGGGAGCTCGCCTCCGCGATGCGCGCATCGATCTTCTGCTGACGCAAGACGATCTGGCAAAGCGCGCCGGTGTCTCGAAACGGACGATAGCGAATGCAGAACGCGGGACCGACCTGACGCTCGGCAGCCTGATGAGCATCCTCCGCGCGCTCGGCCTGCTCTCCCGCATGGAGCTCCTGGTCTCCGCACGAGAAGCGCGGCCCTCCGATCTCGCAAAGCAAGCACGGCCGCGACAGCGCGTACGCACTCCGAAAGCCGCAAAGCGCGATTCCACCTGGGAATGGGGGGATGAATGATGAGCACAACAGCAGAGGTCAAGTTATGGGGCAGCACGATCGGCACCGTTGCGCTCGCAGACGGCGACGACTTCGCGCGCTTCGAGTTCGACACATCGTTCCGCACTAGCGGCATCGAGATAGCACCGCTCACGATGCCGCTATCCAGCAGGGTCTACTCCTTTCCCCAGCTCTCTCGCACCTCATTCCACGGACTGCCTGGCCTGCTGGCTGATTCCCTGCCCGACCGATTCGGCAATGCGGTCATCGACAGCTGGCTGAGCGCCCAAGGCCGGCTACCCGGCTCGATGAACCCGGTCGAGCGGCTCTGCTACACCGGAACGCGCGGAATGGGCGCACTCGAATTCGTCCCGTCCCTCGGGCCGACCAATACATCCCCCGATACGCTAGAGGTGGAGGCACTGGTCGACCTCGCCTCGCAGATCCTCTCCAAACGCGCCGCACTGCATGTCGAGCAAGGCGGCCACGCGATGGAGCAGATCATCACGGTAGGAACCTCCGCCGGCGGCGCTCGCGCAAAAGCGGTGATAGCGTGGAACGAGGACACTGGCGAGCTGCGCTCAGGGCAGATCGATCAGGGCGATGGGTTCAACCATTGGCTGATGAAGTTCGACGATGTTGCCGGGAACCGCGATAAGGAAGACGAGGATGGCCCGCAGTATACGGTCATCGAATACGCTTACCACCTGATGGCGAAAGCCGCGGGCATCGACATGGCAGAATGCCGGCTCTTCGACGAGGGAACACGACGGCACTTCATGACACGGCGCTTCGACAGGACCCGAACCGGAGCGAAGGTGCATATGCAATCGCTCGGCGCGCTGGCGCATCTCGACTTCAATGTGCCAGCAGCTCATGGCTACGAGCAGACTGTCGAGGTATGCCGGCGCCTCGGCCTCGGGCAGGTGGAGGCCGAGCAGATATTCCGACGCATGGTGTTCAACGTGCTCGCCTATAACCATGACGATCACGTCAAGAACACCTCGTTCCTGATGGACAAGCGAGGCTCTTGGAGCCTCGCGCCCGCATATGACATCACGTTCGCATACAACCCGCACGGCGCATGGACAGCCGGGCACCAGATGACCATCAACGGGAAGCGCTCGGGTATCGACCGAGCGGACTGCATGACCGCCGCAGCCCACATGAGCATCAAAGCGCCGCGGGCGCGAGCCATCATCGGCGACGTGATCGATGCTGTGCGAGGATGGAGCGGCTTCGCTGACGAAGCTGGGCTCTCCGAGGACATTATGCGGGATATCGCAGATCAGATCATGCGGGGCTGGTAGCAGTGGACGCCGAGCAAGCGCAGCATGGCATAAAAAATGACCCCCTGACGGGGGTCATCTTGGAATGTCGTATTCAGTTCTAGTTACTTCTTCGTCACGTTGCTGGCCTGGAGCTTGCCGTTCTGACCAGTGGTGATGTCGAAAACGACAGCAGCACCCTCGTCAAGGGTCTTGAAGCCGTCCATCTTGATCTCAGAGAAGTGGACGAACAGGTCTTCGCCATCCTCCTGAGAGATGAAGCCGTAGCCCTTGTCAGGGTTGAACCATTTAACAGTACCTTCCGCCATGCTTATTCCTCTTTCTACTTCTCCCGTTTCGGGAGATCATACACCGACGCGCACCTCGCGCGCCTCCGCTCAAATAAGGAGCAAGACAACTATACGTCAACTCGATGGGTTCTACTCAACTATTTTGCACAGGGGGCGAAAATTATCCGAACCGTTACTTTCTGCGGCTGAACGGGCCTTCCCGCAGACGCTCGCGGCGGAATCAGAACGCAGGGCCCTATCGCGCAGTCGATAGGCCAAGCGAGACTGCCGGAATGCGGCCGCACAATGCGAGCATATAGCACGCGAGAACGCGATGCGGACAACCCGCGCGGACAGCAGGCTAGGCGCTATTCCTCAGCGAGGAAGTCCTGCATGGCTGCTTCGGCCAGGTCGGCTTCAGGAACGGGCGCATCGCCCTCCATGTCGGAGAGGTCGTGCCCGTAGGCAGCGGCTATCGCGCGAGCCTGATCGGCGCGCAACGCGGCCATGTCGGTATCGCCCGCATCTGCACGATACGACGCAGCCAACATGAGCGAGCGCGCCACGTACTCCGTTGCCGCCGGGTCGGTGCCTGAGACTTGGAGGATGGACGCGATGGACTCAGGGGCGAGGGCGAGCAGCATGTCGCCATCCAGATCGACCGATTGGCCGATAGCCCCTTCGAGCATCTCCGCAGCGCCCTTCGGGTCGCGGTGCTCTGTGCGCCGCTGCATCGAACGCATGATGCCCGCCGCGAAATCCACCAGCATGCGCACGAGATAATCCTGAGTAAGCACATCAGTTCCTTCCAAGTCGCTTTCTGCGGGATATTCTAGAGCATAGGCACGGCGCAGAGCACTGCGCACGCCCGCATCACAGAAAGAGGAGAAGAGGCGCGGGGCCTTCCCGGCATGGCGAAGCGGGCACCAGGGAGGCGAGGCGACGGCTCAACGCCAACGCACCTCAATAGCTGCCCTTGAGGCAGCCACCAACAGCCGGAAGCCCAGCGCCTACGCCTCGGGCGGCGTCAGGCCGATATGCTCCCAAGCGCGCGGTGTAGCCATGCGGCCCTTCGGGGTGCGCACCAGCAAGCCCTGCTGCATCAAGTAGGGCTCGTACACATCTTCCAGCGTGTCCGTCTCCTCCGACAGCGCCGACGCCAGCGTGGTCAGGCCCACGGGGGCGCCGGAGAACTGAACGCACAGCGTATGGAGGATGCGGTTATCCATCGCATCGAGCCCCATGCTGTCCACCTCGAAGAAGCTGAGCGCCTGCGCCGCCACGTCTTCGGTTATGCGGCCGTCGCTGCGCACCTGCGCCCAGTCGCGCACGCGTTTGAGCATGCGGTTCGCCAGGCGCGGCGTACCCCGCGAGCGGCGCGCTATCTCCAGCGCTCCCTCTCGGTCGATGCCGATCTCCAAGATGCTGGCCGAGCGCTCGACGATCTGCGCGAGCTCGGTGGGCGTGTAGTATTCCAGCCGATACGCGATGCCGAAACGGTCGCGCAAGGGTCCGGTCAGAAGGCCGGTGCGCGTCGTGGCGCCGATCATGGTGAAGCGCGGTATGTCCAGCCGGATAGAACGCGCCGCGGGCCCCTTCCCCACCATGATATCGAGCGAGAAATCCTCCATAGCGGGATAGAGCACCTCTTCGACCATGCGGTTCAGGCGGTGTATCTCGTCGATGAACAGCACGTCGCCCTCTTCGAGGTTGGTGAGGATGGCTGCCAAGTCGCCCGTGCGCTCGATGGCCGGGCCGCTGGTGGTGCGGATGTGCGCGCCCAGCTCGCCGGCGACCACCGCCGCCAGCGTGGTCTTACCCAAGCCCGGCGGGCCGCTGAACAGGATATGATCGACCACGTCCTCGCGCGACTTCGCCGCTTCTATCATCACTTGGAGCGATTCCTTCACCTTGGCCTGCCCCAGATAGTCGCAGAAGCGCTTCGGGCGCAGCGAGCGGTCGAAGGCGATGTCCTCCTCCAACAGCTCGGGCGCCATCGCGCGATCGTGCGCGTCGCGTTGCGCCGGTGCCGATGCTGGCGTCGATGCCGCCCGCTCGAATACCATGCCCTCTATCTCGATACCTTCGGCCATATGCTCCAACGATCGTCTTCTTTACTGAACAGATCCCTGTTCAGGCTACTATATCAAATGTTCCAGACAGCACGCCCGCGCGCACCGTGCGCCACCCGCTACGCTGCCGGCTACCTGGCGCGCCCGCGCATCAGCCGCCTACCGCCGCTCCTGTGGCGCCTCAGCTCCCCAGCCGCTTCAAGGCGTGCTTCACCAGCGCGCTCTCGGTGGCGCCCTCGGGTGCGCCCGCGAGCGCCAGCTCCGCCTCGGCAGAGCTGAACCCCATCGACAGCAGAGCCTCTAGCGCGCCCGTCATGCGCTCCTCGAGCACCGACGGCGCATCTTCTGCGAACAGGCCGCCCGACACGTCGTCGAGCGATCCCTTCAACTCTAAGATGATGCGCTGCGCCGTCTTCTTCCCAACGCCCGGTATCTTCGACACCAGCGCCGAATCCTGCGATGCCACCGCGTCGGAGAGCGCATGCGGGCTGAACGTCGACAGCGCTGCCAGCGCCATCTTCGGCCCCACGCCCGACACCCCGATCAGCTTCTCGAAGGTGGCTTTCTCGTCGTCGGCTAAGAAGCCGTAGAGCGCCAACCCGTTGTCGCTCACATGCAGATACGTGCGCACCTGCACCTCATGCCCCACTTCAGGCAGCTTCGACAGCGCCGCCTGCGACATGGCCACTTCGTAGCCCACGCCGTTCACTTCGATGAAGGCGCTGGCGAGCGACTTGCCCGCTAACCTGCCATTCAGGAACGCTATCATGCGCTCTTCCTCTCAGCCTGCGCTATCAGCTCGTCGAGCCGTTTCTGCGAATACGCTATGTTGTCGTGCGTGGTGTAGCAGATGGCCGCCGCCAGCGCGTCCGATGCGTGGTCGGGCTTCGGCACTGCCTCGAGCGCCAACAGCTTCTGCACCATGTACTGCACCTGCTCTTTCTCGGCGCCGCCAGTACCCACCACGGCCAGCTTGATCTGCCGCGGCGTGAACTCGCCCACGGCAAGGCCGCTCTTCGCACAAGCGATCAGCGCGGCCCCGCGCGCCTGGCCGGTACCGAATGCCGCGGAGATGTTCTGCCCGAACCACACCGTCTCGATGCCGAGGCAGCTCGGACGGAACCGCTCCACCACAGCGCCTATCTGGTCGTGTATCTTCAACAACCGCTGCGAGAGCTCCTGCTGGGTCGGCGTGGACACGCACCCGTAGGCCACGCATTCGAGCCGCGGCCCGCACTGGTGCACGACGCCCCAGCCGGTGTTCGCCAGCCCCGGGTCTATCCCCAATATGATGCGCTCCACCGTCAACGCTGCTCCGTCTCATCTGCATTCCGTTCCGCAAATCATAGAACAAACGTTTGTTTATTGCAATACGCTCATACCGATACGCTCCAAACCCCCGACCCGCAACGAGCGCGCGGCACGGTGCCGCCCGAACCGCGCAGCTCGCGACCGAACAGGAGCCGCGCTCAGTGCGAAAAGGCCCCGCCTACGGTTATGGAGGAATCGTAGAATCCAGCACGTTTTAGCACTCTCCCCTTGCGAGTGCTAACAATCTATCGCATAATGCTCATCGAAAAAGAAACCCAAGGCGAACGACTCACGGGCCCGAACGGGCTGGCACATCAGCACAAGATACGCGAAGGCATGGCTGCGAGCCGCGCATCTCTCCCCCTCTCTCTGCGGGGCTGCGCAGCCATCGCCCACAACGGCACCTCACGTTCGCCGCACGCTACCAAGGAGAACACCATGCACATGATCATGCCTATGCGACGCCGTCGTCCGGCTGCGATGCCGGCACAGCTGGCACCCCTGTTCAGCGCGCCCTTCGTGGAGGGGATGCGCCCGCGGATGCTCACCATGCCCACCGATATCGCCTCCACCGAGACCGGCCTCGACCTGACGATGGAGCTCCCCGGCTTCTCGAAGGACGAGGTGACCATCGAGCTGAAGGACGGCCACCTGATGGTGAGCGCCGAGCTGAAGCAGGAGCGGGAAGAGCGCAGCTGCGAGAAGCCCGCGCAAGCCGAGAGCGCCCCTGAGAGCTGCGAGTACAGCGCCGAGGCGAAGGCCGAGGGCGAGCAGCCGGCAGAGCAACCCGAGCAGAAGCACTCGTGGGTGCGCCGCGAGCGCTTTTACGGAAGCTGCACCCGCTCGTTCTACGTGGGCGAGGACATCGACGAGGATGCCATCACCGCGAAGTTCGAGAACGGCCTCCTGCGCGTGCACGTGCCCAAGAAGGCCGAGCTGCCCGAACCCGAGCAGAAGAAGCTCATCGAGATCGAGGGCTGAGCGGCGGCACGCGAGCGCCCGCGACCAACCAAGCCAACAGGGCTGACCGCCTGTTGATATCCCCTTTCGAAGAAGAGCTCCCCACGGGGAGCTCTTCTGCTGCAAGCGAGCGCAGCATGCGGAAGCGCGGGGCCGCAACCCCCGTTGCGGCCCCTCCAAAAAGAAGGCTCCCCGCAGGGAGCCTTCTTGCTCGCATCTCGCTCTGCTCGCTACTCGATCGGGCTGGTAGCGTCCTTGCTGCCCTCCACGCGACCTTCGAGATACGCCCAGTACGCATCCACGTCGGCCTGCATCTCTTCGAGCAGGTGCGCATTCTCGGGTTTGAACAGGTGCTTGAAGCGGCCCTGGGGCTTCAGGAAGTCCTCCAGCGGCTTCTGGTTCTTCTCCTTCACGGGCGTCAGCTTCCACACGCCGTTCTCAACCTCGAACAGCGGCCAGAACTTCGTGTCCACCGCTAGGCGGCAGATGATGGCCGTCTGATCGCTGCCGATACGCCAACCGCGCGGGCAGGGCGACAGGATGTTCAGGAACGCCGGCCCGTCCACCGAGAACGCCTTCTCGGCCTTCGCCACCAGGTCCTTCCAGTGGCCCACCGTCGACTGGGCGACATACGGCACGCCATGCGCAGCGATGATGGAGGTCAGGTCTTTACGCACCTGCGGCTTGCCCTGCTCCTCCTTGCCCACCTCGGAGGTGGTGGCCCAGGCGCCCTTCGGCGTGGCCGACGAGCGCTGGATGCCCGTGTTCATGTACGCGCCGTTGTCGTAGCACACGTACACCATGTCGTGCCCGCGCTCCATAGCGCCCGACAGGCTCTGGAGGCCGATGTCGTAGGTGCCGCCGTCGCCGCCGAACGCCACGAACTTGAACTTCTTGTCCGCCGGTATCTTCCCCGCGCGCTGCATGCCCTTGAAGGCCGCCTCCACGCCGGAGACCGTAGCTGCCGAGTTCTCGAAGGCGTTGTGCACGAACGGCACTTCCCACGAGTCGTACGGGTAGATGGTGGTGGACACCTCGAGGCAGCCGGTGGCGCAGCCCACGACGGGCTGGCAATCATCCGGCACGCCCATCAGCACCTGGCGCACGGCCATCGAAGCGCCGCAGCCGCCGCACAGGCGATGCCCCGGAGCCAGGGTGTCCGGCTTATGCGTCAGTTCCTTTATGCTAGCCATTCGTTCTGCGCTCCTTCCGCTTCCTGCATGCCCAGATAGCTCAGGCCGCCGGTGGCGAGGGTACCCGCCGCCAGCTTCTCAAGGTCGCCGAACACCTGCGACACCAGCTCGTTGGTCAGGTCGTTCCCGCCCAGGCCGAATATGTAGTTGTGCATGGGCACGTTCTTGCCCGCGGCGTATAGCGCGCTCATCACGTCGACCGCGAGCGGGCCGTACTGGCCGCCGATGCTGTCGGCGCGGTCCATGATGGCCACGGCCTTCGCGCTCTTGCACGCCTCCACGATCTGCTGCACGGGGAAGGGGCGGTACACGCGCGGACGCACCACGCCGACCTTCTTGCCCTCGGCGCGCAGCTGGCGCGCTATGTGGCGCACGTTGCCGGCAGCGCTGCCCAGCACCACCACGACCAGCTCGGCGTCGTCGCACTCCCACGCGTCCACCAGGTCGAACGGGCGGCCGCACTCGGCAGCCCACGCCTTGCCCACGCGCTCGATGATCGGCAGCGACTCCTGGATGGCGCGGCGCAGCATCAGGCGGCTCTTCATATAGGAGTCGCCGTTCGCGAACATGCCGGCGCCGATGGGCTCAGTGCTCGTCAGCAGGCCGTTCACCGGCGTGTATTCGCCGACGAACTTCGCCACCGTCTCGTCGTCCTCCATCACGCAGCGCTCCATCGCGTGGCTGGTGATGAAGCCGTCGAGGGTGGTCATCACCGGCAGCTGCACGTCCGGATGCTCGGCGATAGGGAAGCTGATGACCGTGTTGTCGTACGCCTCCTGCGCCGTCTCGGCGAACATGAGTATCCAGCCCGTGTCGCGGGCGCCCATCACGTCGGAGTGGTCGCCGTGGATGTTGATGGGAGCCGACAGCGCGCGGTTCGCGTTCGCCATCACGATGGGCAGGCGCATGCCGGCCGCGATGAACAGCTCCTCCCACATGAGGGCCAAGCCCTGGCTCGCCGTGGCCGTGGCCACGCGCGCACCAGCCGCAGCGGCACCCACGCAGGCGCTCATCGCGGAATGCTCGCTCTCAACGGTGACGAACTCGGTGTTCACCAGGCCGTTCGCCACGTACTTCGCGTAGTTCTCCACGATGGTCGTCTGCGGGGTGATGGGGTATGCCGCCATCACATCCGGATCGGCCTGGCGCATCGCCTCGGCCACCATCTGGTTGCCGGTAGCGGAGAACGGTTTCGTCGTCGTCATCTATGCCACCTCCGCTTCATCTTCGCGGATGAACTCCAGGGCGCCGAAGCGGCACTCGTGCACGCACACGCCGCAGCCCTTGCAATGGTCGTAATCTATGCCGGTCATCTTCTCGTCGGCCACCAAGATGGACGTGTCGGGGCAGACGATCCAGCACATCATGCAGTTAGTGCATGCTTCTGGATCCCATACGGGGCGCATGCTGCGCCAGCCGCCGGTGATGTATTCCTTCGAGGTTCCAGCCTGGCAGATATAGCCCTTCGGGAAATCCTCGGGCGCCCAGTCCTCGAACGTTGCCAGATCGGGCATCTTCATGCGGTCTGCACCTCCTCGTATGCGCGGTCGACCGACGCCAGGTTCGCGTCGATCATCTCCTGCGAGAACTTCTTGCCGAACGTCTCCACCAGGCGCTCGCGCACCAGGTCGACCGGCACCACGCCGGTCACCTTCGCCAGCGCGCCCACGATGGGCGTGTTCGGTATATCGCGCTTTATCGTGTCGATGGCGATGCCGGAAGCATCCACTACGGCCACCTTCACGCCGGGCGCAACGCCCAAGCGCGCACGGGCATCGGCGGCGCTCATCTCGGTGTTCAAGATCACCGAGCCGCCATCCTTGATGCCCTCCACAACATCGACCGAATCGAGCAGGGTGTCATCCAACACCACTACTATGTCGGGGTTGACGATGGTGTTGTGCACTTCGATGGGAGCATCGCTGACTCGCGTGTACGCCTTCAGCGGCGCGCCCGTGCGCTCGGGGCCGTATTCCGGCATGGCCTGGATGTATGCCCCTTGTAGCAGCGCCGTATCTGCCACCAGCTTCGCGGCCGTAACCGCGCCCTGGCCGGCACGCGCATGCCACCGGATCTCGATCAGCTCTGACATTCCACTCCTCTCACACGTGATGTTCGATTACCGCTTCGATGATAGCAAGCCGCTTCTCCTGCGCCGCGCACCCGCGCCGCAGTTGATTTGGAAACCGGGTAAGCGGAAAAGCGGCCTACCGCTCCCGGCGGGCGAACGGTCTGAAGCCGCGCTACCGCCTCTTCGGCGACAGTATGGAGCGGCGATGGCGCTCGCGCAACCGATCGGCACCATATTATTCTTAAAAAAGATAGTTTCGTACCAAATTGAAACCTAATCATCAACATTTCTATGAGGTTTTCACCCATAATATCGGGTAATTGCGGTCGCATACGGAATTGCGCCGCAGTCGGGGAGAATCTCCCTGCAGACCAAAAGGAGCAAACCTATGGAACAGCCCAAACTGACACGCCGTGGTTTCCTGGCTGGCACTGCCGCCACGGGCGCCGTCGCCGCTCTCGCCATGAGCGGTTGCAGCAGCCCCAGCAGCTCGTCCAGCGCTTCAGGTTCGGCATCCAGCGCCGCAGCATCCACCATCTATGCGGCACCGGCCTACACGTCCACCAACGTGAACCCCATCGGCAACAGCTCGGCTCTGATGCTGGCTGCAACGTGGCATGTTTTCGAGGGCCTCTACGACCTTGACCTCCACAACTACACCACGTATCCCGCGCTCGCTGCCGGCGACCCGGTGAAGGTCTCCGACACCGAGTACGAGGTCACGCTGCGCGAGGGCGCGAAGTACTCCGACGGCACCGACGTGGTGGCCGCCGACGTGGTGAATGCGTTCGAGCAGAACATGGCCAACGACACCTACGGCGCCTTCCTGTCCTTCATCGACAGCGTTGCCGCCAAGGACGACACCACCGTCACCTTCACCCTGAAGTACCCCTTCGACACCCTGCTGAAGGGCCGTCTGGCGGTCGTGAAGGTATTCCCCGCCTCCCTCACCGAGGACGACCTGAAGACGATGCCCATCGGCTCCGGCCCCTGGATGTACAGCAGCGTTGACGGCAACGAGGGTGGTCACATCATCTTCAAGCCCAACGAGCACTACAACGGCAGCTTCCCCGCCACCTGCGAGGAGATGGACTGGAACGTGCTGGTGGACAACACCTCCCGTACCACCGCTCTGACCGACGGCAGCGTGCAGGCCATCGAGAGCGTGCCGGCTGCTAACGCCGAGCAGGTCGTCGGCGCTGGCGCCACCGTGGACGACGTCCCTGGCTTCGCGCTCGCCTTCCTGATGTTCAACACCAAGAAGGCCCCGTTCGACGACAAGCGCGTCCGTCAGGCGTTCTACTATGCCATCGACATGGACAAGCTGATCGCGAACCAGCTGGCCGGCCATGCCGCCCCGGCTACCAGCTTCCTGCCCGAGAGCTACGCGAACTACCATCGCGCCAGCACGGTGTTCACCTACGACACCGAGAAGGCCAAGAGCCTGCTGGCCGAGGCTGGTCAGGAGAACCTGAGCGTCGAGCTGCTGACGAACACCAACTGGGTGTACGACCTGGCTCCGCAGATCAAGGAGGACCTGGAGGCCGCTGGCGTGAAGGTCACCATCAAGGACTTCACGAACGACTGGGCGAGCCTGGCTCCCTCCGAGTCCGAGCTGCCCTACGACGTCATGCTGACCCCGGGCGACCCGTCCTGCTTCGGCAACGACCCCGACCTGCTGATGACCTGGTGGTACGGCGACAACGTCTGGACCGAGGGCCGCAGCTGCTGGAAGGGCACCGAGGGCTGGACGAACTTGCAGAGCATGCTGCAGGAGGCTCGCGAAGAGGCCGACGCCGCCAAGCAGCAGGAGATCTGGAACAAGTGCTTCGATCTCATCGCTGACGAGGTGCCGATCTACCCGCTGTTCCACAAGGAAGTCTCCACGGGCTACTACGTCGAGAAGCTGGAGGATTTCGCTCCTATCAGCACCACCGGCCTAGTATTCCTGGGCACCACCCCGCTCCAGTAAGCGGACCGCACCAAAGCAAAAAAGAAAGCCCCGCGATGCGGGGCTTTCTTTTTTGCTGGTCTTTCTGTTTCCATATTTTAAGTAAAAAGATACTTCTATATAATACTGTTAATAAGAACAGTATTAGGAGGACCATGTTCGACACGACCGTCGCTGACGCTTGCGAGATGCT
This sequence comes from uncultured Eggerthellaceae bacterium, assembly GCA_910584145.1. Taxonomy (GTDB): domain Bacteria; phylum Actinomycetota; class Coriobacteriia; order Coriobacteriales; family Eggerthellaceae; genus Adlercreutzia_A. The sequence continues at coordinate 5,331 of CAJTXX010000002.1, read as the reverse complement.
GGGCATCGGGAAGACCCGCGTGCATCAGCTCATCAAGAGCGGCGTGCTCGAAGCTGAGAAGATCGGCAATACCTGGCTGATCGACGGAAGAAGCATCGAGGCGCGCAAGAAAGCGGGTGCGCGAGCAGGACGGCCCCCCGCTAACCAGAGGCGCGCAGATGACACTGATCGCTTCATGCTGATGAACCGCGAGCACGAGGTGCTCTCATTCAGGTTCGACGCTTCCACCGGCGAATTCTTCGATGCTGACGAGGTGGTCGATGCCTCACGGGCCCCGCTCTCTATCATGTCTCCTCGTGGCGTGCGCGCCTCAAGGGCGGAGCTGAGCTCATGGTGGGGCCACCGGTCGATACCGAGAGCGCGGGCGGGCATCGAAGCGAAGCTCAGAGAGCTGGGGCTGCCCGAAACGTATGATCTTCCGTTCAAGTGCATGGGGCTCTCGCTCTCTGACCAGTACTGGATCAGGCCATACGAAAGCAACATACGCTGGAAAGATATCAACTTCTTCGAGAACCCCTTCCACGAAGCCGAGATCGAGGAATGGCTGGCAGATGTCGGCCTCGATTCGCCGGACAATACCTCGGATGGCGTCCTGTCCAAGCGGTGGGTCTGCCGAGGAGTTGAACGCCGCCTCCTCAAAGGCGGTTCAGCGCTCGGCCAGGAACCTTACAACGAAGTGATAGCGACGGAGCTCTTCTCCCGGCTATTCGACGTAACCGATTACGTGCCCTATGAGCTAGAGGAGTGGAACGGGGGCATCGTCTGCTCGTGCCCCGATCTCGTAAGGCCTCACGAAGAGCTCATCCCCGCCTATTACGTGCTGAAGAGCGCTCGCAGCCCCGAGCATCATGACGACTACCGACGCTACGTCGATCGGTGCATATCGCTCGGCGTCGAGGATGTCGAAACAGCCCTCAGCAAGATGATCGTAGCCGACTATATCCTAGCCAACCACGATCGCCATTGGCGCAATTTCGGGCTGATCAGAGACGTAGAGACGCTCGGCTACCGCACAGCTCCCCTCTTCGATTCCGGAACGAGCCTGTGGTGCCATATCCCCACTCGCGAGCTTGAGCACACCAGCTTCGCTATCGACGCCAAACCATTCTACGCAGACGAGAAGCGCCAACTGCGCCTCGTCAGCGACGATGCCTGGCTCGACCTTGACGCCCTGATCGGCTTCCCCGAATGGGCCGCCGAGCTCCTAGAAGAGAACCCCGCCATGCAGGGCCGCACCGACTTCATCTATGAGGGCATCAGCGCCCGTATCGACTACCTGCACACCATGTTCTGCTGAATACCCGCTAGCATCAACGCCCTACAACGCTCGTGGCCTGCCGCGCAGAAGCGCACGGCAGGCCACGAGCGATAACCAGGATGCGGTAACCCCGATCAGTCCCAGGCTTGGCGCATGAGGGACTCTTTGGGGATGACGCCGCATTGGCGCAGGACGCGCACGATGTAGCGGACATCGTCGCCTTGCAGAGCGGCTACGGGCTCACGCATCTGGTTCGTCTCGAAGATGCCCATCTGCCAGAGCGCCGTCTTGAATGCGCCCACACCGGCACCGAAGCCGACCGTCGCCTTGATGCCACGAGTCATCATCATCAGCTTGGCGAGGTGATCTTGCAGCTCCTTCACGCGACCCCAGTCGCCTTGCTGCGAGGCCTTCCACATCTCCACATAGCTGACAGGGTCGATATTCGCCAAGCCTGGCACGCTGCCGTCGGCACCGCCCAGAAGCGCGCCGTCGACGCACACCTCGTGCCCGGTCAGCAGCTGCATGGGGTGGCCTGCTGCCTCGTTCTCGATCATCAGCCAACGGAACTGCACGTCGTCACCCGAAGAGTCCTTCACACCCTGCAGCACGCCGTCGGTGCCCAGGCGCATCAGCATCTCGGGGTTCAGCTTCGTGTGCACGCTGACCGGAAGATCGTAGGCGAACAGCGGCAGATCGGTGTGCTCGCGTATCGCACGGAAATGGCGCTCCGTCTCTATCGGGCCGCCCAGCGCGTAGAACGGCGCCGTCGCCACGAGGGCGTCCACGCCTTCGTGCTTCGACACGCGCTTGGCTTGATCGATCACACGCATGGTCTCCATGTCGATGATGCCCACCAGCACCGGCACGCGCCCATCGACGATCTTCAGCGCTGCGGTCAGCACGCGGTCTCGCTCGTCATTGGTCAGGAATGCCACCTCGCCGCTGGAGCCCAGGAAGAACAGGCCGTCCACACCCGCCTCGATCATGCGATCGATGCTGCGCTCGAACGATACCGCGTCCAGCGTGCGGTCGCCCTTCAGAGGGATGATGACCGGCGGGATGACGCCCCTGAACTTTGAGAGATCTTCCATCACTACCCTTTCGTAGGTTTCGTCGTTGTGCCCATTATAGGGAAGGAACCCCAAAGAAGAACCCAAAGGGACGGAGCAAATGGCAACTTTTCCGAAAAAACCTCTCCGCCAGCTGTGCCCCGCAGGAACCCGGGCGCCACAACGGCCCCAGGAATGAAGAAGCCCCGGCAAGCGGGGGCTTCTCGTAGATGCTATTTCCCGAGGTCGGGATGGAGCAGCGATGGCGCGGCTCCCAGCAGCAAGCGGGTGTAGTCGTCTTGCGGGTTGTTGAACACCTGCTCGGCTGTGCCCTCCTCGACCGCGCGGCCCGCATTCATGACGATGATGCGGTCGGAGATGTAGCGCACGGTCTGTATGTCGTGGCTGATGAACACCATTGCCAGGTTCAGCTCTTTCTTCAAGTCCATCAGCAGGTTCAATATCTGAGCTCGCACCGACACGTCCAGCGCGCTGGTAGGCTCGTCGGCGATGATGGCATCGGGCTTCAGCGACAGGGCGCGCGCTATAGCCACGCGCTGGCGCTGGCCACCGGAGAGCTGCCCCGGCAGCGCATCGAGCGCGCTCTCAGGCAGGCCCACCATGCCGATCAGCTCGTGCACGCGATCTTCGCGCTCTTCCGGCGTGCCCACCTTGTGGACGATCATCGGGTCCATCAGCTGGTCGTGCACGGTCATGCGGGCATTCAGCGCCGTTGCCGGGTCTTGGAACACCACCGAAATGACGCGCCCGATGATGCGGCGGTCGGCCGCGGTGCGGTGCGTCACGTCCTTGCCCTTGAAGTACACCTTGCCCGACGTGGGCGACTGCAAGCCGCACATCACATTCGCCGTGGTGGACTTGCCGCAACCCGACTCGCCCACGATGCCGATCGTCTCGCCCGGCCAGAGCTTCAGCGTCAGACCGCGCACCGCGTGCACCAGGTTCGGGTGCAGGATGCTGCCCGTGCGCGTCTTGAACGTCACCTTGATATCGTCGAGGAAGATGATAGGGTCGGTGCCCTCATGCTTCTTCTCGAGCGCCTCGACAGCAGCGATGCTCTCGGGCGTCTCGCACGCCGGGCCGCCCTCGGTGCCGCACGCCTCAGCCTCGGCGGTGAGCTCCACCAGCTCGACGTCCTCGCGCACAGCCGCCTTGTCGGCCGCCAGCGCGCCCGAGCCCGATTCGACCATCACGTCCACTGGGGTTTTCTGATCGCTCATTCTATCGGCCCTCCTGGAACGTACGGTTCTATGCCGAGCCGTGCCAGCTCGCTGTCAGGCAGCTCGGCGTAGTAATGGTCGGAATCCTGATAACGCTTGAGCTTCGGGCGTATCGGCGACACCTTGTCGGGGTGGCTCGAACGCGGCGTGAAGCGGTCGCCCTCGGGGAAGTCCTTCGGGCTGGGAACGCTGCCGGGCACCTGATGCAGGCGGTCGCCTCCCGCCTCGATGGAGAGCACGCTGCCCAGCAGGCCGCGCGTATACTCGTGGATGGGGTTGGTGAGGATGTCCAGCACCGGGCCCTGCTCGACCACCTGACCGGCGTACATGACGGTGATGGAATTCGCCACCTCGGCCACCAGGGCAAGGTCGTGGCTGACGAACACCATAGCGAACCCGAGCTCCTTCTGAAGGCGGTTCAGCAGGTCGACCACCTGCTTCTGCACCGTCACGTCGAGCGCCGTGGTGGGCTCGTCGGCGATGATGACCTTCGGGTCGCGCGTCAGCGCCATAGCGATCAGCACGCGCTGGCGCTGGCCGCCGGAGAGCTCGTGCGGGTACGAATCGAGCGTGCGCTTCGGGTCGAGGCCCACCAGCTCCAGGAGCTCCTCGGCGCTGCGGGTGCCGCCGCGCTTCGTCAGCTGCTTCATCTGCGATCTAATGAGCATGCTGGGGTTCAGCGACGACAGCGCGTCCTGGTAGATCATAGCTATCTCGCGCCCGCGCAGGCGGTTCATCTCGCGGTCGTTCAGCTTGAGCAGGTTCTCGCCGTTGTAGAGTATCTCGCCGGATATCTGCGCGCGCTTGTCGAGCAGCCCCATGATGGTGAGGCTGGTGATGGACTTGCCGCAGCCCGACTCGCCCACCAGGCCCATCGTCTGACGAGGCCGCACCACGAAGCTGACGTTGTCCACCACGTTCACGTCGCCGTGGCGCGGGAAGCGGATGCACAGGTTCTTCACCTCGAGGATGGGCGGTACGTCGGTCTTGGCGGTGAAGCGGTCGTTGCGCTTCGCCTCCATCTCGCGCAGCGCGGCCAAGCGGCATTCGAGCATCTCGGCCTGAGCGGCGTAAGCGAGCTTCGGGTCGGCCACCATGCGGTCGGCCTCGCGGTTGGCGCTGAGCTTGTCGTCGCCAGCAGCCACGGGGGCCTTCGCCGGGGCCGCCATAGCGTCGGTGATGCCCTCAGAGAAGATGTTCAGGCACAGCACCGTGATCATGATGGCCAGGCCCGGGAACAGCGCCTGCCACCAGCGCCCAGCCAGCACGCCGTCGCGCGCATCGGCCAAGATGTTGCCCCAGGTGGGCGTCGGCTCGGGGATGCCGGCGCTGATGAACGACAGCGATGCCTCGAACACGATGGCATCGGCCACCAGAACGATGGTGAACACGAGCACCGGCGCGATGCAGTTGCGGATGACGTGCTTCACCAATATCCAGTTCGCGCGGGCGCCAGATACGATGACCGCGCGCACGTAGTCTTGGTTGTACTCGCTCATCACGTTGGCTCGCACGATACGCGCGATCTGCGGTATGTAGAGGAAGCCGATGGCGAAGATGAGCGACGGCACCGAATTGCCGAACACGATGACGAACGTGGCGGCCAGCGCGATGCCGGGGAAGCTCATGATGATGTCGAGGATGCGCATGATGAGGTTCGACAGCCAGCTGCGCACCACCGCGGCGAGCGAGCCGATGATGCTGCCGATGACGAGCGCGAACGCCGTGGCGCCCAGGCCGATGACGAGCGAGTAGCGCGCGCCGTACATCATGCGCGACA
>CAJTXX010000001.1 GCA_910584145.1 uncultured Eggerthellaceae bacterium | reverse complement strand
AGCCCTTCGCCTCCTCCTCGCCGATGTTCAGCAGGCCCACGCGCGGCGCGCTGATGCCGTAGACATCCTCGGCGTACACGGCCGCCATCTGGGCGAACTGCACCAGGTATTCCGGCTTGCAATCAGCGTTGGCGCCCACGTCGGCGAGCAGGCACGGCCCCGTAGCCGCCGGGAGCACCTGCACGAGCGCCGGGCGCTTGATGCCCTTGATGCGCCCCATGACCAGCGTGGCGGCGGCCAAGCATGCACCGGTCGAGCCAGCCGAGAAGAAGCCTTGCGCCTCGCCGTCGCGCACGAGCGAGCAGCCCACCACGATGGACGAATCCTTCTTGCGGCGCACCGCGCTCGCTGGATGCTCGCCCATGCCGATGACCTCCTCGGCCGCACGGGCGGTTGTGCGCGGGCGGTCGTAGGCGAACGCCTCCACCACACCGGCGGGGCCGCACATGACCACCGTGAGCGACGGGTCTTCGGCGAGCGCCAGCGCAGTGCCCTCGAGCACCGCATCGGGAGCGTGGTCGCCCCCCATCGCATCTACGGCTATGGTGACCTTCTCAGACATGGCTATAAAACCAACGAGCGCGCAGCCCCGCTGGAAGCGAGGGCTGTGCGCTCGCGTCGGCGTCTGGTCTTTAATCGGTGACGATCACTTCGCGGTTCTTGTAGAAACCGCAGTTGGGGCACACGCGATGCGGGAGCTTCACCTCGCCGCACTGAGGGCACGTGGACTTGGAAGGTGCGTCCACCTTGTCATGCTGGCTGCGGCGGCGATGCGTGCGGATGCGGCCCATTCGTTGCTTAGGTACTGCCATGTTCGAACTTCCTCCTATATCGCGGGCGCAATGCGCCCGGCCCAGTCGTAGCACAGGAATCTAAATGATAGCATTGCGATATGCTCGCTTCAACCCGGACTCTCTGCCAATGTGCCATTATCGGCGTTTCTTGGAGGCGAGGCGGAACGTGAGCGACGGCGCCAGCACATCAACCTCGGCGAGCACCACCTCAACGGGCTGCCCCAGCCTGAAGATGCGCCCGGTGTCAGAGCCGCGCAGCAGATGCGCTGCAGCATCGAAGATGAAGTACTCGTTGCCTAGGTCGCGTATGGGGACGAGGCCCTCGGCCGTGCATTCCAGCTGAACATAGACGCCATAGGTGGCCACGCCCGATATGACCGCATCGAAGCGCTGCCCCGCGAATCCCTGGAGGTACTCAGCCATCTTCATCTCCTGCGACTGGCGCTCGGCGCGCTCGGCAGCGCGCTCGGCAGCCGAGCAGTGCTCGCAGAGCTGCCCGAGCCGGTCCACCATCTGCTGTGGCGGCTTCGCGCCGGTGAGCGCCGCTCTCAGCAGCCGGTGCACCATCAGGTCGGGATAGCGCCTGATCGGGCTCGTGAAGTGGCAGTACGTATCGAGCCCCAGCCCGTAATGCCCGGCGTTGCGCGGCGTGTAGGCAGCGCGCGTCATAGCCCGCAGCAGAAGCGACGTGACGAGCTCCTGCTCGGTGCGGCCCTCCACCTCAGCGAGCGCCCGCTGGATGGCATGGGCATCGCCCGCCGCGACGCGCTCGGCCAGCGCAGGGTCGAACCACTTGAACTCGCCGAGCACCCGCACCACGCCTTCCAGCGCATCGGCATGCGGCTGCTCATGCACCCGGTATGCGCAGGGAAGGCCGCGCTGCTCGAGCCACGACGCCACCGCCTCGTTGGCGAAGATCATGGCCTCCTCTATCAGCGAGGTCGCGTCGTCCTTCTGGCGGATATGCACGCCCACCGCGCGCCCGTCGGCATCGAGGCGCACCTTCGCCTCCTTCGTGGAGAACTCCAAGCCGCCGCGCGCAGCGCGCCATGCCTCGCGCAGCTTCGCGATAGCGCGCGCATCCTCCAAGCGCGCATGCAGCGCCTGCTCGCCCTCGGCGCGGCCCTTGAGCATGGCGAGCGCCTGCGCATAGGACAGCCGCGCATCGGAGCGCATGAGGGCCGGATACATATCGCAGCCCACCATCGCGCCGTTGCCGTCCACGTAGATATCCACGGTCATGCAGCGCCGGTCTTCGCCGGGGCGCAGCGAGCACACGTCGTCAGAGAGCGCCTCGGGCAGCATGGGCACCACGCGGTCGGCCAGATAGACACTGGTCGCCCGCTTGCGCGCTTCGCGGTCCACCGCGCTATCCCACAGCGCATAGTGCGCCACGTCGGCTATATGCACGCCGAGGCGCCACCGGCACGGCTTCCCCTCGTAAGCATCCATGCGCTCCACCGACAGCGCATCGTCGAAATCCTTCGCATCGGCCGGGTCTATCGTGAAGGTGAAGCGCTCGCGGATGTCCCGGTAGCCGTCGCACAGGGCGCCTTCGGCATCCACCGCGCATGCCGATGCCTGCGCGAGCGCCTCTTCTGCGAAGCACGTGCGCAGGTCGTTGCGCGCGATGATGCGCTCCGAGGAGAGCAGCGCATCCTCGGCGCTGCCCAGCACCTCGATGATGTGGCCGAATGCCGCGCTCTTGCGCGTCGGGTAAGCATCGATGCACACGCGCACGAGCGCACCGTCCGCCACCTCGGGCTGGGTCGACAGGTCGGTGAATATGTCATGATGGATGCGCTTGTCGTCGGGTATGACGATGCCGAAGGGCTCAGCCACCTCGTAGGTGCCCACGAGCGTGGTATGCGCGCGCTCCAGCACGCGCACGACGCGCGCCTCGGGCCGGTCGCCCGCCTGCGAGCCTGCGCGCCCTCGGCGCGGGGAGCCCTTGCGCGCCACTTCCACCAGATCGCCATCGAAAGCGTCAGCGACGCATGAGCGCGGGATGAAGAAATCGCCCTCAGCGGTGCGCACGAAGCCGTAGCCCGCCCGGTTGACCTCGATGATGCCGCGCGGATAGGCCTTCGGGCGCCGCCGAGCCGTGCGCCTCGTGCGGCCCATAGCTTACCGCTCGCCCTCGATCATGGAGCGCGCTGAATCGAGCGCCACGTTCAGCTGCGTGTCGCTCTCGTCGTCCGCGGGGTTCGCCACGCTGATATCCGGCACGATGCCGGCACCGGCGATGCTATGCCCCTGCGGCGTCAGGTAATAGGCCGCGGTGTAGCGGATGGCGCCGCCGAAGGAGAGCTCGCGCACCACCTGCACCGAGCCCTTCCCCATCGTGGTCTGCCCCACGGTGGTGGCGCGCTGGTTGTCCTCGAGCGCCGCCGTGAACACCTCTGCGGATGCCGCGGTGTACTGGTTCACCAGCACCACCACAGGCGCCGCGGTGGCCGGCTGGCCCGATGCGTTGCGCGGGCTCGTGCCGTCGTTCGTCTCTATGTTGACCAAGATGCCGCTCGGCACGAAGAGGCTCGCCATATCGAGCGCCTGCGTGAGATAGCCGCCAGGGTTGTCGCGCACGTCGATCACGAATGCGCGCGCCTGCTGCGCCATCAGGTCGGCCACGGCATCGCGCACGAGCGTCGCTGCGTCAGAGGTCATCTGGCGCACCTTGATATAGCCCACATCGCCATCGAGCGACGAGGATACGTTCTGCTCGTCGTATTCCTTGCATGCCAGCGTCGTGGTGAACTGCTCGCCGGTGGTGGCATCGAGGCTCATCGGGCGCATCCATGTTATGACCACGTCCGACCCGTCATCGCGCTTCAACGCGCCCACCACCTCGGTCATCGACCACGCGTGGCTGGAATCGCCGTCGATCGCCACCACGAAATCGCCCTGCTCGACCCCGCGAGCAGCCGCCTCGGAACCGGTGAACACGTCGGTCGCATAGGCCCTTCCGTCGTATTCCCCGAACAGCACGCCGATGCCCGCATAGCTCTTATCGGCCGATTCCAGCACGTAGCTCTCGTAGCGGGATGCGTCGAAGTACTGCGCGTAGGGGTCGTTGGTGGCTTTCAGCATGTCGGCGAGCATGGTGGCCGTGGCCTTCGTCAGGTCGAGCTCGTCGACGCTATACGATTTCAGGATATCCTCGGCCTCGCCCACGCGCTCCGATATGGCGTCATAGGTGCTCTTCTCGGCGCCCGCGGTGCTGCCCTGCGGCACCGGCGCATCCACCGGGAAGCCCAGCGACTGCACGAGCGCCGTGTTCGAGCGCACCGCGAACCCGACGGCGAACGCCAGCACCACAGCGAGGAAGAGGCAGAGCACGTTGACGATCTTGCGGTTGCGCATGCGCTCCCGCATCGTCGCCCTCCTCCTCTTCCGCTTATTGGCGCTCAGGCGCTCCGTCGACACAATCCCCCTCCTGGATGCCCGTCTACACCTTCAGGTAGCGGCGCATGGCGAACATGGAGCCGACCAAGCCGATCAGCAGGCCCGCGATGACCAGGGTCGCATAGATGACCAGATAGGTGGTGTCCCCGATGGAGAAGTCGAGGAAGCGTATGGCGTTCTGGAGCGCCGGGATGGCGAACATGCGCAGGAGCTGTATGACGAGCATCGCCAGCAGCGAGCCGATGAGCGCATGCAGCGCGCCCTCCATGAGGAACGGCCCGCGGATGAACCCGTTCGACGCGCCCACCAGGCGCATGATGGCTATCTCCTTGCGGCGCGCGAGGATAGCCAGGCGGATGGTGTTGTTGATGAACACGAGCGCGATGAACACCAAGATGACGATGAGCGCGATGCCGATGTAGCGCACGTAGTTCGTGATCTGGAACAAGCGCTCCACCGTGCCCTGCCCATACTTGATCGAATCGCCCACATCAGCAGGGTCCTCGCAGATCTGCCCGTAGACCGGGTCGGCCTGGATAGCCGCAGCCACATCGCCCACCGACTGCGGGTCGGAGAGCTCGACGTCGATGGAAGCCGGCAGCGGGTTCGCGCCGTCCAGCTGATCGAGGATCTCAGGGTTAGCCGTCATGGAGTTGCGGAAGTTCTCCAGCGCTTGGTCCTTCGAGGTGAAGGAGACGTCCTTCACGTCAGCCATGCCCTCGACCGTCGACATGACCTGCTGGATCTTCGCGTCGGGAGCATCATCTGCCACATAGCAGGTGATGGTGACCTCGCTCTCCACCGACGACATGAGGCGCTCGATCATAGAGCCGCCCACGAGGAAGATGCCGATGATGAGCAGCGACAGGAATATGGTGACGATGGAGCCCAACGCCGTGGAGAGGTTGCGGACGAAGCCCTGCAACGACTCCTTGAAGAAGTAACCGATACTAGACATCGAAACCGTACACCCCCCTATCCTGGTCGCGGGTCAAGTGCCCTCGATCGAGCGCGATGACGCGCCGGCGCATGTTGTCGACCATCTCGCGGTCGTGCGTCGCCACGAGCACCGTGGTGCCCGTGCGGTTGATGCGCTCGAGCAGGTCCATGATGCCGCGGGAGGTCTGCGGATCGAGGTTGCCCGTGGGCTCGTCGCAGATGAGCAGCGGCGGGCGGTTCACGATGGCGCGCGCGATGGACACGCGCTGCTGCTCGCCGCCGGAGAGCTGGTCGGGCTTCTTGTTCAGCTTCTCCTGCAAGCCGACCAAGCGCAGCACCTCGGGCACCTGCGTCTTGACCACATGCTTGCTCTTGCCGATGACCTCCAAAGCGAAGGCGACGTTCTCGAACACGGTCTTGTTCGGGAGCAGCTTGAAGTCCTGGAACACGCAGCCGATGTTGCGGCGCAGGTACGGCACGCGCCAGTTGCGCATGGAGGACAGGTCCTCGTCGGCCACGTAGATGTGGCCCTGCGTCGGCTTTATCTCGCGCGTGAGCAGCTTGATGAAGGTGGACTTGCCCGAACCGGAATGCCCCACCAAGAACAGGAACTCGCCCGCGAATATCTGGAGCGATACGTCGGAGAGCGCCGGCCTGTTCGGCTGGGCCGGGTAGACCTTCGTCACATGCTCGAACGTGATGACGGGGGTGCCCATCTTGGTGGGCGGGACGTCATCTGCGCCGAGCACGGGCAATGCTTGGGAGAGCTGGGATGTCAACTGAGCCTTCGACTTGGGCCGCGCTGAATGCGCAGGGGGTATATGCTTCGACCCTGCGCGAGCAGCCCGAGGACGACTTGCGTCTTGTGCCACAGTGTTTGCTCCGTTCAATAGCCTACGTTTACTGAGACGATACGATTCTAACAGACTTACGCGACCCCGCGAAGCCCCAGCGCCGCATTCACGATAGCTCCCGCATCCAGCCCGAAGTGGCGCATCAGCTCGTCGAACTCGCCGGATTTCCCGAAGGTATCGCGCATGCCGACGAAGGCGCACGGCACCGGATGCTCCGCGGCGAGCGCGCGCGCCACCGCATCCCCCAGGCCGCCCATGATGGAGTGCTCCTCAGCAACCACCACGCGCCCGGTCTTGCGCGCCGAGGCGATGATGGCCGCCTCGTCGAGAGGCTTCACGCAGAATGCGTCTATGACCTCGGCTTCGATGCCGCGGGCTGCCAGCTCCTCGGCGGCGTCGAGCGCCTCTTTGATCTCCACGCCGTTCGCCACGATGGTGACGTCGGACCCCTCGCGCACCGCGCACGAGCCGCCCATCGCCAGCTCCACCCCCGCGCTGTAGACCTGCGGCACGCTGGCGCGGCCCATGCGTATGTAGACCGGGCCCGGCGTAGCGGCGGCCAGGCGTATGGCCGCGCAAGCGGCGTGGTAGTCGGCGGGCACCAGCACGCGCATGTTGGGGATGGCGCGCATGAGAGCCACGTCCTCGAGCATCTGATGCGAGCCGCCGTCGGGGCCCACCGAGATGCCCGCATGGGTGGGGCATATCTTCACATCCAAGCGCGAATAGCACACGGTGTTGCGTATCTGGTCGTAGGCGCGCCCCGTGCCGAACACAGCGAACGAGCCGGTGAAGGCGATCTGCCCTGTGAGCGCCAGGCCCGCCGCTATGCCCACCATGTTCTGCTCGGCGATGCCGCAATTGAACAGGCGGTCTGCGTACTCGGGCTTCGCAGCGGCGAACTTCGCCGTGGTGGTGGAGCCCGTCAGGTCGGCATCCACTGCGACGACAGGCATGCCCGCATCTGCGAGCTCAGCCAGCGTGGGGCCGAACGCCGCGCGCGTCGCCTTCTTCACCGAAGCATCCATCTCCAGGCATATGCCGCTCATGCTGCGACCTCGCTTCCTGCTCCCAGCTCCTGCAATGCGCACGCGAGCTGCTCGGCATCGGGCGCCTTGCCGTGCCAGCCAGCCTCGCCTTCCATGAAGGAGACGCCCTTGCCCTTCACCGTGCGCGCGATCACCAGCTGCGGCGCGGGCGCATCCGATGCCTTCGCGCGGTTGAGCGCCGCTATGAGCGCCTCTATATCGTGGCCGTCCACCTCGCTCACCTGCCAGCCGAACGCGGCGAACTTCTCGCCCAGGTCCTCGGGGTTGCAGACATCCTGCACGCGCCCGTCGATCTGCAAGCCGTTGGCGTCGACGATGGCAACCAGGTTGCCCAGCTTGCGGTGCGCAGCGAACATGGCCGCCTCCCACACCTGGCCCTCTTCGCATTCCCCATCGCCGAGGAGCGCGAACACGGTGCCCTCGCGCCCGTCGAGCGCGAGGCCGCAGGCGATGCCGCAGCAGATGGAGAGCCCCTGCCCGAGCGAGCCGGTGGACACCTCCACGCCCGGCACCAGGGTCGAATCGGGATGCCCTTGCAGCCGCGAGCCCAGCTTGCGCAGGGTGGGCAGCTCGTCAGCCGGAAGATAGCCCGCACGCGCGAGCGTCGCGTAGAGCGCCGGCGCGGCATGGCCCTTCGTCAGCACGAACCAGTCGCGCCCTTCCATACCGGGGTCGGCCGGGTCGTGATGCATGACGCCGCCGAAATACAGCGCGCACAGCACCTCGATGCACGACAGCGAACCGCCGGGGTGGCCGCTGCCCGCGGCCCCTATCATTGAGAGGACATCGCAGCGCAACCCGCGCGCTGTCTGATCGAGCGACGCTGATCCCACAAGAACCCGCCTTTCCACAGAGAAATGCCATCCGGCAGACATTCTACAGGATGGCGCGCGCGGCGGCGGCGGGAACGTGGCTTATCTCCGCGATGCCCGCGGGCGCTGCCCGGATAGGCCGCCGCACGATGCCCGCGAGCGAGCTGCTGCGCGCCCGGCCTGCCGCCTTCCCGCGCGCGATGGCCCAGCCGTTACGCAGCCGAGAACAGAAGGCCGCGCTGCGGGTGGTAGACTGCTTGGGACGACCCGAGGGAGCGGAGATGAGCGATATGGCGCAAGACGCAACCTATACGCGCGAATACTTCGAGATATTAGACGAGCTCGACGGCGACATCGACGGCCGGCGGCAGGCGGCAGCCTACATGGCCTCTTCCACCGCCATCGTGCATCATCGGGTGGTGGCGAGCTCATTCGTGCCGCGCCTGTTCGGGCCGCGCGCCTACGAGGCGATGAAGACCGCAGCCGAGACGGCCCATGGCGTGCTCTGCAAGGTGATGCAGCGCTACCTGGACGACCCGGGCTACCGCCGCGCATTCGACTTCGACGAGCGGCTCGAGGAGCTCATCCTCATCCCTCGCGGCTACGAGGCGCTGCTGCCGTTCGCACGCGTGGATACCTTCCTTGACGAGGACGACTACGCGCTCAAGTTCTGCGAGTTCAACGGCGACGGCTCGGCCGGCATGAACGAGAACCGCGAGATAACCTCATCCATCAGAGGATCGCAGACGTTCAAGGCGTTCGCGCAGCGCCACGAGGTGCAGGGCTGCGACCTGTTCGAGCCCTGGGTGCGGCGCTTCCTCGACATCTACGGCACCTACGAGGGCCGCGTGCCATCGCCGCGCGTGGCCATCTGCGACTACCTGGACATGGGCGTGGTGGATGAATTCCACGTGTATGCCGACCTGTTCAGGCGCGCGGGCGTCGATTGCACCGTGGCCGACGTGCGCTCGCTCAGCTTCGACGGGCGCGTGCTGAAAGACGCCGATGGCAAGCGCATCGACGCCATCTGGCGGCGCTCGGTGACCAACGATGTGATCGAAAACTGGAGCGCATCACAGGCGCTGATCGAGGCGGCCCGCGCGCAGAAGGTGGCGCTCATCGGCAGCTTCGCCGGGCACATCGTGCACGACAAGCAGATATTCCAAGTGCTCTTCAAGCCCCAGACGCAGGAGTTCCTGACCGCCGAGGAGATATCGTTCATCGAGCAGACCGTGCCCATGACGGCGTTCCTCGACAGCTCCGAGGTGAACCTGGAGCAGATCGCCCAGAACAAGGACGGGTGGATCATCAAGCCCACCGACCACTACGGCGCCGACAACGTGTATGCGGGAGCCGAGGTCGGCCAGCGGGAATGGGAGAGCCTGATAGAGCGCTTCGCCGATGGCCGCGCGGGCTACCCGTTCATCGTGCAGCGTTACTGCAAGCCCTACCGCACCGAGACGCTGCCGCCCGATACGCGCATAGCGCAGCTGCCCGACGGCGCCGTCGAGAGCGAGCCTGCGCTCTATAACAACATGAACGGCCTGTACCTGTTCGACGGGCATTTCCAAGGGGTGTTCAGCCGGCTCGGGCCGCACCCCACCATAAGCAAGCAGAACGACGGCATGACGGCCGCCACCATCTGGGTGGATGCGCACGTCGAAGACGGCCTCGCGCTCTAAGAGAGGGAGACAGCATGCAGGAGAAGGTGTTGAGCGCCCTTTCGGCCATCTTGCTCGCGCTGACCTATTTCGTGGCGGGCTTCGCGGTGTGCGCGGGCGTGCCCGGCGTGACCGAGCAGCTCGCCATGCGCTGCTCAGAAGCCGACCTGTCGCCCTTCGAGCATCCGGAGCTGACCCAGCTCGCGGTGGCGACCCGCGACTACACCGTGGGCTCGCACGACCTCGACGCGCTCACCGACGCCATCGCGGATGCGAACAGCAAGGCGGCCACCCCGTATGCGGGCTCCTCGGCCGAGGAGCTGTTGAGCGAGGTGCCGGATGCCTACACGCTCGACGAGGAGGCCATCGCGCACCTCGATGACGTGAACGAGGTGACCAGCCGCTTCCTCATGCCGATACTGGGCATCGCCGTGCTGGCGGGCTTCTGCATCATGGGCGCTTGGCGCATGTTCGGGTCAGAGCCCATCGCACGAGCGCTCATCGGGGCAGGCGTTGCGGTGCTCGTCGCATTCGCTGTGCTGGGAGCCTGGGCCTCCTTCGGGTTCAACAGCCTGTTCGCCAGCATGCACGCGCTCTTCTTCGAGAACGGCACGTGGCAGTTCCCGGTCGATTCGCTGCTGATCTGCATGTACCCGCAGGCGTTCTGGGTGGGGATGGGCGTGGTGTGGCTGTCCACCTCATGCGTGCTGGCGGCGCTCTCCATCGCGGGAGGGGCCATCATGCTGCACCGCCGCAAGCGCGCATCCGCCGCAGGCCCAGCGGCCCACGACGGCGCTACCCCACCGGCAGATGCTGCTCGACCGACGGGTGATAGCAGGTCGTGACCACCTTCGCGATAGCCTCCCCTAGATCGTCTTCCACCTCGATGGTGTAGAAGCCCACCTTGCGGCCGGTCTTGTCGGCATCGCAGGTGGCGATGAGCCGCGTGCCCTTCGTCGCCTTCATGAACTCGATGGTCGACGTGAGCGATACCGCCGCACATGCGCCGCACATGGAGGCCACCGCGAACGCGTAATCGGCCAGCGTGAAGATGGCCCCGCCCATCACGTGGCCCTGGGCGTTCAGGTGGCCCGGTGTTATATCCATCTGGCAGACCCCATGCCCCGCCCAGCCCTCGACGATACGGCAGCCGGCGCGGTCGAAGGCGAACGTGTCATCCCGGAAGAACGCGACCAACTGGTCGAGCGTGGGGCGCTCCGGCAGCTTCGGCTCAGCCATGATGGCCTAAGCGAGCACGGCGGCGCAGGTGCCGTCGATGCGCGCCAGCGTGTCGGGTATGCCGATCAACTGGATGGACTCGAACAGCGGCGGCGACACCATGTTGCCAGCCACCGCCACGCGCAGCGGCTGGAGCAGCTGCTTCGCCTTGATGCCCGCCTCCTCGCCCGCGCTGCGGCACGCCTGCATCGCGGCGTCTGGGTCCTGATCGCCCTCGAGGCCGGCCAGCACCTCGCGGCAGATGGCGAGCGCCGAGGCAGCCTGCTCGGCGTCTTTCAGCAGCACCTTGTCCACCGACTTCTGATCGAGCGCCACATTCGGGCCCCAGAACAGGTACGCCAGCTTCGCGGGTATCTCGTCGAGGCGCGCCAGGCGCTCGGCCACCAGCGGGTACATCGCACGGTAGAAGCCCGGCCGGTCGCTCACATCGGCGAGCGCGCGCTGCCACGCCTGCGCGTCCACCGCAGCGCCCGGCACGCGGGCCTCTTGCGCGGCTGCCTGCTGCTCCTCCTGCGTCGGCGTGGGCACGACCTGCGCGCCCGGGCTCACCGCCGCGCCGTCGATGGCCGCCTGCGCGAGCCACGGCGTTGCTGCGAGCGTCCACGCATCCGCATCCATCTCGCGGATGTAGACGCCGTTCATCCAGTCGAGCTTCTTCTCGTCGAACACGCTGTCCTTGCGGTTGATGCGCGCGAGCTCGAAGCTTCGGCACAGCACGTCCTCAGGGATGATGGTGGTATCGCCATCGAGCGACCAGCCGAGCAGCGCTAGGAAGTTCACCATAGCCGCCGGCAGATAGCCGCGGTCGCGGTACTCCTCGACGCTGGTGGCGCCGTGGCGCTTGGAGAGCTTATGCCCGTCGGAGCCCAAGATCATCGGCAGGTGCGCGAAGGTGGGCGCATCGAAGCCGCATGCCTCGTAGATGAGCATCTGGCGGGGCGTGTTCGACAGGTGGTCGTCGCCGCGTATCACATGCGTGATGCCCATGTTCGCATCGTCGCACACCACTGCGAAGTTGTAGGTGAAGGTGCCGTCGGTGCGCTGGATTATCATGTCGTCCATAGCCTCGGCCGGGAAGCTCATATGACCGTACACCGCGTCGTCGAACTCGATGGGCCCGTGGCCCTCGGGCACCGCGAGGCGCCACACGTGCGGCTCGCCGGCCTCGATGCGCGAGCGCGCCTCGTCAGCGCTGAGGTGCCGGCAGGTGCCGTCGTAGCCGGCATAGCCGCCCTCAGATGCCTCGGCCTGCGCCCGCTTGGCGTCGAGCTCTTCCTTCGAGCAGAAGCACGGGTAGGCCGCCCCGCTCTCTTTCAGGCGGTCGAGCGCCGCCTGATAGGTCTCGGTGCGCTCTGTCTGGAAGTACGGGCCGCAGCTGCCGCCGGCTTCTGGCCCCTCATCCCAGTCGAGCCCGAGCCAGCGCATGGCGCGCAAGATGATCTGCGTGTTCTCCTCGGTGGAGCGCACCTGATCGGTGTCCTCGATGCGCAGCACGAACGTGCCGCCCATCGTGCGCGCGAACGCCCAGTTGTAGATGGCGGTGCGCGCACCGCCTATGTGGAGCATGCCCGTGGGGCTGGGCGCGAAGCGCACCCTGATGCTGGGATCCTTCTCGATCATCGTGTTCAGCCTTCTTCCGTGGTCTTTCCGTCTCGCTCTCCATTATAGAGGTAGCGCAGGAACGCCGATACCGCGCTTATCGCACCCTCGCCGTCCTCGGTGCCGAGCACCCGCGCGGGGACGGTCAGCTTGCGCTTGTCCTTCAGGTAGCGCGCGCCGCGCCGCCGCAGCGAGGTCAGCTCCCCTGCGGCGAGCGCGATGGGCTCGATGGTCAGCTTGCCGGCCGCGAGCGACACCGTCTTGGCGCCGTGCTCGGCTGCGAGCGCCCGCACGCGCGCCTTCGCGAAGAGGTTGCGCGCCGCGGCGGGCATGTCGGGGTGCGCCGCCAAGATCTCCTCCTCGAAGGCGTCGAGCATATCCTGCGTCGCCGCGCTGGCGAGGCGGCGATACCACAGCACGCGCTCGTCGGCATCGGGGATGTACTCCTCGGGCAGGTAGGCGTGCCCGGGCACGTTCACCGTTATATCGGAGAGCGCCGGCGGCAGCGCATCGGCCGCATTCGCATCGCCCTCGCGCGTGGCGGCGACGGCCTGGTTGAGCATCTGCGCGAACAGGTCGAAGCCCACCGCGCTCATATTGCCCGACTGCTCTGCGCCCAGCATGCTGCCCGCACCGCGTATCTCCAGGTCGCGCATGGCGATGCGCATGCCGCTGCCGAGCTCTTGATGCTCGCCGAGCGCGAGCAGGCGCGCCTCGGCCTCTTCGGTGAGCGGCACCTCCTCCGGGAACATGAAATAGGCGTATGCCTGCACGCTGCTGCGGCCTACCCTGCCTTTCAACTGATACATCTGGGCGAGCCCCAAGCGCTGCGAATCCTCGATGACGAGCGTGTTCGTATGCGGGTTGTCGATACCGCTCTCGATGATGGTGGTGGCTACCAGGACATCGATAGCCCCGGCCGAGAAATCCTCCATGACGCGCTCGAGCTGCTCTTTCGACATCTGGCCGTGCGCTACGCCCACGCGCGCCTCGGGCGCGGCGGCATGCACGCGCTCCACCGCATCCTCGATGGTGCGCACGCGATTGCTCACGTAGTACAGCTGCCCGCCGCGCGCCAGCTCGAAGCGCACCGCGTCGGATACCACGTCTGGGTCCCACTCCCCCACGTGCACCTTCACCGGCAGGCGCTCGCCGGGCGGGGTCAATATCAGGCTCATATCGCGCACGCCCGACACTGCCATCTGCATAGTGCGCGGGATGGGCGTGGCCGACAGCGTCAGCACGTCGATCGTCTCGCGCAGGTTCTTCAGCTGCTCTTTATGCCCTACGCCGAAGCGCTGCTCCTCGTCGATGATGACGAGCCCCAGATCGCGCGGGTTCACATCGCGCGACAGCAGCCGATGCGTGCCGATCAGCACCTGGCAAGAGCCGCTCGCGAAGTCTTCCAGCGTGCGGGCCTGCTCCGCATCGCTCTTGAAGCGCGACAGCACCTGCACGTCCACCCCGAACGGCTCCAAGCGCTCGTGGAAGCTGGTGAAATGCTGCTGCGCCAAGATGGTGGTGGGGCACAACAGCATCACCTGCTTGCCCTCCTGTGCGCACACGAACGCCGCGCGCAGGGCCACCTCGGTCTTGCCGAAGCCGACATCGCCGCAGATGAGGCGGTCCATCGGGCGGTCGGATGCCATGTCGGCCAGCACATCGGCGATGGCTGCGCTCTGGTCGGGCGTCTCGTCGTAGGGGAAGCTCTCGGCCATCTCGCGGATGGCGGGGCTGTCGATGCAGAAGCGGTGGCCCTTCGTGGCGGCGCGGCGCGAATACACATCCACCAGGTCGAATGCGAGCTTCTTCGTCGCCTTGCGCGCCTTCGCCACCGCACGCGACCAGTCGGAGGTGTTCAGGCGCGTGCAGCGCGGGCTCGACCCCTCGGCGCCTACGTAGCGGGTCACGCGGTCGAGCTGCTCCACCGGCAAGAAGAGCTTGTCGCCCTCGGCGTATTCCAGCTCCATGTAATCGCGCTCGGTGCCATCTATCTCGCGGCGCACGAGCGCCTTGAACAGCGCCACGCCGAACACCGCATGCACCACGTAGTCGCCCGGAGCATACGGGAAGGTTATCTTGGTGATATCCACCGTGCGCCGGCGCCGCGCCGCGCTCTGCGCGCCCTGCGTGTCGGAGATGGACACCATCGCCAAGCGCGCCTTCGGGATGACCATCCCGAGCGGTATGTCGCAGGACACGACGTTCACGATGCCGCGCCGCAGCTTCGCCGCCGCTCCTCCCGGCGCCTGCCCCTCCGGGTCGATCACCTCTTGGATAGCGAGCCCGTGGTCGACGAAGGCGAGCTTCATGTCCTCGCGCACGCGGTAGTCGGCTGCGCTGAAGATGCAGGTGTGATCGGCCTGCGTCCACGAGATGAGCTTGCCGAAGAGCTTGTCGGGCGCGCCTGCCACATCGGTGCGCTTCACCGGCAGCTCATCGTCGGGAGCTGCACCCGCGCGCATGATGGAGACGTACAGGGCATGCTGGCCCGACCCTAAGTCGAGCTCGGCGGGCGCTGCATAGAGCCCTGCTGTCGAGAACCCCGTGCCCTTCGCGCGAGCCGCTGCATCCGCATGGGCGTTCGCCGCGTCATCCATGACCGAGCGCGGCTCGCACAGGCACACGAGCGCGTCCGCGCTCACATACGCGCCGAGCGTCGCCGTGCTGTCGAACAGATACGGCAGCAGCACGTCAGCGCCATCGAAGCGCAAGCCGCCCTCCAGCTTCTCCAGCACGCCGCGCAGGGCCTTGTTCGTCAGCGCCGGCGTGGCGAGCGCGCGCGAGGCCCGCGCGAGCGCGTCAGGCGTCATGGGAAGCTCGGATGCCGGGTAGATGTCGATCGCAGGAAGCGACGCGATGGTCTGCCCCGTGGAGGGCACGATGCGGCGTATCTCCTCCACCTCGTCGCCGAAGAAGTCAACGCGCACAGGATGCACGAGGTTCGCCGGGAACACATCGACGGTGCCGCCGCGCCGCGCGAACGTGCCGGGGCCGTCGAGCTCGCCGGTGTTCGCATAGCCGCGCGCCTCGAGCGCCGCCGCGAAGCTATCGAGGTCGTCCATGCCGTCCGTGCCCGCGCAGCAGAGCTCCTCGCCCGCGCGCAGGCTGATGGGCGCATCCACCGCAGCATCGGGCGGCGGCATGGTGCGCACGAGCGCCCGTGCGCTGGCGACCACCACCACCTCGGCACCCGTGCGCAGCGCGTGGGCCGCCTGCATGCGCAGCGCGATGGTGCGCACGTCGGGAGCCTTGGGCTGGAAGGGGTGATCGCGCCGCTCAGGGAAGCGCAGCACGCGCTCATCGCCGATGAAGGCGGCCACGTTGCGCGCGAAGGCGACCGCGGCCTCTTCCCCGCTCAGCACCACGAGCGTGCACTGCGGCCGATGCGCGAACCGCGCCGCCACCAGGAACGGGCGCGCTGACGACGCCACGGCCAACGTCGCATCGTCACCTGCATCCAAGCCGCCCCAGAACCGATCGAGGCAGCCCGACTTCTCCAGAACCTGCGTCAGCGAATCTATCAGCACGTGCGCATCCTCTCCAACCACGAAATGCCGCTTGGATGCGGCCTTCCCAGATTCTACCCTACCCGCCGCCACGCGCTGCCCCTGATGCCCCCATGCGCTAAACTGTTCCCCGAAAGACACGCGGGCGCCCCGGCCCGCCGCAGCGGCAAAGCGCCGCTGCCGAAGCCGCGCGACCACCGAGCGGAGAGCCCACCGCGCCGCTTCGCCGCCCGCAGACAAGGAGCCGCTGATGCCCAGAGAGACCAAAGCGCATAAGCGAGAGCGCGCCTTAGAGATAGAGCAGCGCATGTGCGAGCGCTACCCCGAAGCCGAATGCGCGCTCGCCTACGATGGCGACCCGTTCCGCCTCACCATCGCGGTCATGCTCTCAGCGCAGACCACCGATGCGGGCGTGAACAAGGTGACGCCCGAGCTCTGGCGACGCTATCCCACCGTAGCCGACCTCGCGCAGGCCGACCCGGCTGACGTTCAGCGCATCATATCCACCATCGGGCTGTACCGTACGAAGGCGCCGCGCGCCGTGAAGATCGCCCAGATGGTGATGGCCGACTACGGCGGCGAGGTCCCCTGCGACATGGACGAGCTCCAGAAGCTGCCCGGCGTGGGGCGCAAGACGGCGAACATCGTGATGAACGAGGGTTTCGGCATCGTGGAGGGCATCGCGGTGGATACGCATGTGAACCGCATCGCGCATCGCCTCAAGCTGGTGCCGCGCGACGAGGATCCGAACAAGACCGAGCAGGCGCTGCTCGCGCTCTATCCGCGCGATATGTGGGGCCCGATCAACCATCAGTGGGTGCTGTTCGGGCGCGAGGTCTGCATCGCCCGCAAACCGCTGTGCTGCGAGTGCTTCTTGGCTGACCTCTGCCCGAGCTGCGCCTGCCTGCCCGCTACAGCCTGAACCGCTAGATGAGCGCGAACAGCGCCACCCACGCGATGCCTATCGCCAAGAGGAAGCCTCCGCCGGCGGTGAACACTATCGCGAGCACCCGCGAGGCGCGTTGCCGCACGATGAGGAACTCGTGGGGGTCGAGCGGGTCGTAGCGTATCTCGATAGGCTCGCCGATGGCATAACCGATGCGGCTGGTCGAATACGGCGTCGTCTCGACATATGTCAGGCCGCCGACCTCATAGCTGAACACCGGGCTCCACAAGGTGCCGCTCGACCCCATGCTCGGCACGATATCGACGACACGGCCCATCACCGTCGCCGTGCATCGCTTGCGCTTGCGCTTCCCGCTGTTGAGCAAGACGATGCCTATCACGAGGAATAAGCCGCCCACGAACAGCCAGAGGCCACCGCCCACCGCCATGAGGAAGAAGCGCGCATCCTCGATCGATCCGATGCCTCCTCCAAGAGAACCGCCCGACCATCCGCCCACCACCGCACCTGACCTTTCGTGAATATGCCTCAGATCCAGACCCTCCGGCGACGCTGCACGCTACCGGCGACCGGATCCCGACCAGAACCGCCCGCCCGCCTATGCGAGCTGATGATGCCACCCCGGCTCGACGAGCTCGCCCGTCTGCCGATGCCGCACCTCCACGCCGTTGCGCACGAGGTCGGCGAGCACCGTGTCGACCAGGAGCGGCAGGTTGTCGAACACCGCCGGCGTCAAGCCGATGGTGACCATCTCGGGCGTGCGGTTGGCTACCTGCATGCCGAAGCAGCGGCCGCGCGCCGTATAGCCCATCAGCTCCGCTGCATCGAAGAGGTCGACCAGCTTCAGATCGTGCAGCGAGGCCATCGCCCCCGTATGGCGCGCCATATCCTCAGGCGCGAACTCGAACACGGTGCCCGCCGGCTCGCCGGTGCCGTCGATGGCATCCACCGTGACGAGGTAATCGCAACGCTCGACGTAGCCCACCATAGCCAAGCTCATGCAGCCCACATCGAGCACTTCCACGTTCTCAGGCAGCTCATAGGCGGCCAGCTCATCGAACACAGCCGGCCCCACCCCATCGTCGAGCATCAGGCGGTTGCCCACGCAGAACACCGCGATGCGCTCGGCGCTCACTGAGCGGGCCTCATGGTCAGGTTGTACACCGTGGCCAGCACGAGCATCGCCGCAGCGCCCGCCGCGCACCCGATGGCCCACCAGCGCTGGCGCCTCAGGTACTGCTCGCGCCCGATGCCGCGGTCTTCCGCACGATGAGCGGCTATCGGTTGGCTCACGATGGCGAAGGCCGCTGTTATGCCGATATAGCCGAGCACCGCGCTGATAGAAGCCCCCAGCGCGAGCGGTGTCGGGCTCGTATACGCAGCATACAGCAGATTGTCTATGAACAGCCACGCCGGATAGAAGAGGATCGTCACCCAGAACCCATGAGCCGCGCCCCAGATGGGCGGCAGCAGGAACGCGCCTATATTGAACCGGGGCAGCCCCTTGAGGAATTCATCCTCGCGGGCTATCTCTTCGTCGGTGAGCTGAGCCATGATCGATGCTCCTCCTCGGTAAGGAATGCACGCTGTGAGGCGATGGCGGCTGATCGTACCCAGATGTTCCGCAGAGCATCAGGCCGAACCCCCATCATGCGATGATCGGGCTCGCAAGCCCGATCATCTGCCGCACAGCGTGCGTCCTCTGCTCGAAAGCGGAGGAGCGGCTGCGCGAGCCGCTCCTCCAGCCGGACCTTTAGGACGCAGTGCGCGTCACGTGATGCGAATCGTCGATGGGGCCGCGCTTCGCACGCGTCTCCACACAGCTCTCCGGATCGAAGTCCTCACCCACGATGTTGTGGATGTCAGGGTCGTACACCAGGCCGCCGTGCTCCTTATGGAAGAACATCAGCTTGGTGGGAGCGATGCTCTCCACGTTAGCCAGGTAGATATGGATGAACATGAAGATGATGAACACGAACATGCCATAGTAGTGGATGATGCGCATGCTCATAGCGCCGCCCACCAGCGTCGTGGTGGCTGCGAACGCGGGCACGTTCATCGTCTCGCCCCACAGGCACAGACCCGTCCAGAACATCAGGAAGATCAGCACCGGGATCATCAGATACGACAGCTTCTGCGGAACGCCCAGCTTCGCTCCCAGCGGATGATCCTTGCGCAGGAACAGGTAGTACTTGATCCACTCCAGCGCCTGGTGGCGGTTATCCTTCTGCGGCAGCCACGACTTGATGTCGGTGGTCTGTTTGCGCGTGCCGCCCGTGGGGGACGTCTTCACGATGAAGGATGCCACCACGCGGAACACCATGTTCAGGAACAGCACGAAGCCGCAGAACAGGTGCACGCCACGGCAGATGCCCATGATGCCCGCGATGAACGGATAGTGGATGATGAAGCCGGTCAGGATCAGCAGCAGCATGCACACCAGGTTTATCCAGTGCGTCACCACGAAGATCATGGGGTGTGCTTCACGGTAATGTGCGAGATGCGCCATTTACTTCACCCCCCAAGGGCTGGTGACGGTCTTGAAGGTCTTGCCCGTCTTCGGCTCGGTGATATGCACAGCGCAAGCGGTGCAGGGGTCGAAGCTGTGGACGGTGCGCAGGGCGTTGATGGGCATGTCGATGTCCTCCACCGGGTTGCCGATGAGCGCCTGCTCCATCGGGCCGTGCACGCCTTCGGCGTTCAGCGGCGCCAGGTTCCACGTCGACGGGATGATGATCTGGTAACCGTCGATGTTGCGGTTCGTCACCTTCTCGGAGTGGTAGAGCGCGCCACGCGGAGCCTCCCAGAAGCCCGTGCCCTCGCCGGTGGTGGTCACCGGGTCGCGGAAGTACTCGGAGTCGCCGCCCTTGATGGCCTCCATCAGCTCCAGCGTCCATTCCTTCATGAGGCCTGCGATGTAGAGCGTCTCGATCTGGCGGGTAGCCGTACGGCCGAGCGTCGATTGCAGCGCCGACAGCTCGCCGGGCTTGGCGCCGAGCGCCACCAGCATCTTGTCGACGTTCTCCACGATGAAGGGCACGCCGCGCTTGTAGGCTGCCAGGATGCGGGCGAAGCCGCCGGCCTCCATGGGCTTGCCGTCGTATGCCGGGCACTTCACCCAGGTGTAGCGGTCCTCCACGTTGTACTCGGAGAACTCGGGGTCGGTCACGAAGTACGGCGACTCGTAGGTGGCATCGCCCTCGTACCAGGAGTGGCCCATGTACTCGGTGATGAGCGATTCCTGCACGTTGGAGACGTTCAGGTCCTCGTCGAGCACGCCCATCGGCAGATAGCGGTTGATCATCTGCTCGGTGTAGTCGCCGCCGTAGGGCCAACCCGGACCCTCGAACACGCCCCAGGCGATGTAGCGGCCGCAGCCCTTGCCGAACTTCAGGGCATCGGGATAGAACGGCGCCAGCGCCAGGGTGTCCTGGATCATGGTGGTGGAGACCCAGTCGTAGATCTCGCATGCCATGGCCCACAGGTCGTCGAGCTTGCCCTCGGTGGGCACGAACGCGGTGCCGCCGGGGATGAGCGTCATGACGTGCGGCATCTTGCCGCCGATCAGCGCGGCTATCTCGCTCGCGCGGGCCTGCATCTTCAGCGCCTCAAGGTAGTGGGCGGTGCAGATGAGGTTCGCCTCGGCCGGCAGCTTGTAGCCCTCGCCGTTGTCGCAATCGAACCAGTTGCCGGAGAAGATGGACAGCTGGCCGTTGGCGGCGAAGCGCTCGAGCTTCTCCTTCAGCAGCTTGAAGTCGGTGTCCATCGAGGTCCCCAGCTGCTGCGCCAGATCGTAGGTGGACGCCACGTCGGCCTCGAGGGCGTTCAGCGGGTTCACGTAGTCGAGCGCGCACAGGTTGTAGAACCACAGGATGTGCGAATGCAGGAACTGGGCGCCCTCGATGAGGTTGCGCACCAGGCGCGCATTGTTGGAGATGGTTATGCCGTAGGCCTTCTCAGCCGCGATGGAGGACGCGTGAGCGTGCGACACCGGGCATACGCCGCAGATGCGCTCGACGATCTGAGCGGCATCCTCGGGCGTGCGATTCTGCACCACGAGCTCCATGCCGCGGAAGCATCCGCCCGATACCCAGGCATCGGATACGACGCCGTCGGTCACTTCCATCTCGACGCGCAGATGGCCTTCGATACGGGTTATGGGATCAATGATGGAACGCGTCATCTCGCCTCACCTCCCGCTTCGCCTTCGTAGTCTGCAACCACGACATCAGCGGGCGCTGCCGCGTGATGCGTGTTCTCCTCGGTCAGCTCGGCGCTGAGCACCGGGCCGCCCTTCTCAGGATCGGCATAGGTGCCGATGGCCTGGTCGGGGTGCTTCGCGTCCCACTTGCGGATGGGCTCGAACGGAGCGCCGCCGTCCATGCGGCCGGTCTTCTTCATGCCGAAACCATGGCACACGAGCGCGAGCGCCACGATGCCGGTGAGCGCCCAAGCGACGGGCTCGGGCTGGAACGTGAAGTCGCCCACGCGCAGGTCGCGGAAGCGCTGGTAGAACGGGGTGTTCACCTGCACCCAGTTGTCGCCCGGGTCGTTCGGGTTGGCCTCGCAGCAGCCGATGCAGGGGCTGCCGGCCTGGACGCACCAGGAGCGGCGGTTGTTCCACAGCGTGACGGGGCACTGGGCCTTCGTCTGCGGGCCGCGGCAGCCGAGCGGGTACAGGCAGTAGCCCAGAGCCTCTTCCTTGCTGCCGAACTCGTAGACGAACTCGCCGTTCTCGAAGTGACCGCGGCGAGCGCAGTTGTCATGGATGGTCTGATCGAACAGGTCGGCCGGCTCATTGAAGCTGTTCAGCTTCACCAGCGACGGGTCCTTCAGCAGGACGACATCCACCAGCACCTGCATCATCCACTCGGGGTTCACAGGGCAGCCCGGGATGTTGATGACCGGCGTGTCGATGCCCTCCTTCTTAAGGAACTGCTGCACGCCCATCGCCTTCGACGGGTTCGGATACGCGGCGCACCAGCCGCCGTTGACAGCGCACGAGCCCACGGCCATGACCGCATTCGCGGATGCCGCGGCGTGGATGAGCGCCTCGTTGCCCGTCTCGCCTGCCACGCGCAGCGCATTGCCGTTCCAGCCTTCGAGAACCGCGCCCTCATAGATCAAGACGTAGTTCCCGGCCTCGATGGTCTGCGCCTTCGCCTCCTCGACGGAGTATCCGGCAGCTGCGGATAGGGTCTCGGAGTAGTTCAGCGAGATGATGTCGAGCACCACCGTCGCCACATCGGGCGTCTCGATCTGAGCGAACGACTCCGTGCAACCCGTGCACGACGCACCCTCTATCCAGATGACCGGGTAGAGGTCGCCGGATGTCGCTCCGATCACGGACTTCTCCAGCGCTTCTGCGACGCGTGGGATAGCCAGCTGCGATAAGCCCGCAGCAGCGGCAACGCCGGCGCAGAGCTTCATGAAGCTGCGGCGGCTGACCCCCCGCGACTCCAGAACGCCGAACGCGTCCGTAGTCGTGGCCTGATCTACCATGTGCACACCCCCCTTAGGTGTCCTCGTCTTTTACAACTGTTGCCATTTTGATTATTTTCGCCGCACCCTGCACGCCTCGCCGATGCGTGAGGTTGAAATACGGGTGTTAATGCCCGAAAATGTTACGGAAGCGAGCGCGCGTAACATCTTGTGCGCCGCTGCCTGCGCCGCGCGGCATGCGCAGGCGCCCGCGGCGCCCGTTGCGCTACACTGTTCGCTCATCTAAGACCGCACGCAGCGAAGCGAGGGAGCATGCCATGGCAGCACTTGATCGGACGATAGCTTTCTTGGGTCCCCGTGGCACCTACACCAACGAGGCAGCCGATGCGTTCGCCGCCGCGCTCGGCATCGAGCAGCCCGAGCTGATCGAATGCGCCACGTTCGACGACGTGTTCGACTGCGTCGACCGGGGACGGGCCGCCTTCGGGGTGGTCGGCAAGGAGAACTCGCTGGAAGGGCCCGTGACGGCCACGCTCGACAACTTCGCCTTCCGTTCGTCTGCCGTCATACTGGCCGAGACCGTCATCAGCATCCACCATTGCCTGCTCACGCAGCCGGGCGTGCGCATCGAGGATGTCAAGACCGTCGCCTCGCATGCCCAGGGCCTCGCGCAGTGCCGCCGCTACCTGAACGAGCGGCTGCCCGGGCGCAGCACGATGATCGCGCCCTCCACGGCCGAGAGCGCGCGCCTGGCCGCAGCCGACCCCACCATCGCCGGCATCGCCAACGAGTACGCCGCTGCGCTGCACGGCTGCGATATCGCTGCGCGCGACATCGAAGACCATCTCGGCAACCAGACCGCTTTCGCCCTCATCGGGCGCCCCGGCAGCGCGCCGCAGCTCACAGGCGAGCACCGCAAGACCACGCTCGCGCTGTTCCTACGCGAGGACAAAGCGGGCGCGCTGCATATGATCTTGTCGGAGTTCGCCTACGCGGGCATCAACATAACCATGCTGCAATCGAGGCCGCTGAAGCAGCAGTTCGGCGATTACATGTTCTTCATGGAGTTCAGCGGCAGCGACACCGACCTCGACGTGCAGACGGCGCTGTCGTGCTTGCGCTTGAAGCTGCGCGAGGTGAAGGTGCTCGGCTCCTACCCGGTCATCTAGCGCCGGGCGCGAGCGCCGATGCGATACCCCGAGGGTCAGCCCCTCAGGATATCGTCGATATGGCTCAGGTCGCGCTTGAAGTCGCGGATGACCTCGTTCTCCAGCTCCTCGTACTCGGTCGAATCGAGCGGCTGGTAGGCCGCCAGCTTGTCGAAGAGGTTGTCGCGCGTGACAGGCTGGTAGCGGCGCTGGGCGAGGCCAATCTTGTACGCTTCCTCGATGGCTTCGCGCGCAGCCGAATAGATATCCACCCGCGGCATGTTCGATGACAGGCGCACCAGGTCGGCGCGGTTGATCCCTCTGATGGAGGGATGGTCCGCGGCGATGCGGTCCCAGATCTGCACGCGCTCGGCCGGCGTGGGCAGGTCGATATCTACGAGCGTCAGAGGCTCGAGCATGTCCAAGAAGAAATCGTCGATGGCGGCCAGGTCGGCGCAGGTAGCTATGACGTGCACATCGGGGCTCTCCACCGCCGAGCGCACCAGGCTCACCGCCTCGCGCGCGCCGCGCGTCAGCTGCATCATGAACAGCGCGCCACCCTCTTCCCCATCGCCCGACAGGGGCGACGACCAGTAGTCGATATCCTCCAAGACCAGCACGCCGCCGTTCTGGAACACATCGGCCAAGCTGCCGTTGCGCGGGATATCCACCGCATGCGCGCTCACGCAGAGCAACGGCATGCCCTGGAAGCTCTCCTCCATGCGCATGTGCACCGTCGGGCGATCGAGCTCGCCTAAGGTGGCCATCATGAGATGATTCGCATCCTCGCGCGCCGGGCAGCGCATGAGGATGGTGTCGAGCGCCGGCTTGCTGGGCAGGCCGTGCAGGTCGTTCAGCATATCGATCAGGTCTTTGAAGGCAGGGTCGTCGCCCATGCCGACGCCCATCTCGCGCATCGCCTTGATGGCGTCGATATAGCCGGCCGCGCTCGCATAGTCGAGCGCCTCTTCACGCTCCTTGCCGCCCATGACGGCCTCCGACGCGCGGGCGATGATGTCCGCCGCCTGCGGCTCGCTGCTGCTGCGCGCCGGTGCGGAGAGCGCGAGCGTGCGCGGCAGGCGCCCGGTCATGATGCGCTCCACATGGAAGATCGGCTCGTCGCCGTCGAGCAGGTCTTCGGATATGGCCTGCGCCATGTCCTCGAGGTCTTTCCAGGACAGGCCGAACTCCTCCAGCTTGTCCATCGCCAGCCCATGCAGCGCCTCGGCGCAGATGGTTATCTCATCAGACGACAGATACGGCTCCAACCGCTCGAATATGTACTCGGCCAGCGAGCGCTCCTTGTGCGTGCACGCGAGCGCCCACGCCTCCTTCAATCCCGTCAGGGCGTCTTCATCAGGGGCGCCCGCATCCCCGTTCGCTTCCTCGAATGCCGCTAGGTAGAGATACATGCCCAGCACCGCATCGCCCGAGTCGCAGGCAGCTTTCGCCCTGTTCAGGTAGTCTTTGGTGCAGCTTCGCTTCTCGTCGTCGTGGTGCGGCATGCTCGTTTTGCCATCAGTCAAGTTGAACCACCTTCTTGCTGCTCACGCGCACATGCTTCATTTTCTCGTGGCTATTCTAACCCATAGAGCAGCGGTGTATATCGAACAGATGTTTATTACACAATCGCCCAGATGCGCGAAAGGCCCGCATCAGGCGCTCGCCGCTGCGAGCGCGGCACCGAGCGCGATGAACTCCTCGCAGGTGAGCGTCTCTCCCCGACGGCTCCCGTCGATGCCCGCCTGCGCGAACAGCTCGCAGACCATGCCCGCCGCGTCCGCTCCCCTGCTCCGGAAGTACGCGGTGCAGGAGTTCGCTATGGTCTTGCGCCGCGCGAAGAACGCAGCATCGGCCATCGTGCAGGCGGCATCGCAGATGCGCTGGTCGGGTGTGCGCTCGGGCGCGAGGCGGTCGAGGCGGATGACCGTGCTCTCCACGCGCGGCGGGGGTAGGAAATTGCCCGCTGCCACCGGGAAGCTGCCCGCAGCCTGCGCGTACAGCGCGAGCTTCACCGTGTAGGCGCCGTAGTCCTTCGTGTTCGGCTCCGCCTGCATACGCTGCGCCACCTCGCGCTGCACCATGACGGTCGCGCTGCCCAGGAACGGGAATATCTGGAAGAAGCGCAGCACCACGGTGGCGGCCACGGCATAGGGCAGGTTCGCCACCAGCTTGCTCGGCAGCGCGCAGGCGCCCTCGCGCTCGCGCAGCGCGCGCAGGGCGGCTTCGAGCTCGGGCACCCCCGCATCGAGCGCGTCGCACATCACCAGCTCGAAGAGCCGTGCCTCGCGCATGGTGTAGGCGAGCACGTCTGCCAGGTCAGCGTCGCGCTCGAGGGACACCACCGAGCGGGCGCGCTGCGCGAGCGCCCAAGTGAGCGTGCCGATGCCCGGGCCGACCTCTAAGATGTCGTCGTCCGAGCCCACCTGCGCGAGCGCGAGTATCTTGCCCACGATGGCGTCGTTCACGAGGAAGTTCTGGCCGAAGTGCTTCTTGGGAGCCAGCCCGAAGCGGCCGAGCACCTCGGCGGTAGCGGAGGGAGTGGCGAGGATGGATGCCTCAGACGGCATATTCCCGGGCGTCCTCGCGGATGGTGCCGTCCGCGTCGATGCGGCCGCGCCAGTCGAGCACCTCGACCAGCGAGAACCCGGCCACCGAGAGAGCGGAGCGCACGCACCCGATCAGCGGCTCGATGCCGTGCGGGTCTCCCCCTTCGCCCACCACATGCAGCGTGAGCGGGCGCTTCTCGCCTTCGCGCGCATCCGACCAGTAGTACGGCTGCAAGCGGTCGAGCAGCGCCTTCATCTGCGACGGCGCGCCGGCGAAGTAGACGGGCACCACCGCTATCAGCTCATCGGCGGCGTCGAGGTGCTTGCGCACCTCGGGCATGTCGTCGTCGATGATGCACACATGGCGCTGCGAATCGCCCGCGCAGATGCGCTCCTGCGGGCGCAGCGGGTCGCCCTCTTCAGGCAGCGCGATGGCACGGTCGGAATCAGCCGGGAGCTCCTGCTTGCACGCGTCGCAGCCGATGCATCCGCCGACGGATATGCCCGACACCGACACGAGCGACACGCCGTCGCCAGGGCGCTCCTCGATGCAGGCGTCGAACAGCTCTTGGGCCAGATGAGCGCAGCGCCCCTGCGCGCGCGGCGAACCGGCGATTATCGTACGATGCATCAGATACCTCTCTGCCAGTCGGTCGGCTCCCTGTCGAGCAGCCCGATCGAATTCTCGAACACCTGAGCGAGCAGCGCCGCGCGCTCATCCGGCTCCGCCTCGCACAGCAGCTCATCGAGCATGCGCTGCGCCGTCCAGATGGTATGCGCCGGCTCGCATTCCAAGCCGCGGAAGGGCTCGGGCGTCATGAAGGGCGCGTCTGTCTCCAGCAGCAGGCGCTCGCGCGGCACGAGCGCCGCAGCCTGCCTGATCTGCTCGAGCTTCTTGAAGGTGAACGCGCCGCCGAAGGCGATGTAGCAACCGGCGTCCACCCAGCGCGCGATCTGCGCGGCATCGGCGGTATAGCAATGCAGGAGCACGCCCGCCTCCGACCAACCAGCCTCTTCCATGATGGCGAATGCGTCGTCGAAGGCTTCGCGCACATGCAGGATGACGGGAAGCCCTGCGCTCTGCGCCAGCTCCACCTGCTCGGCGAACACGCGCTGCTGCACGTCGCGCGGGGAATAGTCGTAATGGTAGTCGAGCCCTATCTCGCCCACCGCGCTGACCCGCTCATCGCGCAGGTAGCGCAGCATATCCTCGCGCGCCGCCGCATCCCACGCCTTCGCCACGTGCGGATGGACGCCCACCGCCATGCGCACGCGCGGCACGCTGTGCCAGCCCTGCCCGCAGATGCGCGTGGACATCTGCCTGATGGCGAGCTGCGCATCGCGCAACCACCCGTCCAGCAGCTCGAAGTCCTGCGCGCCCTCGGCGCCGAGCGGGTCCACCATCGCCTCGACGAAGCGCACCTCATGCACCCCGGCGCGCGCGAGCGCGAGCCCCGGGTCGCGCAGCATATCCAGGTGCGCATGCGTATCGGCCACCGGAGCCGGCATGCACGGGGCATCCACGACCTTCCATTCCCGGCCGTGCTTCTTCGGCTTCTTGCGGAAGTACTCGTCTGCGAAGAGCGGCTCGTCCGGAGCCTCGTACTGCTCGCCAGCCTCCGCCGGCGCCGTGGCGGCGTCAGCCATCGCTATCCCTCCACCTGGCCGACCTTATCGGCGTCGAGGCGCGGGAAGAGGGGTTCTCCCACCTCCACCGCACTGCCGGGCGCGAGCCCGCCCCATGCCGCTGCCGCCTCGATGCCATCCACCGCCGCCAGGTCGCCCGCGCCGATGCGGCGCCAGACGTCGGCTGACGTGCTCGGCATGAACGGCTGCATGAACAGCGCGATGATGCGGATGGCCTCCAGCGCGTTGTAGATGACCGCCGCGAGCTCGTCGGCGCGCGCGGGGTCCTTCGCCAGCGTCCACGGAGCGCTCTGCTCCATATACTCGTTCGCACGGTGCGCGAGCTTCTGCACGGCCTGCACAGCCGCCGTGAAATCGACCGCTGCGAGCGCCTCGTCGTATTCCGCGTACAGGTCCTCAGAGATGGGGCGCAGCGGGTTATCGGCAGCATCGGCGGGCGGTGCGGGCACGATGCCGTCGAAGTACTTCTGCGTCATGTTCGCCACGCGCGACACCAGGTTGCCCCACGTGTTCGCCAGATCGGCGTTGTACACCTGCACCATGCGCTCGATGGAGATGGACCCATCGGCGCCGAACTGCACGTCGCTCATGAAGTAGTAGCGGTACGCGTCCACGCCGAAGATATCCACCAGCTCAGCCGGGCGCAGCGCGTTGCCCTTGCTCTTCGACATCTTCTCGCCCTTGGTGAGCAGGAAGCCATGCCCGAACACCGTATGCGCCACCGGCAAGCCCGCCGCCATCAGCATGGCCGGCCAGATCACGCAGTGGAAGCGCGTGATGTCCTTGCCGACGAAATGATACTGGAAGGGCCAGCGCGCATCGAACTCGCCTTCACGGCCGTCGTCGGCATACCCGATGCCGGTCATGTACGCGATGAGCGCATCGGCCCACACGTAGGCCACATGGCCCTCGTCGAAGGGCAGCGGCACGCCCCAGTCGAACGTGGAGCGCGAGATGGACAGGTCCTTCAAGCCGCCAGCCACGAACGAGACGACCTCGTTGCGGCGCGTCTCGGGGCGGATGAACTCGGGACGGCGCTCGTAGAGCGCAAGCAGCGGCTCCTGGAACTCGCTCAGGCGGAAGAACCAGTTCTCCTCGCCGCCGGCGCGCTGCACGGGGCGCTTGCAATCGGGGCAGACCAGCTGGCCATCGTCGTCGCGCTCGAGGTCGCTCTCGGCGTAGTACGTCTCCTCGTGCACGCAGTACCAGCCGTCGTAGGAGCCCTTGTAGAGGAAGCCCTTATCGTAGAGCAGCTGCCAGAAGCGCTGCACCGCGCGCGCCTGGCGCGGCTCGGTGGTGCGCACGAAATCGGTATAGGTGATGCCGAGCATCTCCCAGGCGTCGCGGAAGGCCGGCTCCATCGAGTCGCACCATTCCTGCGGCGTCATGCCGTGCTCGGCCGCGGTATCGGCCACCTTCTGACCGTGCTCGTCCATGCCGGTGACGAAGGCCACGTCGTAGCCGTTCATGCGCTGATAGCGCGACACGACATCAGCCGCGATGGTGGTGTAGGCGGTGCCCAGATGCGGGGCCGCGTTCACATAGTAGATGGGCGTGGTGACCGAATAGGTGCCTTTGGACATGCGCTGCTCCTCCGCTCGCTCAGGCGCCGATATAGACATAGATGGTGCGGATGGTGTCCGCCAGGTTGCCCGTGGCGTTCGCCATGTTGTAATCGTAGGACAACGACGCCTGCCACGGATGCTCGACGCCGCCCGCGGTGCCCGTGCCGGAGAACTCGCAGTACTCGCGCGTGAGCGTCGTGCCGTCGCTGGCGTAGGTGGAATAGACCGTCTTGTCCTCCGGCAGCGCAGCCGCCTGCTGCCCCACCGCAAGGCCCGCCTCCTCCACCGTCTTCTCGATGATGCGCTCGTTGGTGACCGCATCGGCGAAGCTGAGCGTGCCGTAGCCGATCGACGAGGTGGCCACGGAATAGCCCGCGCGCACGACCTTGCCCTCTTCGTTCAGATACAGGTAGACGCTGGGCGTGCCGGAGCGCGCATCGGCCGGCTCGTCCGACAGCGCGATGCTCACCTGCTTCTTCACCGGATTGCCCTCTTCGTTCACATCGGTGAGGCCCGTCACCTGCGCGCCGTGGCTGAGCGCCTCGACGGCCTGGTTCTGATCCATGCCGAGGAGCTGCACCAGATTCGGCACCGTGGTGCGCTTCGAGGTGGAGGTGGATGCGTCCTTCGCGGCGCCGTCGTCAGCCAGGGAATCGACGTCGATGGTGGACGTCTGCGCCTGCTGGGTGGCGGCGTTGCGCGCCGTGTCCACCAGCATGAAGGTGAGCACGCCGCCCGCGGCGATGAGCAGCACCAGCACGATGATGACGGCGATGAGGACCTTGCGCATGCGCCGCGAGCGCTTCATGTACTCGGGAGGCTCCGGCTCGCCTTTGGAATGCTTGCCGTGCTTGGGGGCCGCCTTCGCCGGCGCCGCATCGGCATCGGCCGCCTCATCAGGCTCCGCTTCCGCAAAAGGCTCGTCCTGCTCCAGCACCTCGGCCTCTTCCGCGCGCTCCGCGGCCTCGGCCTGCATCTCGTCTGATCTCTCGCTCACGTTCCCATCCATCCTGTCGCGTTTCATGGCTGCATTCCGGCTAGAAGAGCACGTACCGCACGGCGAACGCCACCACCGCCACGGCCGCTGCCGCTATGACGATCTTC
The DNA here is from genome assembly GCA_910584145.1 of uncultured Eggerthellaceae bacterium. GTDB lineage: Bacteria > Actinomycetota > Coriobacteriia > Coriobacteriales > Eggerthellaceae > Adlercreutzia_A. The sequence continues at coordinate 105,671 of CAJTXX010000001.1, read as the reverse complement.
TGCGTGAGCGGCATCTTCGCTTGCTCGATATCCTCGAGCGTCGTGGGCTGATAGCTATCCTTCGCGGGCGCCTCTGCTCTTGCAGGCGCGGCGCTCGCGGACGCAGGCTCAGGCTCAGCCGGCGCCTCATCCCGGTGCGCGGCGGTGCCGGCCGCTGGGCTTATCGCAGGCGCGCCCGCGACGATGACCACATCGTCGTCGCCCGCTCCCACCGTGATATGCTTGAAGCCCGTCTTGTCCGCCATCGCCCTGCCCTTCTAGGAATGCACGATTATAAGCGAAATGCGCGCCTGCCCCAAGTCAGCCGACCAAGTCGACCAGCTCGAGGCCCATCTGCGACTGCGACAGGATATCGCGGCCGCCCACCGAGCACACGCAGCCCCCGCTCGCGAGCTCATCGACCGCTCGCGCGGCAGCGCGCACATCAGCCGGAGTGCACGCCAGCACCTGGCTGCGCGTGCGGGCGCGGCGCTCGGGCGTATAGCCGCTGAAATGCATGCCGTCCTGCCGCCGCATCAGCTCCCGCGGCTTGCAAGGGGCGTCCATCCCCGCCACCGAGCTCACGATGAACCCGGTGAACTCCTCCGCCTCGGGCGCGAAGCCGGAAAGCCATGCGCCTGCGCCGCGGAAGCGCTCCACCGTCTCGTCGACGCGGGGGTCGCGGAAGGAGTAGAAGCTCGAGGGGCCGGGCACCGTGGTGCTGAACCCGGTGCCGTACGCACCGCCCAGCACGCGGACCTCCTGCCACAGATAGCTGTAGGTGAGCGCCCGGGAGATGACCGGCCACACGCCGGAATACGCCGCACCCACCTGCCGCCTGTCGGCTGCGAGCGCGGTATAGGACACATCGCTCGGCACCACGAGCGCCTCGCGCTTATCGACCGGCGCCGGCACCACGAGGCGCTCGCTGCGCTCTGCGCGCTCGGGCAGCGGTGTGCGCGCCTCCATGAAGGCGGCCAGGCCAGCATCGCTGCCAGCGAACGACAGCAGGCACCCGTCGTCGGAGAAGATGCGCGCAGCCAGCTCGGCGAGCTTGCCAGCCAGCGCCTCTTTCCCCTCGTCGAAGCCGTCTATCTGGCGCTTCAGGAACCGGTAGAAGTCCACGCCGCCCAGCTGCTCGCGCACGCAGGCGGCAGGCAGATAGTACGATGCCGCGCGCCGCGCCGCCGTGGCGTTGCCCGACGATGCGAACGCCTGCTCCATCGCCACGCGCCGCTGCATCAGCACATCGCGCAGCTTGTCGTAGCCGCAGAAGTCGGTGCGCAGCATCACCTCATCGGCGAGCCGCGCGGCAGATGCGCTCTTCTCCGAGAGGGCTGACGCCGACACGACGAGCTTCACCTCGAAGCCGTCATCGTCTACATGCTCGTGCACCTCGGTGAAGAAGCTCAGGTTGCCCAGCTCGCGCTGCACCAGAAGATCGATCTCGGCGGCGGTATGGTCGCGCGTGTCCATCTTCCCCAGCACGAGGGAGAGCAGCGCCACGTAGGGCAGCTCCTCGAAGGCGACTCCCTCGAGCGGGAAGTAGCGGTATGCGTAGGCTATGCCATGCGTGGGCATGCGGTGCCGCAAGCACGGCAGATCGCCTGCAGCCTCGAGCTCGAAGGGCGGCTCGGCGGGCGCATCCCCGATCTGGTCGATGCCGAGGCGCGGCAGCGTCGCCAGCGCCTCGGGCGCATCGGGAGCGAGCTGCGCGGCATGCAGCGCTTCGGCCGCCTCGGCGATGCGCGCGAGCCCTTCGGCCGTCAGGTCTTGCTCCAGGGCGCGCAGCTGGCCCGCTATCGCTGCATCCGGGTCGGCGTCGACGGGCACGATCTCCACCTGCGCGTAGTGGTCGTTGCGCAGGAACAGCTCGCCGATCAGCTCCTCGAAATAGCCCTGGTCGAGCTTCTGGCGCAGGCTCGCGAACGCATCCTCGTAGAGGATGCCGTCGAGCGCGCCCTCATCGTCGTAGAGCCACCCGGACAGGGCCGCTATGGAATAGACCACCCCGTCGGCATAGCCCATGTTGTGCTCGCGCAGCGCGAACTCGGCATGCGCGAGCGAAGCCTCGATCAGCTGCCGATTGAGCCCGCCGCCCGCGAGCGCGGATGCGCAGCGCCGCACTTCTTCCTCGAAGCGCTCCACGGCACCGGCGCGCAGGCCCTTCAGCTCGAGCATCACGAACGGCTGGGCGATGCCATCCTCCAGATACGCCAAGCAATCGTCCGCTAGCTGCGCATCGAGCAGCGCCCGCTTCATCGGCGCCTCATTCGACCCCAAGATGGCATCCACCAGTATGTCGGCGGCTATCAGGCGCTCGCGCTGCGAAGAGCTGCCAGCCACGAACCCGAGCGCCGCGCAGGCGTTCTCGGGCGCGGTGGGCATCTGCCTCTTCACGCCGGTGCGCACGATGGGCGCTTGCTGCCCGATGGGGTTCGCATCGAGCGCCGGCCGCTCGATGCGCGCGAGGGGCGCCAGGTAGGCACTGTCCAGGAACGCCAGCACGCGCTCGATATCCACGTTGCCGTACAGCACGATGTAGCTGTTGTCGGGCCGATAGTGCCTGCGATGGCTGTCCAAGAAGCCCTCATAGGTCAGATCGACGATGCTCGCCGGCACCCCGCCCGACTCGAACCGGTAGGTGGTGTCGGGGAACAGCGCCGCCGACAGCGTGTCGTAGAGCACCGAATCGGGGTCTGACAGCGCGCCTTTCATCTCGTTGAACACCACGCCGTTGTACACCAGATGCGCATCCGCATCGGCGCCTTCCACCTCGAGGTGCCAGCCTTCCTGCTGGAATATCTGCTCCTTGCGGTAGATCAGCGGGCAGAACACCGCATCCAGATACACATCCATCAGGTTCAGCAGGTCTTGGTCGTTGGTGGATGCAACGGGATACATCGTCTTGTCGGGGAACGTCATGGCGTTCAGGAACGTCTGCATCGACCCCTTCAGCAGATCGACGAACGGCTCTTTCACCGGGAACTTATCGGAGCCGCACAGCACCGAATGCTCCAATATGTGGAAGACGCCCGTGTCGTCGGCTGCGGGCGTCTTGAACGATATGGAGAACGATTTGTTGTCGTCAGCATTGCTCAGGAACAGCAAGCGCGCGCCGCTGGCGGTATGCAGCATGCGGTGCGCTGTGCCGTCGATCTCGCTCACCGGGCGGCTCTCGATGAGCTCGAAGCCGCACCGAGCGGATATCTCGGCTATACGCTCGCCCATCTCCGGCCTCCTCGCCTACGCGGTGACGGCCGCCGACGAGCTGCTGCTCGCGTCGCCCTCGGCGGGCTCTTCGGCGTTGTCGCTCGGGGTCTTCTTCACCTCGGCGAGCGGCGCGCTCTCGAGGTCGAGCTGCGTGCCCAGCCATTTCTGCTCGATGACGCCCACAGTGCCGTTCGAGATGAGCGTCTGGAGCGCGTTCTTCACCGCCGTTTGAAGGTCGGTCGCCGTCTCCGCCACCGCCACGCAGTAACCGCTCGCGGAGTCGATGAGCGCGACCACCTCGACATCGGCCCCGGTGCGGTTCGCCGCATACATGCCGATGACCGCATCGGACGCCAGGTAATCGACCTTGCCCGAGCGCAGCTCCTCGATGGCGCTGCTCAGATCGTTCGCCGACGACAAGGCGTCATCGCCGAATGCGTTCGTCACCGCCCATGCGCTCTTCGAGGACACCTGAGCCGCCACCTTCGGGTCGCTGTCGGCCTTGGGCACGCCTGCGTTGCTGCCAGCCAGCGCGAACAGCGCCACGCCGGTCGGCAGGTACTCGGGCGACAGCCATATGCCGTTCGCCGCGTCGGAGCTGTCGATGCCCATGACGATATCGACCGTCTTATCCGCGAGCGCCGTGTCGGGGCTGTTGCCCACATCGACGATGCTCACCTTCAGCCCCAGCTCATCAGCGATAGCGGCGGCGATATCGACGTCGATGCCGATGATCTTGTCGTTGCCCATGCCAGCCAGGGGCGATTTGCTCGTGTTCACGCCCACGCGCAGCGTGCCATCCTCGCCGATGGCCGGCGGTTGCAGCTGCGGGCTCCCGAGCTGCGGCTTGTATTCCTCCTGCTGGCAGCCCGTCAGGGCGAGAGCCATCGCAACGGCGGCGATGGCGGCTATGGCAGCACGCATACGCTTCATCTGCATTCCTTTCGGCGGCGCCCTTCGGCGCTCCTCGGTTCCGCTTCCTTGGCTGACCTAGCCTTTGACCCCACACTCGCGCACTGGGCCTACGCGTTCCCGCTTGAGCCTCTCGCCTGCCGCGGCACCATGCCGCGATGTGTCAACAGGCGGTGCGTCTTACTTCTAGAATACGCCATGCTCAGCGGCCCGAGAGCCGCCTTACGTGGATCCTTTCGACCGCATCTGCCATGGACTGAGGGCGCATGGCGCCCCGCAGCTACAGACCCAAGGAAGCATATCTTCTGATTATACCGCTGAATGCCCGCGTATACGAGATGCGAGCGCTAATCGAGGACGCGCCCGAACGTGAGGGCGAACACCGCCTCGCAGCCGGCTGCGCGCAGGGCGTCGGCGGCGGCATAGAGGGTGCTGCCCGTGGTGCAGATGTCGTCGAACACGATGACGGAGCGCGGCACGGGGGCATCGGGCGCCAGCCGTATGGCGGCGGCCATGTTGGCGAAGCGCTGCGCGCGCGTGAGCGCCCGCTGATCGGCGGTGCGCGGCGGCATGAACAGGCCTGCGCACGGAAGCCCCGCTGCCTGCGCCACCGCTCGCGCCAGCTCCTGTCCGTGGTCGAACCCGCGGCGCCGGCGGGCCCGGGGCGCATCGGGCAGATAGGCGACCACGCTCGTGCGCCACGAAGGCGCGATGCGCGGCGCGCACAGAGCGGCTATGGTCGCCGCCAGCCGGCGCTCGCCGCGGTCCTTGTATGCCGAGACGATGCGGCGCACGGCATCATCTGCCACCATCGCGTGCGCCATGCCGTCGAACGGGATGGCGCTGCGGCAGGCGCTTTTGAGCATGAGCGGGGTGCATTCCGTGCACTGCACGCGCCCGTACGGAGCGCCGCACACCGGGCATGCCATGCAGGCGTCTATGACGAGCAGCTTCGAGCGGCACGCCTCGCAGATGAGGGCGCCCGGCGCATCGCACACCGCGCAGCGGGTGGGCCAGAGCGTCTCAGCCGCCACATCGGCCGCAGCATGCAGCGCGCTCGCGAGGGTATGTCGGAGAAGGGCCATGCCGGCATCGTAGCCGAGCGGCCTTGCACAGAGCTGTCAGCTACCTTGCACGGACCTGCCACGGGATACCGCAATATGCCTCGCGATGCTGCCGCTGATGCAGAGCTCGCCACCGCACAGGCGCATCTGCCCTGCCCGCCCGAAGCGACGCGAGGGCGCCCTTCCCGCTATGCGGAGATGGTGCGCTCCGAATACTCGGACACGTCCACCGAGATGGAGTGCTTGATGGGCTTCCACGTGGCCTTCTTCACCAGCGCCACCAGCGCGATGGGGATATAGGTCAGCATGAAGAACGGGAACGTGAACATGCTGCCGATCTTGCGCGCCGTGGTGGCCCGGATGCTGTTCCACTCCACGAACGTGGTGAGCACGCCGAACACGAACATGAACATGATGTAGTTGAACAGGCAGAAGAAGATGCTCGACACCGAGCTCATGACCGCGATGCCCGTGGACATGATGCCGGTGACGCCCAGTACCAAGATGATGGCGTTCAGCGTGATGGCGATGATCGACAGCAGCATGCCCGGCGCCAGCGTCATGAGCATGTCATAGCACGCGAACCGCCGACCGCGGGGGTTCGTGAAGATGCCGCGCGCGAGGCGGCCCGAATAGCGCCCGAACACCTGATAGAAGCCCTTCGCCCAGCGGAAGCGCTGGTTCCACGAATCGCGGAACGTGGTGGGCTGCTCGTCATAGAGGATGGCCGTGGGGCAATATGCGATGCGCACCCCGTCGATGATGGAGGCCGCCGAGAACTCGATGTCCTCGGTCAGCAGATGCCACTTCCAGCCGCCAGCCGCCCGCAGGATGTCGGCGGAGATGAAGAAGCCGGTGCCCGACACTGCGCACGACGTGTTCAGCGTCAGACGCGCCTGGTTCAGGAACTTCGCCTCGCGCAAGAACCACGTGCCGTAGCCCGCCGATATCCAGTTCGAGTCGAAGTTCTTGGAGTTGCGGTAGCTGGTGGACGCCTTCGCGCCGTTGTCGAAGGTGGCGTTCATCTCGCGGAAGTAATCGGCATCGAGCACGTTGTCGGCATCGAACACGAAATACGCCTCGTGGTCGGCGTCGGGGAACTCGCGCCAGATGGACTTCAACCCGTGGTCGAGCGCATAGCCCTTCCCCACCTTCTCCTTGTTGAAGCGCGTGAACACGTGCGCGCCCTCGCTGCGCGCGATGGCCGCCGTGTCGTCGGTGCAGTTATCGGCGATGACGAACACATCGATCATATCCTGCGGGTAGTTCTGCGCCTTGATGGAGCACAGCAGGTCGCCGATGACCGTCGCCTCGTTGCGGGCGGCGATGAGCACGGCGAAGCGGTGGTCGCGCTCGGCGGTGCATTTCGGCGCGCGGCGCGTCAGCACCACGAACACGTAGAACAGCTGGTAGGTATAGCAGCAGGTGAATGCGAGGAATACGCAGAAATTGAACGTATCGACGAACGAGAGCCGTGCCATTGCTTCGGCGAGTTGCTCGAACACGTTTCTCCTTAATCCGCAGGGCAGTTCCGTCAGCTTTGAGCAAGCGGGATGATTATAGTCTGATGCCCCCGCTAAAGATAGGAAATATGTCGAAATTGTAAGTTTGCGGTATGCTTGACGGATGCTCAGTAAAAACCGACGGATGCCTGAAGGGATCGCTATGCAGAACTGCGACATCAAGGACATCGCGCTCGCCGACGCTGGTCGGGCGCGCATCGAATGGGCCGACCGCGACATGCCGGTGCTGGCCCTGATACGGGAGCGCTTCGAGCGCGAGAAGCCGCTCGCGGGCGTGCGCATCGGCGCGTGCCTGCACGTGACCACCGAGACCGCGAATCTCATGCGCACGCTGGTAGCGGGCGGCGCACAGGTGCGCCTGTGCGCCTCGAACCCGCTGTCTACGCAAGACGACACCGCCGCGTCGCTCGTGCGCGACTACGGCGTGGAGGTGTACGCCATCTGCGGCGAGGACAACGAGACGTACTACCGCCACGTCGATGCGGTGATCGGCTTCGAACCGCAGATCACGATGGATGACGGCGGCGATGTCGTCGGGCGCATCCACGAGCTGCGCCGCGAAGCGCTCGACACCATCGTCGGTGGCACTGAGGAGACCACGACCGGTGTCGTGCGCCTAGCCGCCATGGCCGCCGACGGTCAGCTCGCCTACCCCGTGATAGCCGTGAACGACGCCAAGACGAAGCATTTCTTCGACAACCGCTACGGCACCGGCCAATCGACGCTGGACGGCATCATCCGCCTGACCAACCGCCTGCTGGCCGGCCGCACGATGGTGGTGAGCGGCTACGGCTGGTGCGGCAAGGGCCTGGCCATGCGCGCGAAGGGCATGGGCTGCCGCGTGGTGGTCTGCGAGGTCGACCCGACAGCCGCGCTGGAAGCGCACATGGACGGCTTCGAGGTGATGCCGCGCGCCGAGGCGGCTGCGCTCGCCGATGTCTGGGTGACCGTGACCGGCAACCTGAACGTCATCGACGCCACCTGCTTCGAGAACATGAAGGACGGCGCCATCATCTGCAACTCGGGCCACTTCAACTCCGAGATAGACATCCCCTGGCTGGAAGAGCACGCGACCGACAAGGCCGAGCTGAAACCGCTGGTGGACGAGTACACGCTCTCAGACGGCCGCACCGTGGTGCTGCTCGCCGAAGGGCGCTTAGTGAACCTCTCGGGCGCTGAGGGCCATCCGGCAGGCGTCATGGACATGAGCTTCGCGAACCAGGCGCTGTGCGCAGAATACCTGATGAGCCACGCCGCCGAGATGAGCCCGCAGGTCTACGACGTGCCCGAGGCCATCGACGCGCGAGTGGCCGAGCTGAAGCTGGAGACGCTCGGCGTGCAGATAGACGAGCTGACCGACGAGCAGATCGCCTACATGAACACCTGGCAGGTCGGCACCGTCTAAAGCACTGCCCGGATGCGACCGCCCCAACGGGCGGTCTAGGGCAGACCCAGTCGCTCGGACAGTCCTCGCTTTCGCTGCGGAACTCGCTTGGTGGGCCTACCCCAGACCGCCATGAGAGCAACGTCGGCGCAGAAGGCGAAGAGCGACGACTTCGGTGAGATGGCGGGGGGTGTCCACCAAGCGAGTTCCGCAGCGAAAGCGAGGACTGTCCGAGCGACTGGGCGCACCCCGCCATCTCACCCCACCGACCACGCGCACCGAATCCCTAGAGGATATGCCCCATCCGCGTCTTCTTCGTCTCCAGATAACGCCGATCGAACTCGTTGGGCGCGGCAGCGATGGGCACGCGCTCGGCTATCTCGATGCCGAAGTCGTTCAGCTGGTAGACCTTGTCGGGGTTGTTCGTCAGAAGCCGCATGGTGCGCACGCCCACATCGCGCAGTATCTGAGCACCTATGTAGTATTCGCGCTCGTCGCCCTGGAACCCGAGCGCCAGATTCGCATCGAGCGTGTCGAGGCCGTCATCTTGCAGCTCGTAGGCGCGCAGCTTGTTCACCAGCCCGATGCCGCGACCCTCTTGGCGCATGTAGAGCACCACGCCGCGCCCTTCGGCCTGCACCGCATCCATCGCGCGAGCGAGCTGCTCGCCGCAGTCGCAGCGCAGCGACCCGAACGCATCCCCCGTCAGGCATTCGGAATGGACGCGCACCAGCACATCGCGCCCGTCGCCGATATCGCCCTTCACGAGCGCCACATGGTGCTCGCCGTTCAGCAGGTTCACGTAAGCGAGCGCCTGGAAATCGCCGTGCTCGGTGGGGAGCTTGGTGCGGGCCACGCACTCCACCAGCTTGTCGTGGCGCTTGCGGTATTCTTGCAGCTGCTTGATGCCGATGAGCTTCATCCCCTGCTCATCGGCCAGCTCGCGCAGCTCGCTCGCGCGCATCATCTGGCCGTCGTCGCGCATCACCTCGCAGCAGAGCCCCGCCTCGGCAAGGCCAGCGAGCCGCATCAGGTCCACCGTCGCCTCGGTGTGCCCCGGGCGCTCGAGCACGCCGCCCGAGCGCGCCACCAGCGGGAACATGTGCCCCGGGCGCCTGAAATCGGACGGCTGCGCATCCGGCTCGGCCAGCTTGCGCGCCGTGAGGCCGCGCTCTGCCGCCGAGATGCCCGTCGTGGTATCTCTATGATCGACCGATACGGTGAAGGCCGTCTCGTGGTTGTCGGTGTTGTCGCGCACCATCTGGGGCAGATGCAGCCGCGCAGCTATCGCCTTCGACACGGGCATGCAGATCAAGCCCTTCGCCAGGCTCGCCATCGTGTTCACGTTGGCGGTGGTGGCATGCTCGGCGGCGCATATCATATCGCCTTCATTCTCGCGCTCGGGGTCGTCGATGCATAGCACGATCTTGCCCGCGCGGATGTCAGCGAGCGCCTCCTCCACGGTATCGCATACGACCTTCGCCATATCAGCTCGCCCCTTCCCGCGCGCGCCGCTCGGCGCGCTCTCGCCTGAGATTCGACCACGTGCGCGAGATGGCCCACACGGCGCTCACGCCGAGCGCGATGCCCAGCACGAACTGCAACGTGAGCAGGCCGAACCCGCCGCATTGCTCCCACGAGCCCATCAGCGCGCATTTCATGGTGAAATACAGCGCGCGACCGGGCACCAGCGGTATCACCGAGGTGATGAAGAACGTCGAGGTCGGCGTGTGGAAGCGCCGCGCCAGCACCTCGGAGAACACCGCCGCGAAGCACGATGCCACGAACGTGGGCGTGAACGCGTCGGCGCTGACGTATTCGCTGTACAGCAGATAGATGGCCCATGTGACCACGCCGCCCACCGTGGCGATGGCGAGCAGGCTCCTGCGCACGTCGAAGAACAGCGCGAACGCCAGCGATGCCGGGATGCACGCCACGAGCGAGACGACCGGGCCTGCGTTCGAGGTGAACTCGCCGGTTTGGATGCCCATGATCCACAGCGAAGCCATGAAGCCCAGCGCTATGGCCGACGCCCAGATCAAGCTCTCGATGAAGCGCATGACGCCCGCTATCGTGTCGCCCGATATCATGTCGCGCGTGGCGTTCGTCATGGCCACGCCGGGGATGAGGAGCATGATGACGCCGATGATGACCATGTCGACCGACATGCCGGGCACGACGAGCGACGCCGCCCCGATCATCAGGCCGGTGATGGCGCACGCCATAAAGTTGAACGCGATGGTGTTCGGCGTGAGCGGTTTCAGGTACACGATCAGCAGGCACATCACCACGGCGAACACCGCCGCCACCGCGCCATCCACGAGCGACCCGCCGAAGAACACGGCGAAGCTGGCCGCAGCCGCCACCCCGCCCGCGAACAGCGCGCTCTTCGGGAACGGCACACGGCGGATATCCTCGAAGCGCAGCTTCAGCTCGTCGATGGGGATGGGATCGCGGTATGCGTCGATGCATAGATTCGTCAGCTTCTCGAGCTTGCCGAAGTCGGTCTCGCCGGCATTCTCGATGCGGCGCGTCTGCGTGTGCTCGCGCCCGCCCGGCAGCGTCATGGTGACGATGATAGAGGCGGTTATCACCAGCACGTTCATCTTCACGGCGCCATACGCATGGCCCACGCGCCGTAGCAGCTTCTCCACCAGGTTCACATCGGCACCAGCCAAGATCATGGCCTCCCCCATGTCCAGCAAGCACGGCAAGAGCTTGCCCGCCAGCGCGTCGGCGTCGGCGAAGCTCGGTATGGGTTGGATGGATGCGGTGTGGCCCGGCAGCATGCGCCTAGCCCCTGGCCTGCTTGATAGCTTGCACCAGCTGATCGGCGCAGCTCGTCGGCTTGGTGTTGCAGGTGTTGCCCTCGAGGAGCTCCACCACCTCATCGGCGGGCATGCCGTCTATGAGCTTCGATATGGCGCGCAGGTTGCCATCGCAGCCCCCTGTGAAGCGGACCTCGCGCAGAGCGCCGTCCTCGAGCTCGAAATCTATCTGACGCGCGCACACGCCGCGCGTCTTGTACGTATGGGCAGACATAGCGCCTCCTCTGTCGTCTGTACCAAGCTACCACATTCTAGCCAACCGGCCATGTTTCCGCCATGTATCGGTCAGCGTTCCGACATGTTAAGGACAGCGTACCATCCTGTTAATTCTCGACGATGCGCCAGCTGAGCTCTGAGAAGAGTGGCACTATCTTCACCGTGGATCGATCGGATCGAGCGAAGGAGATGGGAATGGATAGCGGGAATGCGGCCTTCATGCTCATATGCGCGATGCTGGTGCTGCTGATGACGCCGGGCCTCGCGTTCTTCTATGGCGGCCTCTCGCGCCGCAAGAACGTAGGCAATACCATGATGATGGTGTTCGCCTCCATCGGCGTCGTAGCGCTCACATGGAGCATCTGCGGGTGGTCGTTCGCCTACGGCGGCGACGGCGAGAATCCCTTCATCGGAGGCTTCGACCAGCTGCTGCTCTTGGGAAGCGCCGTCGATGCGAGCAGCGGCGCGCAGGCAGGAGAAGCTTATCCGGCGCTGACCGATATCGTATTCCAGATGGCCTTCTGCATGATAACCACTGCCATCATCACCGGCGGCGTCGCTGGGCGCATGAGGTTCGGGGCCTTGGTCGCATTCCTCGCTTGCTGGACCGCGCTCGTATATCCACCGCTCGCGCATATGGTATGGGGTGGCGATGCTTCGCTCATCGGCGGCATGATCGGCGCGCTCGATTTCGCCGGCGGGGACGTCGTCCATATATCTTCGGGGCTGACAGCGCTCATCCTCTGCATCATGGTCGGCCGGCGACGCGGCTTCGGCGCTATGAGCTATCGGCCCCACAATGTGCCCTTCATCGCGCTCGGCGTGGCGCTGCTCTGGTTCGGCTGGTTCGGATTCAATGCCGGCAGCGCCTTCGGCGCCGACGATGTGGCTGCTCTCGCATTGGTGAATACCGCATGCGCCAGCGGTGCTGGCGTGGCGTCCTGGATGCTGACGGAACGCATCCGGGTCGGCAAGCCGACGCTGGCAGGCGCATGCACAGGCCTCGTCGCCGGATTGGTGGCTATCACGCCAGCAGCCGGCTTCGTCGAGCCATGGGCTGCGATCGTCATGGGCCTCGCCGCATCGCCGGTATGCTACGCCGCCATCTCGTGGCTCAAACCGAAGATCGGCTACGATGATGCGCTCGATGCGTTCGGCTGCCACTGCGTAGGGGGCATCGCAGGCGGTATCATGACCGGGCTCTTCTGCGTGCCAGAGCTATCATGGACAGATCAAGGCGGCTTGCTCTACACGGGCGACTGGTCGCTTCTGGGCAGCCAGCTGCTCGGTATCGCGGTGACCGTCGCCTTCGTCGGCTTGTGCGATATCGTCTTAGGCCTCGCGGTGCGGGCATGCTTCGGCGGTCAGCTGCGCGTCAGCGACGCAGCAGAGGCTCAAGGGCTCGACGTGGCCGAGCATGGGGAATCGGCCTATCCAGCTTATATCGGGCTCGACTGAGGAGGGATGCGGATATGAAGCGCATAACAGCGATCGTACGGCCCGAAAAGCTCGAAGCGTTGAAAGAGGCGTTATTCGAGCAGGGCATCAAGGGCATGACTGTGAGCCAAGTGAACGGATGCGGCAACCAGCATGGCTGGAAGGAGTATTTCCGCGGCACCGAAGTGCTGTTGAACATGGTGCCTAAAGTGAAGTTCGAGATCGTCGCAGAAGACGAGGAAGCGGAAGGTATCGTCTGCGCCATCCAGGGAGCAGCGCGTACCGGCGAGGTAGGCGACGGCAAGATATTCATCAGCCCCATCGACGAGGCGATCCGCATCCGGACTGGCGAACGAGGCAGCGAAGCGCTCTGACCGGAGAGCCGGCGCTATTCCGTTATATGGAAGCGCGCCAGCTTCGAGCTGACCGCGTGCGCGATGCCCTCGGCGTCGAGGCCGAGCTCTTCGAGCAGCAGCTCGGGCTTGCCCTGCATGACGAAGCCGTCGGGAAGGCCCATGACGAGGGTGGGCACGTAGAGCCCCTTCGCGGATAGCTCGTCGAGCACCCCTTCGCCAGCGCCTCCGCTGATGGCGCCCTCCTCCACAGTGACGACCAAGCGCGTCTGCGCCGCCTCGGCGATGGCCTCGGCATCGAGCGGCTTGACCCAGCGCATGTCGACCACCCGCGCCGATATGCCGCGCTCAGCCAGCAGCTCCGCCGCATCGAGGGCGTTGCCCACCATGCGCCCGAACGCCAAGATGGCCGCATCGCGGCCCTCGCGCAGCACCGCCGCGCGGCCCACCTCCAACAGCTCGGGCTCATAGTCGCGGCAATCGACATCGGTCGCGCGCGGGTAGCGTATGGCCACCGGGCCGCCGATGGCCAGCGCCGTATGCACCGCGCTCGCCAGCTCGCTCGCGCTCGACGGCGCCAGCACGCGCATATGAGGGACCATACGGGCGAACGCGAGGTCGAAGGCGCCGTGGTGCGTCGGGCCGTCGCTGCCGACGATGCCCGCGCGGTCGAGCGCGAACACCACATCGAGGTCGGGCAGCGCAACGTCCACGATCATCTGGTCGACCGCGCGCTGCATGAAGGTCGAGTACAGCGCCACCACCGGCTTCATGCCCGCCGCAGCGAGGCCGCTCGCCATGCCCACGGCCTGCTCCTCAGCGATGCCCACGTCGATGAAGCGGTCGGGGAACTCGCGATGGAACGCCTTCAAGCCCGTGCCGCCCTCCATCGCGGCCGTTATGGCCACGATGCGCTCGTCGCGCTGCGCTTCTGCCACCAGCGCGCGCCCGAACGCTTGGGTATAGCTGATGCCCGCCGTGCCGATCGCCAGGTCCTCGCCCGTCTCCTTGTCGAAGGGGCCCACACCATGGAATCGCTCCGGATCGGCCATCGCAGGCTCATAGCCCGCACCCTTCTTCGTCACCGCATGCACCAGCACCGGGCCGTCCATCTCCAGCACGAGCTTCAGCATGGCGCGCAGCTCATGGATATCATGCCCGTCGATGGGCGGGGTGCACACGATGCCCAGCTGCTCGTAGATCATCGCATCGGGCAGGAACATATGCTTCATCGAGTCTTTCGTGCGCCGGCCGAGCTCCGCGAACGCATTGCTGAACCAGCCGCCCGACTCCAGGCGCTCCTGCAAGTCTTCGCGGGTGGTGCGGTAGGCGTTGTTCGCGCGTATGTTCCCGAAATGCTTCATCAGGGCGCCCACATTGCGCGAGATGGACATCTCGTTGTCGTTCAGCACGATCACCATCGGCAGCTGCTCGGTGCCGATGTAGTTCAGCGCCTCGAACGCCATGCCGCCAGCCAGCGCCGCGTCGCCGATGATCGTCACGATCTTCTCGTCGGTGTTGCGCATCAGCTTCGCCTTGGCGAAGCCCGAGGCCACCGACAGCGAGTCGGATGCGTGGCCGGACGGATGCGCATCGTAGGGGCTCTCGCTAGGGCGCGGGAAGCCCGACAGGCCATGGTACGAGCGCAAGGTATCGAAGCTGTCGAGCCGGCCGGTCACCAGCTTATGCGCGTAGGATTGGTGCCCCACATCGAACACGAGCTTGTCCTGCGGCATGTCGAGCACGCTATGGCACGCCAGTATCAGCTCCACCGCGCCGAGCGAGGAGGCCACATGACCGCCGGTGCGCGAGGTGGTATCTATGATCTGCTCGCGGATCTCTGACGCGAGGATGCCGAGCTCGCCCTCGGTCAGCAGATGCAGGTCGGCGGGCGACTTGATGCAGTCGAGTATGCGCGCCTCAGCCAAGGTCGTCTCCTGGGTAGGGAGCATCATCAGCCACGGGCTCGCGCACCGGCTCCGCCGTCTCTGGCGGCACCTCCTGCGCGCTCCCCTCGCCTTGCCCGACGGCGGCCTCCAAGTCGGCCTCGCTCAGATCGCACGCGGCGAGCCCCAGCTTCACCGCTTCCTCGTAGAGCGCGAGCGCTTCATCGAGCCCGATATCCTCGCGGGCCACCTCGTCGGCTATCTCGTCGAGGCGCGCCCTCACGCTCGGGAACGTACCGGCCTCCTCAGGCATCCTGCACCTCCGCTCCGCCCTTATCCGCCTCTGCCTCCATCTGGCGCGCGATGCGCCCGAGCATGCCATTCACGAAACGAGGGCTGTCATCCTCGCCGCCGAACTCCTTAGCGAGCTCCACAGCCTCGTTGATGGAGACGGACGTGGGGACGTCATCGACGTAGAGCATCTCGAACATGGCCAGGCGCAAGATGTTGCGGTCCATGATGGGCATGCGCTCGACCGACCAGTTCTCGGAGATGCTCGCCAGCCGCTCGTCGATCTCGGGGATATGCTCCTCCACGCCGCGCACCAGCATGACCGAGTAATCGGAGAGCGGATCGTCCAAGCATTGTATGTCGCCGTCCTCCAGCAGCTTCGACGCCGGGCTGTTGCGTATCACGCCCGTGTAGAGCACCTGGAGCGCCCCTTTCCGCGAAAGGGTCCTCTCATGCTGCCGTGCCATGCGCCTAGTTCTGGTCGAAGGAGATGCCGTCCACGTAGATATCCACGTTGGCGACCTCGATGCCCACCTGCACCAGCAGCGCATCGCCGACCGACTGGCGCACCTTCGCGGCCAGATCGGGCAGCACGTATCCGTAGCGCACATCAAGATGCAGCGTTATGTCGAGCTTGCCGTCGGGCAGCACCTCGGTCTCGATGCCGCCGCGCGCCTGCTTGCCGAACATGGCCGAGCGCAGCGTCTGCGCAGCGTTATGCCCCACCGAGGCGACGCCATCCACCTCTTCCACCGCGATGGCTATGATCGTGTCCACCACGCCGGGCGCTATGGACATCCCGTTGGAATTCAGGTTCTCCGTCACAGCAGATCTCCCATCTCGCTTGGTATGAAGGCGGTGGTGGCCTTGCCGGCGATGAAGGTCGGGTTGTCCATCACGCGCTTATGGAACGGTATGGTCGTGGCTATGCCCTCGATCTGGAACTCGTCGAGCGCGCGCTTCGCGCGGGCGATGGCCTCTGCGCGGTCTTGCCCGTGCACGATCAGCTTCGCCACCATCGAATCGTAGTACGGCGATATGCGCGAGCCGGCGCCCACGTACGTCTCCACGCGCACCCCGGGGCCGCCCGGCTGCACGAAGGAGGTGATGGTGCCCGGGCACGGGCGGAAGCCATGCTCGGGGTCCTCCGCGTTGATGCGCATCTCTATCGCATGCCCGATGGGCGTGAACGGTGCGCGGTCGGCGCAGCTGATGGGCTCGCCCGCCGCGATGCGTATCTGCTCCTTGATGATATCGGTGTCGGTGACCATCTCCGTCACGGGATGCTCCACCTGCACGCGCGTGTTCATCTCCATGAAGTAGAACTCGCCGCGCTCGTCGAGCAGGAACTCGATGGTGCCGGCGTTGCGGTAGTCGACCGCACGCATCGCCTTCACGGCGGCCACGCCCATGGCGCGGCGCGTCTCTTCGGTGAGCGCCGGCGAGGGAGCCTCCTCCACCAGCTTCTGATGCCTGCGCTGGATGGAGCAGTCGCGCTCGCACAACGCGATGTTGTTGCCGTG
This sequence comes from uncultured Eggerthellaceae bacterium, assembly GCA_910584145.1. GTDB lineage: Bacteria > Actinomycetota > Coriobacteriia > Coriobacteriales > Eggerthellaceae > Adlercreutzia_A. The sequence goes on along the minus strand of CAJTXX010000001.1, from coordinate 89,062 downwards.
GTCGTCGGCCAGCACCTGTATCTCGACATGGCGCGGATTCAGCACCAGCTTCTCCAGATACACGCCGTCGTTGCCGAACGCAGCCGCTGCCTCGGTGCGCGCCGCCTTATACTGCGCTTCGAGGTCGGCCGGATCGTGCACCTCGCGCATGCCCTTGCCGCCGCCGCCTGCGGTGGCCTTGATGAGCACCGGGTAGCCGACGCTGTCGGCGAAGCGCTGCGCTTCCTCGACGCTGTCGCACACGCCTTCGGAGCCGGGCACCGTGGGCACGCCGCAGCGCATCATCGTCTCGCGCGCGGTGGCCTTGTCGCCCATCGACTCGATGCACTCAGCCGACGGCCCGATGAACACGAGGTCGTTATCCACGCAGGCGCGGGCGAAATCGGCGTTCTCGGCCAAGAAGCCGTAGCCGGGGTGTATCGCCTCGGCGCCGGTGTTCTTCGCGGCCGCTATGATGCTCGGTATCACCAGATAGCTCTGGTTCGCCGGTGCCGGGCCCACGCAGACCGCCTCGTCGGCGTAGCGCACCGGCAGCGTGTCGGCATCCTCGGTGGAGTAGACCGCTACCGTCTTCACGCCCAGCTCGCGGGCGGCGCGCATCACGCGCAGCGCCACCTCTCCGCGGTTCGCTATGAGTATCTTATCGAACATCTATGCCTGCTCCGGAACGCTGGTTGCCTTCTCGTGCGGCTCGATGTAGAAGAGCACCGTGCCGAACTCCACCGGCGTGGCGTCGTCGAGGCACACCTCGCGCACCGTGCCCATCTCCTCGGCCGTTATCTCGTTCATCAGCTTCATAGCCTCCACGATGCACAGCGTCTCGCCGGCAGCCACCTCGTCGCCCACCTTCACGAACGGGGCCTCGCCGGGAGCCGGTGCCTCGTAGTAGGTGCCGACCATGGGCGCCTCAACCGCGTACCAGCTGGCCGGGCGCTGCGCCTCGGCTGCCGCAGGCGCCGCCTCGGGCGCGGGCGCTGCCACCGCTGCGGGCGCCGCTGCCACCGCAGGAGCCGCCACCGGCGCTGCTGCGCTCTCGCCGGGCATGCGCACCGCGATGCGCACTCCCTCCTCTTCGACCACTATCTCGCCGACGCCGCTCTCCTCGGCGACCTTCACGAGCTCGCGTATCTGGTTGATATCCACGTAATCGTCCTCCTTGGTGCCGCTGGATTCCTGTTCCAGCAGGAAATCGACCTTCTCGGATGTGCGGTGCTTGCTCAGGTAGGTGCGGGCCTCGTTCGGGAAGAGCGCATACATCAGCACGTCTTCCTCGCTGTGGGCCAGATCGCCTATCTCCTCAGCCACCTGCTCGTAGGTGGTGGTCACCAAGCTGCCCGGCGCGATATCCGGGTCGAGCATCTCGGCATCGCCGGTGACCTTCGCCACGATAGCGGGGTCCATGCGGCCCGGCGCCTTGCCGTAGAAGCCGCAGATGTAGTCCTTCATCTCCTTGCTGATGACGCTCCAGCGCTTGCCGGTCAGCACGTTGAACACGGCCTGCGTGCCCACGATCTGCGACAGCGGCGTCACCAGGGGCGGATAGCCCACCTCGGCGCGCACCTTCGGTATCTCGGCCATCACTTCGGGCAGGCGGTCGCTCGCCTTCTGCACCTCGAGCTGGCTCATCAGGTTGCTCATCATGCCGCCGGGCACCTGATGGCTGTACACCTTCATGTGCGTCAGCGACGACACGCCGCGCTTGTAATGGTTGCGCTTGCGGATATCCTCCCAGTACTCGGATATCTCGAATAGCAGGTTCAGGTCGAGCCCGGTGTCGTAGCGGCTCTCCTGGAAGGCAGCCACGATCATCTCCACCGCCGGGTGGCTGTTGCCGAACGCGAGCGGCGCATGCGCCGTATCAGCGATGGCGGCCCCCGCCTCGGCTGCCTTGATGATATTGGCCGGCGCCATGCCGCCGACATAGTGGCAGTGGATGTGCACCGGCAGGCCGATCTCGGCGTTGAACGCCTTCACCATGCGCTCGGTGCGGTACGGCGTCAGCATGCCCGCCATGTCCTTGATGGCGATGGAGTCGGCCCCGAGCTCTTTGAGCTGCTGGCCGTACTCCAAGAAGCTATCGAGGGTGTGCACCGGGCTGATGGTGTAGCTGATGGCGCCTTCGAAGTGCGCGCCGCACTCCTTGATGGCCTCGGCGTTGTCCACCACGTTGCGGATGTCGTTCAGCGCGTCGAATACGCGGAACACCTCGATGCCGTTGCGATGGGCGCACTGTATGAAATGGAACACGATGTCGCGCGAATAGTGCTTGTAGCCGACCAGGTTCTGGCCGCGCGAGAGCATGGCGAGCGGCGTGTTGGGCGTGTTCGCCTTGATCGAGCGCAAACGCTCCCACGGGTTCTCGTCCAGAAAGCGCAGGCATGAGTCGAACGTAGCACCGCCCCAGGCCTCGATGGCCCAGTACCCCACTTTATCCATCTTGGGGAGGATGGGCAGCATATCGCCTAACTGCATGCGCGTGGCCCAAAGGCTCTGCTGGCCGTCGCGGATCGTGGTGTCCATGATCTGTAGTCTGGCCAAGTTGCGCACCTCCTTGTGCAAACGTCAAAGTTCGAACTTCACATTATAGAGTATGCGCAGCCACCCGAGCGCATAAGACGGGTAAAAACAGAGGGACGGAAGGCTGCTGCGCGCAGGCGCTGTCGACTGCACCGGCTGTCAGCGGTACCGCGGAACCGAGCGCAGGCATCGTCGCACATCCCGCCGTCGCCGATTGATGATGCCAGGCTGCTGGCAGTGAACAGGAGCCTTACGGAATGCGCTCTGCATGCTTACGTGTGGGAGATGGCCAGAAGGCAGCCGCAGGGCCGTATTAGCATCGAGGGGAATGCAGAGCACCCTTACGAGAAGGAGCATACCATGGACCAGAGCAAAGAGCCCATCCGCACCATCGGCAGCGCCCGCGTGGCCGAGGCGGCTAAAGCGGATGTCCCCGTCATAGATGTGCGCCCGGCGGCCATGTACGAGGAAGGGCACATCCCCGGCGCGGTGAACGTGCCGCTCGTAGTGCCCGACGATGGTTCCATGTTCACCGACGAGGCCATCGTCGACGCTATCGAAGCGGCTGGCGTAGAGCCCTCAGACGATGTCGTCCTCTACTGCCAGACCGGCTACCACGCCGGGCTCGCCGCCGAGACGCTGGTCGGCGAGGGTTTCGCTGATATCGAGCTCTATGACGGCAGCATGGACGATTGGTCAGCCCAGCAGCTGCCCATCGAGCGCTGAGCGATGCAGCACCCCCATATCGCACCACGAAAAAGGGCAGCACTGGGGCTGCCCTTCGCATGTGATGACGAGACGCGCTAGACGCGCTTGATGAAGCGGCCGTCGCGCGTGTCGATCTGGAGCACGTCGCCGATCTCGATGAACGTGGGCACCTGCAGCTCGATGCCCGTCTCCAGCGTGGCGGGCTTGGTGGTGTTCGTAGCGGTATCGCCTTTGAAGCCCGGCTCGGTGTGCGTCACCTCGAGCTCCACGAACATGGGCGCCTCCACTGAGATGAGCTCGTCGCCCGCATAGAGCAGCGACGCCTCGTCGTTCTCCTTCAGCCACTGGGCGGCATCGCCCACATCGGAGGCCGGCATGCTCATCTGCTCGTAGGTGTCGTTATCCATGAAATGATAATCGGCGCCGTCGTTGTAGAGGTACTGGAGCTTCTTCGTCTCCAAGCGCACGTTCTCCAGCTTCACGCCGGCGTTGAACGTGTTGTCGATCACGCGGCCCGAGCGTATGTCCTTCAGCTTCGTGCGCACGAATGCGGAGCCCTTGCCGGGCTTCACATGCTGGAATTCTATGATGGTGTACATCTTGCCGTTGAAGATGATGCACATGCCGTTCTTGAAATCGGCTGTCGAGATGGTCGCCATGTTCCTCCCATAGGTTGTTCTTCAGAGCTATCAGATTATAGCAGCAACGCCGGTCTGGCGCGCTATTTCTTCAGCACCGTCAGGTCCTCGACGCTGTAACGCAGCGCGTCCTCGTACTCCTCGCGGTCGAGCTTCAGCGAGGTGATGTCGATGGTGACCGTGGCGTTCGCGCCCTCCTGGCTGTCGAGCGCATATGCGCTGCCGTAGTCGCGCTGGAGGTTCTCCAAGAAGTCGGCGCAGGCAGCCTCGTCGGGGAAGCCGAGCACCATGTGCGTGCTCTGGCACTTGCCCTCAGCGTTGAAGGTGACGGTGTCGTTGACCTTGTAGGCGACCCCGTCTGAGGTGGTGGCCGTGTACTCGTAGACGACCGTGCCCGACTGATCGGCGTTGCTCGACGAGCGCGACACCGACGACGAGCCGGACGAGGACGAGGTAGCGCCGCCCGGCGCCTGCGGCGAGCCGGACGAGCTCTGCGCAGAGGACTGCTGAGCCGGCTGCATGCCCGGGATGATGGCATCGAGCTTGAGGGTGCCGCTGTACACGAGGAACGCCACAGCGGCAGCAGCCGCCACTAAGATGGCCACGATGGCGATGATGATGCCGCGGCGGCGCTTGCGCTTCTTATCGGCGCTCTTCATGCCGTCAGCGATGGAGACGGGCGATTCGTCGAACATAGCCGACTCGTTCATGGCGTTATCGTCTATCAGCGGTGTGCCCTAGGCCTGTATGGTGGTCTGCTGCTTCGGCATCGGGATGCTCACGCTGGCAGCCTCGGGCCGCACGCCGCTCGGCGCTGCGACCGGAGCCGCTGCGCGCGCATTGGCGCGCGGGTTGTTGGTGGTGTCGCGCATGGCCGCCTCGGCCGCGTTGCGCTTCCACGAGCCCATGCCGCGGCTGCCCGCATAGGGGTCGACAGCAGGCGCGGTGTTGAACGGGCGCGATTCGATGCGCCCGCCAGCCGCCGTAGCTGCTGACGCCGCAGGAGCCATCGACGGGATGTTGACCGTGGGCGACTTCGCGGCAGCGCTCGCCGCAGCGCGCGGGTTGTTGGTGGCCACCGGTGCGGTGGCACCGGGCGACGATGCCTGAGCCGTGTGGTCGTTGAAGGCCGACTCGGACCACGGCCTCTTTATGAACGCCGAGGAGCTGTTATCCGGGGCGCCCTGCGCTTCCACGCGCACCGTGGGTTCCGGCACGCGAGCGGACTCTTGCCGCACCGGCACGGGCTGCGACACGTAGCCGCCGAACGGATACGGGTCGGGCATGGTCGCATAGGAGCTCTGCGGCTGATACGCCGGCGCCTGAGCCATGCCCGCGTCGTGCGGGGCGGCAGGCGACGGGATGGAAGGCTCGTCCACGCCGTACATGAGGCTGCTCGGGATGGACGGGAACTTCAAAGCGAACTGCTCGAGGTCGGCTGACGACCGCTCGTAGCGATCATCGGCAGGACGGCGGTACGCACCCGCATCGGAGCGGGCATCGTAGGACCCCTGCGGCACCGTGCGCTCGGCGCGCTGATAGCCCCACGGATCCCTGCTCTCGTGCGCGTCGGAGGCGGGATATGGCACCGGCTGGCTGTAACCGTAGTCGCCATACAGATCGTCCTCAGGGGCGCGCTCGATGATGACATGCAGCGATGGCTCGGCCTTCTTCTGGGCGCTCTCCTGCTGCTTGCGCTTCTTGGCCTTCTTCTGGCGCTCCGCTTCGGCGCGGCGCGCGGCCTCGCGCTGACGGCGCTCGCGCTCTGCTGAGGAGGGGGCGCCATCGAGGCTGTCCAAGGATATGCGGACATACGGGTTGGAATTCATGGGCTCCAACTCGCGCAGCGTTATGCTGTCCAGATCTTCGTCCGTATTGAAATTGTCTCGGTATTCAGCCATTTGACCGCTATTATACACACGCCTGCCACCGAGTGAGCATGCTCAGCAAGATGGCATGGGAATGTTACACAACGTTTACAGATTTCCGATCGCTTCCGGAATAGCCTCGAGCACATCCTCGGCGCATGCGGAGATATCCCCTACCCGCTCGGCCGCTGCGTGCCCGGCGCGCGCATGCAGCGCCGACGCCAGCAAGCACGCATCGGCGGTATCGAGCCCCTGAGCCGCGAGCGCGCCGACCATGCCCGCGAGCACATCCCCCGTACCCGCCTTGGCCAACGCAGGCGTGCCCTCATCCATCAGGAAGGCAGGCGCCGCTGCTTCGCACCCAGGTGCCGGCACCACGATGGAAACGGGGCCCTTCAAGAGCACCGTCGCATGGTATGCCTGGGCAAGGGCGCGCGCGAAGGCCGCCTGGCTCTCAGCATCGGCGAAGCTGCGCGGCGCCTGGAGCGCTGCCGCCGATGCCAGCCGGGTGGCTTCCCCCTGATGCGGGGTGACGATGGTGGGCAGCCCGTCCTCGGCACGCGCAGCGCAGATGCGCTGGCCTTCGGCGCACGCGATGGCGCCGAGCGCTCCCCCATCGGCCACGACCGGCAAACGGCATGCCGAGAGCACCGCGCGCACGAGCTCTGCCTGCTGCTCGTCAGCGCCATCCATCCCGCAGCCTATCAGGCAGGCGCGCGGATGCCCCTCGGCCGGGCGCAGCTCGCACACGGCGAGCTCATCCCACGAGCGCACGACCAGGGACGGGCGCTGCGCTTGCAGGATGGGCACAGCGCTCGGCGCGCAGAACGCCTCCACATACCCGGCGCCCATGCGCTGCGCCGCCATACCCGCCAAGAGCGCAGCGCCCGGATAGCGCACCGCACCGCCGACGAGCACGAGCTTCCCGCGCGTGCACTTGTTCGCCTCGGGCGCCGGATGCGGCAGCAGGGCCGCGAGGCGTTGGGCATCAGCGCGCAGCACGTCTCCCATCAGGGCTACACCGCCTGCTCGCCTGCGCCCGCAGCTCCCTTGCCCGCCGTCGCCGGCAGGTCGTCGAGCATGCCCCTGGCATCCTTGAACTGGCGCGACAGCTCCTCTGCCGCATCGACGCGGGCCTCCTTCGCCTGCACGGATGCCTCGGTTATGGCGATAGCGCAGGCGATGGCATCGGTGGCGGTATAGGAGAGCGATATAGGGACCTCCTTCACCCCCAGCTCGGCTGCCTTGCGGCGCGCGTTGCCCGTCAGCACGGCGAACGGGCGGCCGTTCTTGGCGCGGCGCACCTCGATATCGCGCAGCCCTACCCCTTCGGCGAAGCCCGTGCCGAGCGCCTTCACCACAGCCTCTTTAGCGGCGAAGCGCGTGGCATAGTGCACCGCCGGGTCGGCGGCGCCATCGCAGTACGCGCGCTCATCGGCCGAGAACGCCCGGCGCGCGAACGCGGGGCTGCGCTTCAAGATGGCGCGCACGCGTTCCACCTCCACGATATCGACCCCGAGGCCCACTTGCCCTTCCACCATCCGTGCTCCCAGCGCCTCGTCGAGCGCCGCCTGCACCTTCTTCGAGCGCGCCATCATTCCACCGTCACAGACTTCGCCAGGTTGCGCGGCTGATCGACATCGCAGCCGCGCGCGAGCGCGATGGCGCGGGCGAACAGCTGCAATGGCACGCTGGCGAGGATCGGGCTCAGGGCATCGCGCACGGGCGGGATGTAGATCACGTGGTCGGCATGGCTGCGTATCTCCTCGTCGCCCTCGGTGGCGATGGCCACCACCAGAGCGCCGCGCGCCCGGCTCTCTTGCAGGTTCGACAGCACCTTGTCGTAGGTGGGCGATGCCGTGGCGATGGCGATGACGGGGAACCCCTCTTCGATGAGCGCGATGGGGCCGTGCTTCATCTCGCCCGCCGGGTAGGATTCGGCATGCAGATAGCTGATCTCCTTCAGCTTCAGCGCTCCCTCGTGCGCGCAGGCCGCACCCATCCCCCGTCCGATGAACAGCGCGCTCGCGGCGTCCTTGCACGCCTGCGCCGCCTCGTCGATGGCCGAGGTGTCAGCCAAGATGCGCTCCACCAGCTCGGCCGTGTCAGCCAGCTCGCTGTAGAGCTGGCGGATGTGCGCGCTCGTGAGCTCGCCTTTCGCTTGGGCCAGCAGCAACGCGAGCAGCGTCAGCGACACCACCTGCCCGAGGAAGCTCTTCGTGGAGGCGACGGCTATCTCCTTGTTGGCCTTCGTATACACCACGCCATCCGACTCGCGCGCCACGGGGCTGCCCACCACGTTCGTGATGCCGAACACGCGAGCGTCCTTCACGCGCGCATCGCGTATGGCGGCGAGCGTGTCGGCCGTCTCGCCCGACTGCGACACGGCGACCACCAGCGTCGTAGGCGTCATGATGGGATTGCGGTAGCGGAATTCGCTCGCCACCTCCACCTCGCAGGGGATGCGCGCCCAGCCCTCTATCAGGTTCTTCGCGATGAGGCCCGCGTGATAGCTCGTGCCGCACGCGATGATGCACACGCGATCGACCAGGTTCAGCTCTTGCGCGCTCAGCGTCAGCTCGTCGATGGAGATGCTGTTGCCCACGAGCCGCCCGGCGAGCGTATCGCGGATGACCCGCGGCTGCTCGTGTATCTCCTTCAACATGAAATCGGGATAGCCCGTCTTCTCAGCCACGTCCATATCCCAATCGATATGCACCGCGGCCGCCTCGACCTCGGCGAGGCCATCGCCGGCTGCCTCGTAGCAGGTGATGCGCTCGGGCATGAGCAGCGCGATCTGGCCATCTGCGAGCACCTGCACGTCGCGCGTGGCGTCGAGCATGGCGATGGCATCCGATGCCACATATGCGCCATCGGGCGCGAGCCCTGCTATCAGGGGCGAATCCTTGCGCGTGGCTACGATGGCGCCGGGCGCGTCGTCGCTCATCACCGCGAGCGCATAGGAGCCCACCAGCTCGCAAACCGCATCGGCCACCGCCTGCACCAGCCGCAGCCCCGCATCGTCCGCAGCGACGGGCGTCTGCGCGAGGCGCGCTTCCACCAGATGCGCCACCACCTCGGAGTCGGTATCGCTGGCGAAGGCATGGCCCTCGGCTATCAAGCGCTCGCGCAGCTCCGCGAAGTTCTCGATGATGCCGTTATGCACGATGCAGATGCGCCCATCGCACGACGTGTGCGGGTGCGCATTCGCCTCTGAGGGGCGCCCGTGCGTGGCCCAGCGGGTATGCCCGATGCCGCACGTGCCGCCGAGCTCCATCGGCGCGAGCGACCCGGCCAGCTCAGCGACCCTTCCCCGCCGGCAGACCACCTCGGTGGCCCCGCCTTGCTGTATGGCGATGCCCGCCGAGTCGTACCCCCGGTACTCGAGGCGCGCGAGCCCTTCGACGAGGATGCCGCACGCAGGCGCGCTCCCCGTATATCCCACTATTCCGCACATATGCACCGACCTTCTCTCATCTACACGAGCATTGTACTGGATGCTCCCGCCGCCGGCGCCGCCGATGCCGCGCTCGGCAGCGCCGCCGAGGCGCCGGGCATGCGCGCGCGGAATATCTCATTTCGCCAGTCTTTCAGAAATAAACTATTTGCACTCTGATATTATCTATGGTCGAGTCAGAACCGGACACCGCCTGAACGGGCGCTCAGGAAAGGGACGAACAGCATGTGGAGCAACTGCCACCCCCGCTCGGACGAAGACCTCAAGGAATGCGCAGAGCTCGGGAAATCGCTCAACAGGCTCTCGCAGCCGACCATCCTGATCATCATGGCCCAGTACCAGAAGCCCATGCACGGCTATATCATCGTGCAGAAGGCCGCCGGCTCGCCCATGTTCGGCGGCAAGAAGCCGGACGCCACCGGCATCTACCGCGCCTTGAAGCGCATGGAGGAGTCGGGGCTCGTCACCTCTGCTTGGGAGATGCCCGAAGAAGGCTCGGCCAAGCGCATGTTCACCCTGACCGATAAGGGCTACGAGTGCCTGCGCCGCTGGATAGACGCGCTCGCCTGCTACACGCTGACGCTTGAAGAGCTGCGCGCGCAAGCCGCCTGCGCTCTCGGCATCGACCTGCCCCCGGTCCCCGAGTGCTCCCACCCCGCAACGGATTAGCCCAGCGACCTAGGGGCAGAGCCCAAAGGGACGGAGCATCGGCTGGGGGGCGCATTCCTCGCGCCAGCTGCAATGGTCGCAATCCTCCGATACGCCGGGCACGATCATGTCCCAGCCACAGGCAGTGAAGCCCATGCGCTCGTAGAAGGGCCGCGCAGCCCCGCGCGACACCAAGCGCAGCTCGCCGTAGCGCTCTTGCACCGCATCGGTGAGCGCCCGGCCCACCCCGAGACCGCGCCATGTGGGGTACACCACCACCGGGTTCACATACGCCACCCCGTTGCTGCCCACCACGATGCGGATGAAGCCCACGGGCTCGCCGGCGTCGTTCACCGCCACCGTCACATCATCCAGCTCATCGAAGGTGTCCATGCCCTCCATGCCGCACATCAGCGCGAGCGCCGCGCGATCGGCCTCCTGCGCTGGGCGCAGCGCGAACTCCGCTCCCATCAGCGCCTACATGATGGGCGGGACGTAGATCTTGTTGCGCGAATCGGGGATGGCCTTCTTCGCCAGCTCCGTGCACCCGCGCACCACGGTGGGCATGAGCGAGAGGGGCACGCCCATGAACATCATGTCCTCGCCGATGTCGCTCGCCGCACGGCAGCCGTAGCAGCCGAACGTGATGTTGGGCGCCTCTTCCATGAGCGGGTAGAGCACCGCCTCGACGCACATGGAGTTGTAGCCGCTGGCGTGGAAGTCGAACCGATGCCCGGTGTAATAGCTCATCGACATGCACAGCCACATCATCTGCTCGGGCGTACCGGTGAACACGACCACCTCAGGCGCGCGCACGGTCTTGTCGAGCGGGGCCACATAGGTGGCGCGACGGCTCTTCGGCGGCAGCGTCGGGCGCTCAGCCACCATGCGGGCCGCAGCCTCTGCATCGACGAGCTTATGGAACAGCACGTATATCTCGCCGGTAGCCAGCTTCTCGGGCACGCCGGTCATGCCGAAGATGGACGTGCCGTCGGGGCACGAATGGCGGAAGGGCGGCATCAGGATGCTCGCGCCGCGCCGCGCTGCCATCATCGCCTGGCAGAAGCGCAGGTTCTCGGCCGGCATCGGCGCATCGGGCAGCAGCTCGTCGGCATCGACCAAGCTGACCGCGACAGGCTGCCAGCGCAGCCCCAGCTTCTCCATGCAGATGCGCTGCCAACCAGCGTAGAGCTCCTTCGTCTCGGCGTCGACCGGCTCGGCGCGCGGCTCATCGGCGAAGGGGTCGAAGGCGGCATCACCCGTGGCCTCGACGGCCAACGCGCGCTTCGGGCAGTTGCCGGAGCACGTCTGGCAGCCCACGCACTCCTGCGCGTCCACCACCACCGGGAAGCCGTCCTCCCCTACCTCCAAGATACCCGGTATCGGGCAGAACGCCACGCACAGGCCGCACTTCACGCATGCCTGCGGGTCGTGGCTGATGCGGTAATCAGACATCTATCTCTTCCTTGCACCAGGGCGGGTACACGCGCTTGCCCGCCGCGTCGGTCAGATGATACGAGCAGAAGGGTATCGCACGGCCATCGGGCACAGCCACCATCATGGAGCACTCGCGCAGGCGCTGCGTGTCCATGTTCACCGCGTCCATATAGTTCATGATGATGACCGACACGCCATCGTCGACCGCCACGCCCTTCTTGTGCAGGATGTCCAAGAACACCGAACCCTGCGGCGAGTCGGGGCTATAGCCTTCCCGGTACTCCTCCTGCGTCATGCGCCGGGTGGCCGGGTAGAAGCCGCTCGCATGCTCGGCATCGGCGCTCTTCACCAAGAACACGCCCGTGTCGCACAGCGGGTTCGAGCAACCGAGGGGCCAGATATCGTGCACATCCAGCAGCCCATCGGACTGCTCGGCCAGCGCGAAGATGACATCGCCCGAGCTCATCGGCAGCGCGCGCGTCGCATCGAAGCGCCCCGACGTGAACGCAGGTTGCAGGGCCACTCCGGCCACCACGTCGGAGTTCTCCAACGCGAAGCGCAGGATATCGCCCAGCTGGCCGTCATTGAGACCGGCCACCACCGCCACGGAGAGCACCACCTGTATGTCCACCTCGCGGCAGCGCTCGATGGCGCGCAGCTTCACATCCAGTATGTCGCGGCCGCATGTGGCCTCATACACATCGCCCGTCAGCCCGTCGAAGGATAGGTACACGCCCGTCAGGCCCGCAGCCACGAGCTCCTCGAGATAGCCGGGGCGCTGGGCTATCACGAGGCCGTTCGTGTTCACCTCGATACCCCAGAAGCCCTTCGCACGGCCCATGAACACGATCTCGTGCAGGTCTTTGCGACAGGTCGGTTCGCCACCGGTCAGCTGCACGGCTCCATCGGTTCCCACAGCGCGCTCGATCGCGTCGTACATCGCACCGATCTCGTCGAGGGTGGGGTCGTACTCCCCGCTCTCCGAGCTGGCGAAGCACACCGGGCAATGCAGGTTGCAGTTGCGGGTCACCTCGATCTCGAGCAGCGTGCCGCGCCGCTCGTGGCGCGCGCACGTGCCGCAGCCGAAGGGGCATGCGGCCCGTATGGGCTCGGTGCCTTCGGGCGCCACCTTCGGGAACGCATGGGTGCGCAGCCATTCATAGTGCTCGGCGTCCGGCCACATGCGCGTCTCCAAGAGCCCATGCTCGGGGCAGGTGCGGCTCATCCACACCACGCCGTCGGCGTCGGCGTACACCTCGGCCGGCAGCTCCTTCAGGCATTGCGGGCAGAGCGCACCCGTCTCATGCAGATACGTGCGCATCGTCACTCCTGGTCGATGTATTGGCGCGGGTCGTGCTCTTCGTTCGGCGGCGTGCACACGGTGATGCCCATCAGGTCCACCCACCGCAGCACCCGGCGCGGCACGAACAGCTCCGCCTGATGCTGGGCCGCCTGCTCGATGGCGCGCATGCACGATATCGCGTGCGCAAGGTCCACCTTCTCGTCGATGTCGGCCACCGGCGAGAAGTACGATACCGGTATGCCCTTGGCCGCGGTCTTGGCCATATACGCGTCGAGCGCCGCCACACCATCGGTGTTGTAGTAGACGCCCTGATGGTCGATGGGCGTGTCGGACGAGAAGCCCACGAGCGAGGTGCCGCATTCCTGGCACGGCGCGCACACGAAGCCCGGCGTGCCCTGCGCGTGGTAGAAATCGAGCCACTTGAAAGCCTGCGTCACGTGCGATTTCGGCATGGTGGGTATGTCGCCGCCCACCGACACGATATGCTCGTAGCCCTGGGCGAATATCTGACGGAACGCGTCATCGAAGTGGTCGTCGAACGTAGCGCCCTCGTCGGTGATGTAGTGTATCTCCATCGGCCATGGGGCCAGTGCCTCGAACGTCTCGCGCATCAGCTCGAGGTTCGACTGCGGCGTGGTGGAGATGAAGAAATCGTACGTGATGGCATCGGCATCCGGGTCGGCCGCCGTGAGCGCGTCGTTCTCAGCTTGCAGCTCCATCAGCGCCTGCATGCTGGCCTCGCACACATCGTACAGGCACAGCTTGAAGAACTGCGCCGCCTGCTCGTCGGTCAAGAACCCGCCATGCTTCTCCGTCATGCGCGTCTTCACCAGGCCCGGTATGGGCGGCTTGCTGAACACCAGCAGCGCTTGCTTCCTCTCAGCCACGTATCGCTCCTTAGCTCTCGGCGCCCGGCTCTTCCCAGCTGAGCGCATCGTCGATCTTCCGTGCCATGCAATCCAGCGCGTTGTACGACCAGGTGCCGATGAGCGGCTCCGCCTGGTCGAGAGAACACGAGGTCAGGCAGTTGATATTGCTCTCCCACATGCCGCCGAGCCGCGCATCGGCGCCCCACTCCGGGTGCCACCAACCGTAATCGGCATGCACCAGGCCCTCCGGCATCTCTATGATGCGCGCCCGGAAGCGCGCCTCTCCATTGTCAGTTGCCAATAGTACACTATCTCCATCGGTCACCCCAAGCGCATCCGCCGTCGCTGCCGCCATCTCCACCTCCGGATACGGGCGCATGGCGCGCAAGCGAGCGTTGTTCAGGTACATGGAGGCGTTGTACGGCTGCTTGCGCCCACCGGTCATCAGCCCCAGGCGCTGCCAGCCTTCCTCCTCGCGCGCCTCGGCGAACGCATCGCTGCACAGCGTGCGCGCTGCTCCCGGCTCGGGCAGGCGCTGGCCCCCCAGCTCGCCGAGCAGCTCGCTTGCGAGCTCCACCTTGCCGGTGGTGGTGGCGAACCCGTGCGGGCGGCCGTCATCGCCGCTCATCAGGTGCTTCAGATAGCCCGGTGGCCTGAAGTACAGACCCTGCTCGCAGTATTCCTCCCACGACATGCCCGCAGGCGCGAGCGTGTCGGCGCAAGCCTCCTCGAACGTGGCGGCGGGCCACTCCTGCTGGCCCAAACGGCACCCCAGTTCGCGGAACACCTCGTAGTCGGTCTTGCGCTCGTAGTAAGGGCGCACCGCCGCCGCGCCGCCGTAGGCTATGTTGCCCACGCCGCCATGCGCTTGGAACGTCGGGCGCTCGATAGCGCCAGCCGCAGGCAGCACATAATCGGCGATCTGAGCGGTGGGGGTCAGGTAGTAATCGAGCACCACGATCAGGTCGAGCCCCATGAGCGCGTCGTATACCCGGTGGGTATCGGCGTAGGTCAGAAGCGGGTTCGTGGCCTCCACGATGAGCGCGCGCACCGCATACGGCTCGCCCGTCTCCATCGCCCTCAGCACCAGGTCGGGGTGAGCCGATGTCAGATAGCGCACCGGCAGCTTGCGCCCCGCCCGCTCGGTGAGGCGCTCCACTTTCGCGAAGCCCTCGTAGCTCTGCAAAGGCGTGCTCGCGGTGTTCAGGCACAGCGCCGACAGCTCGTCCATATGCTCGAGCGTCAGCTCCAAGTCGGCCTCGGGGATGAAGTCGCTCCCTTCGGCCAGCACGCACGAGCCGGGCGCATCCAAGTTGCCGGTGATGGCGCGCAAGCAGCAGATGGCACGATGCGTCGGCGCCACCGACTCGCCCACCTGGTCGATGCCGCGGCCCGACACGAGCGCGCTCGGGCGCCGCTCGGCGAACCAGCGCGCAGCGGTGCGCACATCGTCCGCCGGCACGCCGCAGACCTCCTGGGCGTGCTCGGGCGTGTAAGGCCGCACATGGTCGGCCAGCTCATCGAACCCATGGCACCATTCATCCACGAACGCGGCGTCGTAGAGCCCCTCGCCGATGATGACGTTCAGCATGGCGAGCGCCAGCGTGCAGTCGGTGCCGGGCAGCGGCGCCAGCCACAGGTCGGCCGCCTTCGCTGTGCGCGTCAGGCGCGGGTCTATCACCACCAGCTTCGTGCCCTCCGAGCGCCCGGCTGCCAACAGCGCGCGCCAGAACACGGAGTTGTCCGATTCGGCAGGGTTCGTGCCCCAGATGATCGCGCAGCCGGTCTCGGGCCGCAGGTCGGCCTCCACCGTCCAGCCGAACGTCACCACATCCATCCAGATGCGCGGATTCCAGCATATCTGCCCGATGCCCATGTTGTTGGGCGAGCCGAACAGCGTCATGAAGCGGTGCAGCGGCCAGAACGAGGTGTGCGGCCCTCCTATCATGGATGCCAGCACGCCTGCGCCGTGCTCCTCACGTAGCGCAGCCAAGCGCGCCGCTATGTCGTCGAGCGCCTCGTCCCACGTCACGCGTTCCCATGCGCCCGCGCCGCGCTCGCCGCAGCGCCGCAGCGGATGGTTCACCCGGTCGGCGCCGTCGAGCACATCGAGGTTCATCTTCCACCGATGGCATCCAGCCAGGATGCGCTCATCGTAGGGGTAGCGGCTCGGGTCGGGCTTGAGGTGCACCACCCGCCCGTCCTCCACCGTGGCCACAAGGCCGCAGAGGTATCCGCAGAAATGGCAGTTCGTCTTGCGCGTGCTCGTCGTCATCGGGCGCCATCCTCACCGATCTGGTCGACATCGCGGTTGCTGAAAGCGACATCAGCGGACGCCTGCGCGTCGATGCTCGCGGGATCCATCCCCTCGCCCACCAGCGCGTCGGTCTGCGCATCGGCCACCGTGGCCGCGCCGCCCATGCCGGCGAAAGCCCGCTGGCTGCCGGCCTTCTCGATGGCGCCCAGCGTGTCATCGAACAGGAAACGCAGCTTCATCGTGGCGCCGGTGCTCGCCCAGTCTATCCTCCAGCTGTAGAGCATCTCCAGATAATGCACGCACTGGATATGGGGCTGCGCCATGTTCAACTGGAAATCGCAGCTGACGCAGGCGGTTATGATGGCGTCAGCGCCCACATCGAGCGCCTCGCGCCCGTTCAGGTCGGCGCACTTGTCGGCCTGCTCGAACTTCCCGGCAGCGCGCGGCAGCGAGCCGCAGCACACCGAGCGCTCGCGGCAATGCGCGGGGTCGGCCCCCATGCCCTCAGGGATCAGCGCCCGCAGACCGCGTGCGAAATCGCCCGCATGGCGATCGGGGCACGAATCGTGCACGCAGAAGAGCACGTCAGCCTCCTCGTCGCCTTTCACGAGGCGCGCGCATGCGGCCTTGTCGAGCCGATAGCCGATATCGGCCAGCACCTGAGGAAGCACATCCACTTGGATGCCGCGCGTGCGCTCATCGGTCGCGAACGCCTCGCGCAGCGCCTTCACGCAATTAGGGCACGCGCAGACGAACCGGCGGATGGACGTCTTGGCCACCGCATCGCGCAGCTCATCCTCGAAGCTCGCGCGCAGCGCATCGCCCTCGGGCTCGTAGCTGAGTATCTTGCCGCAGCAGAGCACCGAGATGCCGTCCACCGTGCCCGCATCGAGCAGCGTATCGTACACCGCCGACACGAGCGGCATCGCATAGTTCAAAAACGAGCACCCCGGGAAGAACACCGACTCGCATGCGGGCGGGGTGCCGTCGCCGCGGGTGAGCGTAGCGCCCCCGCCGTCGTACACCAACCCGATGCCATCGCCGGTCAGCGCATCAATGAATACGAAATCCTCCATGCGGACCTCCATCAACCAAGAAGGAGAGAAGCCGGACGGCTCCCCTCCTCCATTGCAATAGGACCATATGCACGGGCTGCGAGCCCGTCATGCGAGCTGCTCAGTACAGGTTCTCGCCGTAGGTCCACTTGGTCACGAACTCAGCATCGCGCTTCGCCAGCTTCTCGAAGTACTGGTTCTCGCCGGGAAGCGGAGCGCGCTCGTCGCTGTACACCACGAGGAAGCGCAGCAGGCAGCCACCGCACAGCACCAGCACCGGCGCGATGACCGAAGATGCGATGGTGCCATCCATGAAGATGTACATGAGCTCGGGAAGCCCCAGGCCGAGCACGATCATGCCGCCCCAGAAGCCCAGAGCATACGAGCCGTGCACCCACTTGTGGCCCACCTTGTTGGCGGTCTTGTTGCCCGCGCCGAGGAACGACAGCACCATGACCAGCAGCACCACGATCTCGCAAGCCACCAGGATCACATCGACGATGTGCAGCAGGTGCTTGGACTCCTCGGAAGCCAGCAGGTTCAGGAAGCCAGCCTCGGTGTAGATCGAGCCATCAGCCGGCCACCAGCCCACAGACAGCGAGATGGCAGCGCATGCCGTCGACAGCGCCGAGATGGTGAACAGCACCGGCAGCGCCGGGGTCGCCCAGAAGGCGTGCGCCTTCAGGGTGGACAGGAAGATGCCGGTGTAGAGCATGATGCAGGTGCCGCACACGCCGGCCACCGCCAGCGAGAAACCGCGGAAGATGCCCAGGAAATCAGCGATGGGACGGAACCAATCCCAGGGGATGTAGCTCGCGAACCACAGCACGCTGAAGATGGCGCACACGGTCAGCAGGCGGGCGCCCCATGCTAGCACGCTCGTGCTCTTGATGAACGCGCGGTAGAACACCATCGGCTGCCCCAGGTCGACCACCAGCATGACGGTGCCCAGGCCGATGCACAGGATGCCGATGAAGCCCGGCCATGCCATTGCCATCGGGACGGCGTCGATGCCGGGGAACACGAAGAAGGTGAGGATGGCTGCAAGGCAGAAGATGCCGCCACCCAGGCCGCCCAAGAACAGGTATGTGGGGATCGGCCACTCCCAGAAATGATGTCTCATTATGCCGTACCTCCCAGATCAGGTATGTAATAGATTTGCGGGCCGGTGCCCATGTCCTCCAGCAGGCGGAAGGTCTCGGCGGAGCCGATCAGCTTCGACACCCCGGAATTCGGGTCGTCCAGGTCGCCGAAGATACGGGCCTTCTGGTGGCACGTCTGCACGCAGTACGGGTCGCGCCCGGGCTCGTTCTCGCGGCGGTCGCGGCAGAAGGTGCACTTGCGCACGAAGCGGTGCAGGCGCGGCTGCAGCTTCGACTGATCGCGCATGCCATAGGGGCACGCGTTCACGCAAGCCAGGCAGGCCATGCACTTATCGTACTCGATCCAAACGGTGCCATCCGCATCCTGCTGGCTGGCGCCCGTCGGGCAGCACGGCACGCAGGCCGGCTTCTCGCAGTGCATGCACAGCGTGGGGATCCAGTTGCGGTGGACGTTGGGCCACGTGCCCTTCACGCCCTCGGTCAGCACCGGGTTGTACACGATGTCGAGCGGCAGCTCGTTCCACGTGCGGCAGGCGACCGTGCAAGACTGGCAGCCGATGCAGCGCCGCTGATCTATGACCATAACGTATCTCGTCATTATTCCTCCTCCTGCGCCGCAGCCGTCTCGCTGGATGCCTCGGCAGCAGCCTGCGCAGCAGCGTAATCGCCTTCCGCAGCCAGCTCAGCCGCCGCAACATCAGCCTCGATATGGGCTTTTTCGGCCGCTGCCGTGCTGCCGGCAGCCTCCACCTCGGCGCCCACCGTGTTCACGGGCAGCTCGTCGTTGCCGGTGATCTGCTCATAGGCCATCGTGTAGCGGATGCCCGTCTGCATATCCACCAGCGTGTTGTCGGTGGGGTCGTAGGCATAGCCGCGGTACTGGTCGTAATAGACGTTATCCTCGATGCCGAGCACCCACTGCGTGTCGGGGTTGTAGATCTTGCCCTCGCCCGCAGCGCCGGCGAACGTGGCGTAGCCCTTCACCGCATCCCACACGAGCAGCTCGCTCGCTATCTCGTAGGGTGCCGTCTCCACGCCTGGGTACAGGCGCACGCCAGCGAGCTCTTTGATCTCCTGGCGGTCCATCGTGTACTTCTTGCCGGAGGTGATGTCCACCAGGCAATCCTGGTTCGCATCGTAGCGCCAACCGGTGTAAGCGTCCACGTAGGACTTGTCCTTCGGGTCGATCAGCCAGCCGGACTCGTCCAGCTTGAAGCCGGTGCCCTTCTGATAGAGCTGATCGTCCTGCCAGGTCCACACGTAGCCCTCCGGGACCTCCTTCGTGGGGGTCGGCTGCTCGAACGGGATGGGCTCGCGGCAGGTCTTCATCTCGGAGTAGGTCATGTGGATGCCGGGCTCCTTGGCAGAGCCGGGGATGGAGAACTGGGAATCCTCTTCGGTGAAGCCGCCCAGCTCGCCGCACTTGTAGACCTTGCACATCAGGCCGCGGTTGTTCCAAGAGCCGCCCATGGGGTCGCAATCCCAGTCGTCGACCGACGTCAGGGTGTTCACGTTCGACTCGAGGCAGCCGAAGGGGTTGTGCGGGTCGGCTGCGCCGTCGCGCTCGGGGAACCACCAGCCGCGCGGGCACATGATGACCTTCGGATGCACGATGGGCTCCACGCCGGCGCGCATCTTGATGCGGCCGCGGCGCGTCTCTATCCAGCACCAATCGCCCTGCTCGATGCCCAGTTCCTCGGCCTTCTCAGGGTTGATGCAGAAGAACGGGTCGGGATACAGGTAGCGGATGCCCTGCATCTGGAAGTGCTCGGAGTGGTGGTAGGGCATGAAGCCGCCGCCGGTGGTCAGCACGAGGGGATATTCCTCGGCCACCTCGGGCGTGGTCAGCTCGCTCTCAGCCATGCCGGTGTAGATGGGCATGCCGGAGTAGCCCAGCTCGCGCAGGATGGAGGAGTTGCACTCCACCTTGCCCGAAGGCGTCCAGAAGCCGCCGTTCTGCACGTACTTGGTCTGATGCAGCGGCGGGAAGTACATGCGCACGTTATCGACGAACTCGTTGTACTCCGTGATGGGCAGCCCGAGCGGCTCGATGACGGCCCAGTAGGCCTCTTCCTCGGTCTCCCACGGCCAGTTCGCCGGGTCCTGACCGCATGCCAGGCCCAGCTTGCGCCAGAACACCATGTCGGTGTGGCGGTCGTACTTCGGCTGGATGGCGCGGCGGCCGCCCATGAGGGAGTCGGTTGCGCCATAGTGGGTGATGATGGTGGGACGCTCGAGCGCGCCGGCAGCCGGGAACACATAGTCGGCCTGCAGGGCGGTCGGGGTCATCCAGTAATCGACGACGACCAGGAACTCGCACGCCTTCAGCGCAGCGAGGGTCATCTTCGCGTCGCCGTAGGAGTTGATGGGGTTCGTGGCGTTGCAGATGAGCGCGCGCACCTGATAGGGATCGCCCGTCAGGATGGCCTTGAACACGCTCGGGCCGTGGGCCTCGCAGAACCACTCGGTGGGCAGCGTCTTGCCCCACTTGCGCACGGCGTTGTCGGAGATGAGCTGGTAGCCGGGCCAGCTGGTCAGCTTGAACTTGTCGGAGCCGATCTGCTTGGCCTTCATCTCCTCGGGCAGGCACTCGTTGAGCTCCAGCTCCTCGTCGGTCAGGAAGTTCAGCGCGGGGCCGGGCATGCCGTCGCCACCGGGGATGTCCAGGTTGCCGCAGATGGCGCGGATCAGCGCCAGCGCATGGCTCGCCGTGGTGGACGTGGAGCCGTTCTGGTCCCACGTGCAGCCCCACTGGATGCAGCCGGGCTTGTTCATGGCGTACATGCGGGCAGCCTCGCGGATCTTCTCCGCAGGCAGCCAGGTGATCTCCTCGGCCCACTCGGGCGAGTAGTCCACCATGTGGTCCTGTAGCTCGTCGAAGCCCTCGCACCACTCGGTCACGAAGTTGATGTCGTACATGCCCTCGAAGATGATGGTATGCAGGATGGCCAGCGCCAGCGCCGCGTCAGAGCCGGGTCGCAGCGGCAGCCACAGGTCGGCCTTCGACGCCGTCTCGGAGTAGCGCGGGTCGACCACGATCATCTTCAAGCCGTTGAGCTTCAGATCGGTGTAGCCGTGCATGCCGCCCAGGGTGGATGCAGCCGGGTTCATGCCCCAGAGTATCAGCGAGCGGGCCGCGCCCAAGTCGGTCTCGAACGGCGACCAGCCGGCCACGCACGTCTCGGCCATGAAGGTCGGGATCCAGCACAGCAGGGCGTTGTGGAAGCCGTTGGGGGTGCCGAACTGGTTCAGGAAGCGGCGGCGCGCCCAATCGTCGGTGCGCGTGGTGCCACCCGCAGAGGCGACGGCCTCAGCGCCGGACTCGGCCTTGATCTGGTTCAGCCTGTCGGCGACCTCCTGGATCGCCTGGTCGTAGGGGATCTGCTCCCATTTGCCCTCGCCCTTCGCACCGACGCGCTTCAGCGCGTGGTTGATGCGGGCAGGATGGTTCACATGAAGCAGAGCGCTTGTTCCGCGGCAGCACAGACCGCCCTGGCTTGAGTAATCAGGATCCCCCTCGATCTTGATCACATCGCCATCTTTGACGTAAGCGAGCACGCCGCAGTTCGCATGGCAGAAATAGCAAAGCGACTTTATGCATTGCACGTCTTCGTCGAAAATGCTCGGATTCTCGGCCATCTACCTTCCTCTTCTCCTCGTTTCTTACAACATGGCAACGAATGCATGGCATCCGCCGCATGCTTGCTGCGCCCATTATAGCCACCGCGGCGAGCCATGTACTAGACAGGCGCCTCTACTTTTCCCATCTGCGGCTATAATCGGGCATAAAAGGAGGAGCTATGGCAGAGCATCTTTTCACGTTCATGGGCACGGCGGCCGGCTGCGGCGTGCCGTCGTTCTTCTGCGAGTGCCCCGCATGCGCAGAAGCGCGGCTCGACCCCGCGCTCGCCCGCGGCGACTGCGGCGTCATGGTGCGCCGCGCCGGCCTTCCCGAGGCGGACACCCCCACCCTGATGATCGACACGCCGCCCGATGCGCGCCACCAGCTGCTGCGCGAGGGCGTGCGCCATGTCGACGAGCTGCTGTTCACGCACTGCCATTTCGACCACATCGGCGGCCTCGGGGAATACGAGTACCTGGTGCAGCTGATGCGCCGGGGCGAGAAGCTGCCCGTCTACGCCTCGCCCGAAGCCATGCAGGGCATCTTCGCGGAATTCCACTACATGGATTATTGCCTGGACGCGCATATGCTCGAGCCCGGCGAGGCGCACGAGCACGACGGCGTGCGCTACACGGCGCTGCCGGTGACGCACGCGCCGGGCACGTACGGCTACCTGATAGAGACGGCCTCCACGCGCCTGTTCTACGCCTCGGACACCGGTCCGCTGCCGCCCGCGACCGCCGAGCGCATCCGCGGCGTGGACGTGCTGGCGATGGACGCGACGTTCTGGAAGCGCAACTGGAACCCCGACGCGCACCACTCCGTGCAAGAGTGCATCGAGGAGGGGCTGGCGTTGGACGCGGGCAAGGTGTATCTGACGCATCTGTGCATGCACTACGACGAGCCCATCACCTATGCCGAGCTCTGCGTCTACCTCGAGCAGTACGAAGGGCGGGTAGAAGTTGCCCTAGACGGGTTGTCGATACCCATCTGACGAGCGCGCACGAATACCGCACCCGTACTGAATACATAAGAGGTGGTGCCCGATCGATGAGCCGTATACAGAGAACAGACCGTCCTTTCCCCTCTCGTCTACCTATGGCCCAACGCTCACCTATCCCGTTACGATTCCTTCCAATATGGTCTGGGTCATGGGCGACAACAGGACCAACTCGCTCGATCCTCGCGCGTTCGGGCCCATCTCGGAGGACACCATCGTCGGAAAGGCCTTCTTGAGGACCTGGCCGCTCGAGCGTGCGGGCTTTCTCTCCTGACCAACGATTGGCGACTTGCTCGCGCCGCTCGCACCTCTGCTGAAGGCGCCTTGTCCACATGAAACGCTCAGGGCAGATACGCCTTCGCAAGAGCAGCGCCCAGGTCGAAGCTAGGATCTGTTGCCGCGATGCCACAACAGAGCGCCGCATAGAACGCAAACGGCATCACCATGAAGAACAACATCACACCAGCGATGACGCCGAACACTCGCCACGCCCGAGCACCCGTTCTTAGTATTTGTCTGAGATCGGCACGCAGGCCGAAAGGCGCTTCAATCCCATAGCGAAACGGCGCCTTCTGGTACGCCCTGAACCGCTCCAGCTCTTTGGCTGGCACCATGATGGTCACCTCTGGCTGAAGCGACGGAAACGTGTCGTTACTCTGAGCCGAGATCGCATCAAGAAGACGTGAATAATGAACGAGCATGCAGAGCTCAGAGATCGACATGGTGACCGCGCTCACAGCGGACGCATCCTCGACGTCCTCGCTCAGAGGTGCTGTCTTCGTCTTGTCTGCATGCAACATCAGCGCGATCAATCCTTTCCCCCGAACGGCACCCGCCGCGATAGCTTCCTCGAATCACACGAACAACGTACGCTCTTGACACCTGTTACGTCGAATAAGGATCGATGAGATAGTCGAGCGCATCAATGAACCAATCGCCCGCATCGAAGATGAGCTTGATGCCGACGATGAAGAGAAGGAGCAACGAAAAGATGACCAGCGCTGTGACGAGACCCCTTGAGAGCCATCCTCGCTCGTATGGAGCAGGTTTGTGTATCTTGTCCTCGGTCACTTTGTAAAAGACGAACAGAGCACCTGCCCAAGCCGCGAAGAGCCCTGCTCCCACTAGGGGGTTACCAGGATTGCGAGCCATCACTGCGACACCGCAGAAAGAGCAAGCCAACAGCACTATGCACGCGAGAAGGTTCCGCGCGAGGTTCTTCTTCTGCATGGCATACGGCATGCACTCAGTGATATCGGCACCTCCCTGAAAAGCGCGAAAGCATGCAAGCTCAGCAGAAGACAGCTTGACCTCTGCCACACCGGGGGCTTCGTCTTCTATCCCATAGGTCAACGCCCAATACTCGCTCAGATCGATCGTATCGGCATACGACATCTCGGCACGGACCAAAGAACTCCCCTCGGTTTCCGCTACGACCTCGTTGCGATTCTCATCCATCACGCCCTACTCCCCTTCATCCCCGTATGCCTGCGCGATGCTCTCGAGTTCATCAAGGGTGATATGCTGGACGTGATAGGTGAAAGTCTTCACCAGTTCGTCCTCGTCATATATCAGAAGGTCAACCTGGTCTCCCAAAGGATCAACCGTGCTGATATCGAAGGCATACAGCACCCAGCGCGTACCTGGATCATGATCGAAGACGGCATCGTATACGGCACGATACAGCGCATCATAGCCGCCTGCCTCCATGGCTCCTACGATGGAAGCGTCGCTGAAGAGACGTGGCTCGCTTGAGCCGGCATCATCGGGGTTGAGGCGCAGCTCTGTCGTCACAAGAAACGCCGTGTCGCCTGATTGCATGATCCCCGCAGGAACGAACAGATACGTTAGGGCCTCATCTTGCACCGCTGGGTTGACGACCTGCGAAACGTACGCGCTCTCGTCAGCCTTCCAGATTCTCCCAACGAGCACCTTTTCAGCCCCATCGTGCAAGCCGGTCTGGCTATCCTCGCCAGAGAGAGCATTGAAGGCGATCGGCAGCGCAAAGGCAATGGCGGCGAAGATGACGATGCCGAAGATGAAGACGATCGCCATGGTCTTGCAACCCTGCACGCAGCCAGATCGCATTCCCCCTTCCTGATCCGCCTCCTGCTCCGCGTGCGATGCGGATGCGCCAGGATTCTCGCGGCATGCCACGTAATCATCGAATTTGGTCCGCTCTTCATGAGGCATTGCGATCACGATGACGGGGTCGAACGCATCGCTCCCCTCGCAAACATCCCTCCAATAGCGCTCGAGAACCGCAAGATCGCGGATCGAGAGCGTGATCGTTGCATCGTCGCCTGGGCGGGATTCAGGGCGCGGCCACCCACCTGCGATCACCGAAGAAGGATCTGCGCGAAATCGCAAGAAGCGATCGCGATCGCGCAGGGGCATCGTAACGGTAGCCCACGCACCCGGGATATCGCTACATCCATAGAGCGCTTCACAGTAGGCGAAAAACCAAAAGAACTCACGCAGCGACACTGTCAGCAACGATGCGGCATCCGCTTTGCTGGCACCTGCTGATGACTGCACGCTCGCATCGATCATCAGCGCAGCGCTGTTTCGCTGCTGCCGTGCAGCGCGCTCACTCGGAAGCTCAAAGAGCTTTCGCTCGTCGCTGTCCGCCTCTTTCCGCTCTTCTTCCTGACAGGCTTTTCGATACGCCTCCGTGTCCTTGTAGCTGTAGGAGGGAACATCCTGTTGCTCGCCATTCATGCGCATCTCCTCTGACCGAAGCCGATCGGTTGCTCGCCCGATGCGTCAAGGCTCTACGTTAGCGTTGCAGACCGTTGGTAGCCTCGATGCTAGCGATGATGCTCTGCTGCATCTCGCCGACCGCGCTGATGTCGGAGGGCATCATCAGCACTTTCATGTTCGGGCTGTCCGCGAAGCGGCTCAGCACGTCTAGGTACTGCTCGGTCAGGATGATGGACATGATCTCGCTCTCGGTCATGCCGTCTTGCTTCAGCTCCTCAAAGCTGCGATGCAGTCCATCGACGATGGCCTTGCGCTGATTGGCGATGCCCATGCCGTGCAGGCGCGCCTGCTCAGCCTCTGCCTCAGCCTTCACCACCACGGTGATCTTGTCAGCCTCAGCGAGCTCACGCGCCGCCTCTTTGCGCCGCTGGCTCTCGTTGATGGAGTTCATGGCGTCGCGCACGGCTGCATCGGGCTCGATATCGGTTATCAGCGTGCGGATTATCACGAAGCCGAACTGGCTCATGGATGCGCGCAGCGTCTCCTGCACGTCGTTGGCGATCTTGTCCTTCTGCACGAACGCGTCGTCGAGCGTGAGCGTGGGCACCGCGTTGCGGATGTTGTCCTCCACGTAGGCGCGTATCTGGGTCTCCGGGCTGCTCAGCTCGTAGAACGATGCTGCGATATTCTTATCGTCCACTCGGTACTGCACCGACACGTTCAGGTTCACGAACACGTTGTCGACCGTCTTCGTGGTGACCGACTGGTCCATCTGATGGATGCGCATGGACACCTTCGTGGCGATGCGGTCGACCAGAGGTATCTTCACATGGATGCCCGGGTCGGCAAGGCGATGGAACTTGCCGAACCGCTCGATGATGAACACGCTCTGCTGCGGCACCACGTATATCCCCACGAACAGGATGATGACCGCGAGGACCGCGACTACGATGATACCGAGAAGCGATGCGGATGTGAGGATGGAGAAGAGCATGTCTGGTTCCTTTCTTCGTTCGGTCAGAGCGGCCTAGGAGCGGAAGGCTCGATCGGGGATGCGGCAGATACCGGGCCTCTCAGATGCGGCCTCACTTCCTGCTCTGATCCGATTCCCCCTTCAGGGGCCGTGCGGTAGCTGCCCATAGAGAACCTTTTCCTTCTATCGGCGTCCCGACGTAATATGCATCCCGTTGCATCCTATAGGCCTGTATCATAGCACAGCGAAAGAACGCCGCTCTGCTCCAGAAAGGACGCCCATGCGCACCGATGCCATCCCTCATGGATACCGCACGAGCCGCCTGCGCACCCTGCTGTCGTGGGCCGGCGTCATCGTGGCCGCCCTCGCTATCTCGGCCTTGTTCAAGGCATTCATCGGAGCGGCGTATGCCATCCCATCCGGCTCGATGGAAGGCACCCTGCAGATCGGTGACCGCATATGGGCAGAGCGCCTCTCCTATGCGCTCGGAGACGAGCCCGTCGCGGGCGATATCGTTCGCTCGATCCGCGCGCCTTCGGGCCCATACCGGAGGATGCCATCACCGGGAAGGCGTTCATGCGCACCTGGCCCATCGACCGCTTCGGCGCGCTGGGCTGAGCGCTGCCAGACCCCATAACATCAGCAGGCCCGCAGCATCGACGCTGCGGGCCTGCTGATGTCGTGCTCTCGTTCGCGCGCGGTCACTCGCTCTTCTTGGCGCGAGCCTTCTCCGCTTCGGCTTCCTGAGCCTTCGCCTTATCTACCGAGATATCACTGCACACGTTAGACTGAAAGGACTCGAATACCTCTTCGGTGCCCTTCTTCTCTTTACTTCCGCAGCCCATGTCAATCGACCTCCTTCATGAGATACCTACGCACAGCTATCTTCTGTGCTCATCGACGATTATCAGGCCGTGAGCGGGTGCTCGAGGCCCCGCCCGCCATCTGCAACCGTATCGGCGCGGCGCCTTTACCGTCCCGTTTCCTGCATCGGCGGAAACGGGTGCAGCGCAGGCATCTGGCCGGAGCGCTGCGCTAGGCGCGCACTTCGGCCCCGGTAGCGCTGGCGGTCTTCTTCACCACGCGCTCGTGGGCGCGCTCCACCTCTTCGCTCGTCAGCGTGCGATCGGCGGCGCGGTAGGTCAGCGCGTAGGCCATCGACTTCTTGCCGGCACCCACGCGCTCCTCGTCGCGATACACGTCGAACAAGCGCACCGCTTCGAGCAGCTTGCCACCAGCGGAGGTCATCGCGCTCACCAGCTTCTCGTTCGTCACGTCCTCGCCAACCACGAAGTTCTGATCGACCTCTATCGGCGGGAACGCGGGCACATCGACATACGGCCGTGCCGGCTGAGCCGCCTTCACCAGCGCCTCTATATCGAGCTCGAAGGCGACGACGGGCACCTCCACCTCGAAGGCGGCGGACACCAGCGGATGCACCTCGCCAACCCAGCCGATGACGGCGCCGCCCGAGAGCATCTCGGCAGCGCGTCCCGGTTGGAGGAACGGCGCATCGTCGGCTCCGAGCGCACGGAAGCGCACTTTCGGCAGCGCCAGCTCGCGCGCCAGGCTCTCGAGCACGCCCTTCCCGTCGAAGAAGTCGAACGGCGCAGGCGCGCTGTTCCACGTCTTATCCCCCATAGCGCCAGCCAGAACGCCTGCCACCTTGGCACGCTCCTTGGGCTTCTTGCGGCCTTCGGCGGTGGTGAACACCATGCCCATCTCGTAGAGCTGCACGTTGCCCACGCCGCGGCTGAGGTTGTAGGACAGCGAGCGCATGAGCCCGGGCAGCATGGCCTGGCGCATGACGGACTGCTCGGAGTTCAGCGGATTGAGCAGCTCCACGGGCATGCCGAGAGCGTCCTGCGCAAGCCGCAGGCGCGCCACGTCGCCCGGCTCGGCGAACGAGTAGGTCATGGTCTCGTTCATGCCGCTCGCGCGCAGGATGTCGTTCACCTTCGCCTCCACGCGCTGACGCTCGGTGCGCACGCCCACGCGCTCGGGGCTCGACGGCAGCGTTGCGGGCACGCGGTCCATGCCCCACAGGCGCAAGACCTCCTCGTACAGGTCTATCTCGCGCTCCAGGTCGGGGCGGAAGGTGGGCGCCACCACATCGAGCACGCCCGCGCTCTCCACCGTGCACCCCAGACGGCGCAGCGCATCGACGATGAAATCCTCCGGGATATCCGCGCCGACGAACCCCTTGAAGCGCTCGATGCGCAGCGGCAGGCGCACCGGCTCGCGGCGCAGGGGCCACTCGTCGAGGTAGCCGCAGCCGCCCTCGCCCACCGGCACCACCTCGCCGCCGGCCACTTCCACGATGAGCGCAGCAGCCGCTGCGGAGCGCTCGAGCATGCCGTGGTCGTCCACGCCGCGCTCGTAGCGCATGGAGCTCTCGGATATCAGCCCCAGGTTGCGGCTCGTGCGGCTCGTGCGGCCCGCTTCGAAGGTGGCCGCTTCTAGGAAGATATCGACGGTGTCGTCGGTCACCTCGGTGTCGAGGCCGCCCATGACGCCCGCGAGCGCCACCGCACCGGCGCTCGGCGTGGATATGACGGTCATGTCGCTGGTCAGCACGCGCTCCTGCCCATCCAGCGTCACCAGGCGCTCCCCTTCCTCGGCAGCGCGCACCACCACATCCACATCGCCTGCGGCATCGGCGAGCTTGGCGCAGTCGAACGCATGCAGCGGTTGGCCGTACAGGAACAGGATGTAGTTCGTCACATCGACGATGTTGTTGATGGAGCGCTGCCCGATGGCTGCCAAGCGCTCGACCATCCAGTCAGGCGACGGCCCCACCTTCACGCCCTTGATGACGCGCGCCGTGTAGCGCGGGCAACGCTCGGCCTCGTCGATGCGCACGGACACCCTATGCGCCCATGCCTGCTGCCCGACAGACAGCGCATCCGCGGCCGCCGGCAGCGGGTCGCGCCAATCGCGCTCATACATGGCCCCTACCTCGCGGGCCATGCCGCAGATGGACAGGCAGTCGGGACGGTTCGGCGTTATCTCCAGATCGAGCACGGTATCGCTCTTGCCCAGGTACTCCGCGAGCGGCATGCCCACCGGAGCATCCTCGGGCAGGATCATGATGCCCTCATGCCCGCCGCCGAGCCCCAGCTCGCGCTCAGAGCAGTTCATGCCCATAGACACCACGCCGCGCAGCTTGCTCTTCTTGATCTTGATGTCCCCCGGCAGCTCGGCGCCCACCATCGCGCATACGATATGGTCGCCCGCCTCGAAGTTCTGCGCGCCGCATACGATCTGCAGCGGCTCGGGCGCGCCCGCCTCATCGGTGTTCGCCTGCCCCACATCGACGCGGCACACCCACATATGGTCGGAATCGGGGTGCGCGGCCTTCTCCAGCACCTGCGCCGTCACGATATGCGCGAAGCCATCCCCGATCTGCTCGACGCCCTCGACGCCGGTGCCGGTCAGGTCGAGCCGATCGCAGAACGCCTGCAGATCGCCCGGGACCTCAACGTATTCGCTCAACCACTTCAAAGAAACAAGCATGTCTATTCTCTCTCATATCGTCCATACCGTAGGAACGTTCAGATCAGCGTGCACCCGGAGCGCTCTTCGTGCAGGCCCGCAGCTCAGCGGGGCGCACGACCGAACATCCCAGAGCCCTTGCCCTCGCGAGCGCTAGAACTGCCGCAGGAAGCGCATATCCCCCTCCAGCAGCATGCGCAGGTCGGGCACGTTGTATTTCAAGCATGCGATGCGCTCCACGCCCATGCCGAACGCGAACCCGGAGTACACCTCGGGGTCGATGCCGCTCATCTCGAGCACGTTCGGGTCGACCATGCCGCAGCCTAATATCTCCAGCCAGCCGGTGCCCTTGCACATGCGGCAGCCCGCGCCGCCGCAGACCCCGCAGCTGACATCGACCTCAGCCGAGGGCTCCGTGAACGGGAAGTAGTGCGCGCGGAAGCGCGTCTTGCGGTCAGGGCCGAATATCTGCTTGCACAGGTGGTCGAGCGTGCCCTTCAAGTCGCCGAAGGTGATGCCCTTATCGACCGCCAGCCCCTCTATCTGGTGGAACTGGGGAAGGTGGCTCGGGTCGGCCACGTCGCGGCGGTAGACCTTGCCGGGAGCTATCATGTAGATGGGCAGCGGCTGGTCTTCCATCGCGTGCACCTGCGCACCCGAGGTCTGCGTGCGCAGCAGCACATCGCTCTCGCCGCGCACCGCAGCTGCATCGCCTGACAGATCGCGCAGGTAGAACGTGTCCTGCATGCTGCGGCTGGGATGGTCGGCCGGCGCGTTCAGCGCTGTGAAGTTGTAGTAGTCGGTCTCCACCTCGGGCCCAGCGCCCACCGTGTAGCCGAGCCCCAGGAAGATATCGCTCACCTCGTCGATGATGCGGTTGATGAGGTGCCGCGAGCCCAGCTGCTGCACGCGCCCGGGCAGCGTCACATCCACCGCGTCGGACTGTATGCGCGCATCGAGCTCAGCGGCTGCGAGCGCCGCCTTGCGCCCCTCGATAGCCTCTTCCACGGCCTGGCGCGCAGCGTTCACCGCCTTGCCGACCTCGGCCCGTTCCTCTTTGGGGACGTTGCCCATGTTGCGCAGGTAGCCGGTCAGCTCTCCCGACTTCCCCACCACCGCGACGCGCACCGCGTCGAGCTCCTGCAATGAGGATGCCTGCGCGATATCGGCGAGCGCCCTGCGCTCGAGCTCGCGTAGATCGTCTATCAGCGCCATGTACCGAACCAGCCTTCCGCCCTCTATGGCAAATGAGCCGCGCCAGCGCGAACGCTGACGCAGGCACGATATGCGTGTCGATCTTGTCGGTTCAACTATAGCGCAACCGAGCGCGCAAGCGGGAGGCTATCCGCTAAAGGATGCGGTACTGAACGGTCCTGTGGCCCCATTGCGCGCAGGTCGTGCAATTGGGGTCGAGCGCCTTCCACACACCGGGCTGGAGGTCGATCTCGCAGCCGTACTTGTCCATGTTGCCGCAGTCGTTCACCGTGGCGTACACCACGCGGCCGTTCCAGATGATCTCGGCGGTGCGGCCGTAATAGCGGCTGCGGTCGCTCCACGACAGCGGTATGGCGATGCCCATCGAATTGTCGTCGCAGACAGAGCCGTTAGCGGTGGTACCGGGGTTCGGCGTGCTCTTGTCGCTCCAGCCGCCGTAAGCCGACGACACGACCGTACGATACGCCGACACATCCTCGGGCACGAACCCACCGCTCGGCGGGGTACCGCCGGATGTCGTCTTATCCTCTTCGGGGATGGTGTTCTGCCCGGGGTCGTCGTTCTGTATGAGCGCATCCTCCTGGACGCCGCCCCAGATGAACTGATCGGCCTGCTTGCGCATCTGCTCGATGCGGGCGTTGTTCTCCTCGACCCGCTGACTGGCCTCCTCTACCACCTTGGTGGCCTCTTCGCGCTTGGTGGCGAGCTCTTCGAGCTTCTGGTCTTGCTCGTCCTTCTGGCCGGTCAGCTCGGTAGAGACCTTGGTAAAGCGCTCTTTCAGCTCCTTCTGGACCTCGATCTCTTCGGCTTGATGATCCATGATCTGGTTCACGTAGTTCATGTTGCGGGTGAGCTCGGAGATATCCGTCGAGCCCATCAGGATGCTCAGCATGGTGGATATGGAGCCGCCGCGGTATTCGTACAGCACGGTATTGCCCAGAGCAGCGCGGCCGTTCAGCATCTCCTCCTGGGCGGTCAGCACTTGATCGGCCAGCTCGTCTATCTGGCTCTGAAGCGCGTTCACCTCGGAGCTGAGCGCGTCATACTCCGCGGATATCTCGTCGAGGCGCGCCTGAGCGGCGTCCAGTATGGCGTTCGGATCTTCATCAGCGAAGGCCGATGGCACGGGCAGGACGCTCATGGAGAAGGCGAACGCAGCTGCCAGCAGGATGCAGAACCCCTTTTTCACGAATGTCAGAGACACCTCTGGCGCATTCCTTCCGATAGGTTGCTTTCATGCTGTATCGGATAAAACAGATGTGCGTGCCGATACGAGCATAGATAGTCCTCTATATTAGCGCAAAACGCAATATGTTGTAGAGAAAAAACATGGCAAGACGCCGTCCGTTGTGGATAGCGGCTGTACGGGGCGCTACGCGAAGAGGGCCCGCAGCACCAGCGCGGCTGCCACCAAGAGCGCGCATGCGGCCATGCATGCGGCATCGGCCGGCTCGATGGTGCTGTCATCGGGGCTGCTGCCGCGCGGGCGCAGGCGCGAGCCGCGCATCTCGGCAGCGAGCATCGCTTCGCGCATCGTGCGCGCTGTCTCCCTGAACGCGAGCGGGATGGAGCGCAGCGCGAAGCCCGCGCGTGCGATGATGCCGCTGCGCCCGCGCATCGCATGCGCTTCGAGCTTCTGTGACATGCGGTTCGCGAGATCGGGGATGAACCGCACCGCGCACGCGAAAGCGAACGCCTGCCGATACGGCACGCGCAGGGTCTTGCACACAGCATCAGCCAGATCGTCCGGGCGCGTCAGATAGAGCGACAGGAAGAGCGGCAAGAGGCAGGCTGCCGGGCGCAGCGCAGCCGCAAGGGCGGCGAGGATGCTCCCGGTGCCGATATAGCCCCATGGCAGAGCCGCCAAAGGCGCGCCGAGCGGGGTGATGATGAGCACGATGGCTGCCAGCACGACCGAAGGCGCAGCGAGAACGGCTATGAAGCACCCCGCCAAGCGCAACGCGCGCACATGAGCTGCCAGCACGAGCTCGCCGATCAGCACGGCAGCGAGGAACGCAGCGCCCGGCGCGCACGAGCACGCGACGAGGATGAGCAGCGCACAGGCCAAGCGCGCCACCGGGTCCATCCGGTGAACGAGGCCGTCTCCGAGCAGATATGCAGACGATGCAGCCATAGCAGTGCCCGACCAACCGCGCTACGTGCCGTCCTGCGCGCTCTGCGGCGCATCCACGCCGAAGAGCTCCCCCGCCTGCTCCCGCACCTCGCCGGGCTTCCCCTCGCAGCGGATGCGGCCGCCGTCCATGACGATCAGCTTGTCGGCGAGCTCTGCGAGCAGCTCGACCTTCTGCTCCACGACCACCACGGTGGCGCCCCGCTCAACTGCGTCCTGCTTCAGCGCGCTGAGGATGCTGCGGGCGGATGCGAGGTCGAGCTGGGAGGTCGGCTCGTCGAGCAGGAGCACCGGCGGTTGCAGCGCCATCAGGGAGGCCACGGCCACCTTCTGCCTCTGACCGCTCGAGAGAGAGCCGATGCTGCGGTCGCGCAGCTCGGAGATGCCGAGCGCATCGAGCGCTCCGTCGATGCGCCGGGATGCCTCTTCTTCGGGGATGCCGAAGCCCTCGAGCCCGAAGCGCACCTCGTCTTCCACGATGGGGCATATGATCTGCGCGTCGAAGTCCTGCGCGACGCTGCCCACCAAGCGCGACAGCTCGGTCAGGCTCGCCTTCGCCGTATCGAGGCTGCCCACGACGACGCTGCCGGAGAGGGTGCCTGCGCACCCATGCGGGATGATGCCGCACACCGCGCGTGCGAGCGTGGTCTTGCCCGACCCGACCGCACCGGTGATGCCCGCGAAGCACCCCTCGGGGATTATGAGATCGACACCGCACAGCGCCGGCGCATCGCAGGCGGCATAGGTGAATGAGAGGTCTTTCAGATAGATCATGTGCGGTTTCCCCGATGACGCTGATGTATACGCTCTGCTGATTCTACCGCTTAGACAGGCGGAACGCGCGCAGAGCGGCCATCTACCCGGGGAGGCAGCGCGCAGCGGCGGTGTAGGGCGCCCGCCGCTTTCTTAGCAGCCGCTCGCAGGGCAGAGCAGCTCGCGGGCGTGCGCGATGGATGCCTGCGTGCCGCTGCCCGACAGCATGCGGGCTATCTCCTGCTCGCGCTCAGCGCCCTCCACGAGCAGGATGCTCGTCTCAGCGACGCCGTCCGCCTCGGCCTTGCGCACCACGTAATGCTTCTCGGCGCGCGCTGCCACTTGCGCCAGGTGCGTCACCACCAGCACCTGGTGGGTCTGCGAGAGCCGCACCAGCACCTCAGCCAGCGCATTCGCCGTCGCGCCGCCCACGCCGGCGTCTATCTCGTCGAACACGAGGGTGGATACCTCGTCCTTATCCTCCATCACCACATGCAGCGCCAGCAGCACGCGCGATAGCTCGCCGCCCGACGCGATGCGCGCGAGCGGACGGGCGCGCATGTTCTGCGCAGGGCGGAAGGTCAGCTCCACCCTGTCGGGGCCGGACGGCCCCCACTGCTCGCGCGGCAGCTGAGCCACCTCGCACGACACATCGGCGCTGCCCATCTCCAAGCTGCCCATGACCTCGCTTATGCCCGCCGCGAAACCGCCGGCAGCGCTGCGACGCGCGCCGTCGAGCTCGGATGCAGCCGCGATCAGAGCAACCTCGGCGCTGGCGAGCGCCGCTTCGGCCTCGCGCTGCAAGCGCTCCCCATCGTCGATGAGCGCCACGCGCTCGCGCGCCTCATCGGCCCGGGCGATCACATCGGCGATGGTGGGCCCGTAAGTGCGCATGAGACCCTGATACGCCGCTGCGCGCTCCTGCATCTGCGCGAGCGTCTCGGGGTCGAACTCGATGCCCTCCCCATACGCCGCTATGTCGCGCGCCGTATCCTCCATCAGGTAGACCGCCTCGCGCACGCCCGCGGCGAGCGCGCCGAGCGCCTCGTCATATGCGGCACCGTCCTCGAGCGCCGCCACGGCGCTGCCCGCGCTCGTGAGCGCACCCTCATCGCCCGAGAGCGCCTCGCGCGCCGCCTGCGCCGCCCGGGCCAGCGCCTCCACGTTCTCCGCCTTGGCGAGGTCGGCCATCAGCTGCTCGTACTCCTCCTCATCGGGAGAGACGGCATCTATCTGGCGCAGCACGAACGACGCCTGCTCCAATTGCTCAGCAGAGGCCCTGCCCCCTTCGCGCACCGCATCGAGATGCGCACGGCAGCGCTCGTGCTCGCGGAATGCCTGCTCGTAGGCAGCCGCCTTCTCGCCGTTGCCAGCCCACGCATCCAGCAAGCGCATATGGGCCGCCGGGCGCAGCAGCTCCTGGCTGTCGTGCTGGCTGCACAGGTCGATGCTGGGCGCGATGGCATCTGCCAGCTCGCCGACGCTGGCCATCTGCCCGTCGATCTGCACCCGCGAGCGCCCGTCAGCCGACACGCGGCGCACCACCACGCGCTCGTCCTCGCCGATGAAGAATCTGCCCTCCACGCACGCCTCAGCGGCGCCCTCGCGCACATACGACCGCTCGGCGCGCGCGCCCATCAGCAGCTTGCACGACGTGAGCAGCGCGGTCTTGCCCGCGCCCGTCTCGCCCGTCAGCACCGTGAGGCCAGCCGCAGGCTCGATGCCCGCATCGGCTATCAGCGCCAGGTCGCGTACGTGTATCTCGTCTATCATGGCTCGCCCAATCCGCTCTCTGCCCGCCTCAGCTCCTACGGCTCGAACCGTAGGCCGCGTTCTTCCTGTTACCGTAGGCGCTGCCCTTGCGCGCGCCTTTCTTCAGGTCGGCGAGCACGTCCTTCTCGCTCAGATCATCTACGGTGGTGCGCAGCTTCACCACCTGGTCGCGCAGGCGGGCCGCCTCCTCGAACTCCATGCTGGCCGATGCCGCCTGCATCTCCTCTTCCATCGACATGATCATCCGCATCACCTCGTCGCGCGACAGCTCGGCGAGCTCGCGGTTGATATCCTCGGCGCTGAGCCCCTCCGACTCGTCCACGATCGAATCCATGATGTCGTTGATCTTCTTGCGGATGGTCTGCGGCTCTATGCCGTGCTCCTCGTTGAAGGCCATCTGCATCTCGCGGCGGCGGCGCGTCTCATCGATGGCGCGGCGCATCGAATCGGTCATCTTATCGGCGTACATGATGACCTGCCCCGACACGTTGCGCGCAGCACGGCCGATCGTCTGCACGAGCGAACGGTGGTTGCGCAGGAAGCCCTCCTTGTCGGCATCGAGGATGGCCACCAAGCTCACCTCGGGCAGATCGAGCCCCTCGCGCAACAGGTTGATGCCCACCAGCACGTCGAAGGCGCCGCGGCGCAGGTCGCGCAGTATCTCCACGCGCTCCAGCGTGCCGATATCGGAATGCATGTAGCGCGCCCGCAGCCCCTGATCGAGCAGGTGATCGGTCAGGTCCTCGGCCATCTTCTTGGTGAGCGTCGTCACCAGCACGCGCTCGTCGCGCGCAGCGCGCTCGCGCGCCTCATCGATGATGTCGTCGATCTGGCTCTTGATGGGCCGCAAGACGACCTCAGGGTCGAGCAGGCCGGTCGGGCGGATGATCTGCTCGACCTGCTTCTGGCTGACCTTCTCCTCGTAATCGCCGGGCGTGGCGCTCACATAGATGAACTGCGGCACGCGGTCCTCGAACTCGTCGAAGCGCAGCGGGCGGTTATCGAGCGCCGAGGGCAGGCGGAAGCCGTGCTCGGCCAGCGTCACCTTGCGCGAGCGGTCGCCCTCGTGCATGCCGCGTATCTGCGGCACGGTCACGTGGCTCTCGTCGATGATGCACAGGAAATCGTCTGGGAAGTAATCGATCAGCGTGTAGGGCGGCTCGCCGGGTGCGCGCCCATCGAGATGGCGCGAGTAATTCTCGATGCCCGAGCAGAACCCCATCGTCTCCAGCATCTCCAGATCGTAGTTCGTGCGCATCTCCAACCGCTGGGCTTCCAGCAGCTTGCCCTCGGCGTTGAACTGCTCGAGGCGCTCTTGCAGCTCCTCGCGTATAGTGCCGAGCGCCCGGTCCATCTTCGGGCGCGCTGTCACGTAATGCGATGCGGGCCACACCGGCACCGCATGGAAGCTGCTCAGCACCTCGCCGGTCACGGCGTCCACCTCGTCGATGCTCTCTATCTCGTCGCCCCAGAACTCCACGCGCAGCGGATTGTCGGCATAGGGCGGGAAGATGTCGAGCGAATCGCCCCGCACGCGGAACGTGCCGCGCTTCAGCTCGTAATCGTTGCGGTCGTACTGGATGTCGATCAGCCCATAGATGACCTCGTCGCGCTCGGTCGGCTCATCCTTATTGAGGAACACCGCCATGCCCGCGTAATCCTGCGGGCTGCCGATGCCGTAGATGCAGCTGACCGACGCCACCACGATCACATCGCGCCGCGACAGCAGCGCGCTGGTGGCGGCGTGGCGCAGCTTCTCCACCTCTTCGTTGATGGACGCGTCCTTCTCGATGAACGTATCCGATGAGGGGACGTAAGCCTCGGGCTGGTAGTAATCGTAGTAGCTGACGAAGTACACCACGGCGTTGTCGGGGAAGAACTCCCGCAGCTCAGCCGCCAGCTGCGCGGCGAGCGTCTTGTTGGGCGCCATCACCAGCGTGGGCTTCTGCACCGCCTCGATGACCTTCGCCATCGTGAAGGTCTTGCCCGAGCCCGTGACGCCGAGCAGCGTCTGATAGCGCAGGTCGTCGCGCACGCCCTGAGCGAGCGCCTCCACCGCCTGAGGCTGGTCGCCGGCGGGCTCGTAGGGCGACACCACCTCAAGGGGCACCCCGACGAGCGCCTCCGGGCTGGTCTTGCCCTCCATGACCGTGCCCTCGATGTTCTTCAGATGACTCGACATGGCGCTCCTTAGATAGAAAAGCCCGGCGGAGAACGCGCCTCCGCCGGGACTGCATGCTATGGGACCCGAAGGCCGCTAGGCGCTCTTATGGTCGTTCCACCACGCGGTGACCTCGTTGTAGAGCTCCTCTTTCGTGGAGTCGTTGTTGAACACCACATCCGACGCCTCAATGCGGTCGGCATCGGTGATCTGCTGGCTGATGCGGCGGCGCACATCATCCTCGTCGAAGCCGGACGCCACCGCGCGCTCGATGCGCATGTCGATGGGCGCCAGAACGGCTATGACGACATCGGCCGACCACGCCAGCGACGTGGAGCGGTTCTTGAACACGGAATACTCCACCACCACCGCCTCGGCGCCTTTAGCCGCCAGCTCGTCGACCATATCGGAGTAAGCCTCTTCGATGCGCGGCATGGTGATGCGGTTCAGCTTGCGCGTCTCCGCAGGGCTGACGAACGCCTTGGCAGCGAGCCGCTGGCGCACGACCTCCCCATCGTCGCCGAGGATATCGGCGCCGAACGCCTCGACCAGCTCTTCCTTCACGATCTCCCACTTGAGGATATCGTGGCCGACCTTGTCCAGGTCGATGTAGTCGAGCCCCTGGTCGGTGAGCGCTTTGCGGGCGGTCGATTTGCCCGCGCCCATGCCGCCTATGACGAAGATCTTCTCCACAGGGTTCCCCTTGTCCGGCAGCCTACTCGGCAGCCTCTGCGTCAGCCGGCTCGTCGGTGACCACGACAGCCTCGGCCTCGGGCGTCTCGACGACATCCGTCTCCACGACCTCAGCTGCGGGATCGGCGGCCTCGATGGCGTCGACCACGGCCTCTTCGGTCTGCTCAGCCTCGGACTTGCGCGGCTTCGCGTCCTCCACCTGCACGGTCTCGTCGATCTCGATCTCGTAGCCCAGCTCCTCAGCGGCAGCCTTCATGGACAGGGAGATGCGGCGGCGGTCCGGGTTGATCTCCATGACCTTGACCTTCACGTCCTGACCCTGCTTGACCACCTGAGCCGGCGACTCGATGTGCTTTGCGGCCATCTCGGAGATATGCACCAGGCCCTCGATGGAGTTGCCCAGCTCGACGAACGCGCCGAACGGGACGATCTTGGTGACGGTGCCATCCACGATGGTGCCCACCGGGTAGCTGTCCACCAGCTCCACCCACGGATCGTCGGTGGTCTGCTTGAGGCCGAGCGAGATGCGCTCGCGCTGCAGGTCCACATCCAGGACCTCCACCTCTACCTCGTCGCCCACCTTCACGACCTCGCTGGGATGGTTCACGTGGTTCCAAGACAGCTCGGAGATATGCACCAAGCCGTCGATGCCGCCCAGGTCCACGAAGGCGCCGAAGTCCACGATGCTGGAGACGGTGCCCTTCAGGCGCATGCCCTTCGACAGCTTCGAGAGGATCTCGGTGCGCTCGGCCTTGCGGCCCTCTTCGAGCAGCACGCGGCGCGACAGGACCACGTTGTTGCGATTGCGGTCCATCTCGATGACGCGCGCTTCGATCTCGGTGTTGAGGTACATGTCCAGATCCTTCACGCGGCGCAGGTCGACGAGCGACGCAGGCAAGAAGCCGCGCAGGCCGATGTCCAGGATCAGGCCGCCCTTGACGACCTCGATGACCTCGCCGGTGACGACCTCGCCGGCCTTGAACTTCTCCTCGACGCGGTTCCAGGCGCGCTCGTACTCGGCGCGCTTCTTGGACAGGATCAGGCGGCCGTCCTTGTCCTCCTTCTGGAGAACCAGCGCCTCGATATGGTCGCCCAGGTTCACGATCTCGGAAGGATCGACGTCCTTGCGGATGGAGAGCTCGCGCGACGGGATGACGCCCTCGCTCTTGAAGCCGATATCGACGAGCACCTCGTCGTGCTCCAGCTTCACCACCGTGCCCTCGACCAGGTCGCCCTCGTCGAAGTCGGTCAGGGTGCCATCGATCATGGCATTGAGCTGATCATCGGATACGTCGTCGAACTCGATAACCGACGTGTTCTTGATCTCGGTCAAAACGGACCCCTTTCGGATACTAGGGACCCCGTTTCAATAAGCAGTCGTCTTGATTACAGTCGAAACTTACATTACTCGGGGCCGATATTCTCTTGCTTGCAGCTCTTCTACAAGCTTTCCGAGTATATCATGCAGCATCGGCCTCTGATATGGCGAATCCGCGAGAAACGCGCCGTTCACCGATTCATCATGATGGCGGGTGCATCGCAGGGCATAGATGGTGGGCCCTGCAGGATTCGAACCTGCAACCAAAGGATTATGAGTCCTCTGCTCCACCATTGAGCTAAGGGCCCTTCTACAAACACGACCGACAAGGATGCCGGTCGTGTGAGCTTCGTGGTGCGCCATGAAGGACTCGAACCTTCGACCTTGGGATTAAGAGTCCCCTGCTCTACCAACTAAGCTAATGGCGCACGTCATTCGCAAAGCGATTGATTATTCTATGCGAACATGATGCGGTATGCAAGCGTTCTGAGCGAAATTTTCTCCTGACATGAGAACGGGCCCCGAGCTTCACGCTCAAGACCCGATGAAGAGCTATGGGGTGGCTGATGGGACTTGAACCCACGACCTCCAGAGCCACAATCTGGCATTCTAGCCGACTGAACTACAGCCACCATGTCGCGCATATGCGCAAGGCAGGATTATACGGTTGCTCCCCCGCCGGCGCAAGCGTTTTCTACATCTTCTCGGGAGCGCTCACTCCGAGCAGGCCGAGCGTCAGCGCCAACATGATGCGCGTGGCGTCGCACAGGGCGAGGCGTGCGCGGGTCAGGGCGTCGTCGTCGGTGAGCACCTTGCACTCCGTATAGAAGCTATGGAACAGCGCCGCCAGGTCCTGCGCGTAGTGCGTCAGGCGGAACGGCTCGCGGTCGCGGGCGGCCAGCGCGATGAGGTTGCCGAAATCGGCCATCTTGCGCATCAGCGCCAGCTCCGTGTCGTGCGTGAGCGGCGCCAGAGTGCAGCCCTCGGGCGCCACCGCCTGCGCGAGCTCGGCCATCGAGCGGCCCTCGGCAGCCCCTGCGCCCTCCTTCTCCTCGAAGGCGCGGCGGATGATCGAGCAGATGCGGGCATGCGCGTACTGCACGTAATAGACCGGGTTCGACGAATCCTTCTTCTTCGCCTGCTCGATGTCGAAGTCGATGGGCTGATCGGAGGAGCGCGACAGCATCAGGTAGCGCGTGGCGTCCACGCCCACCTCGTCTATCAGCTCTTCGAGCGTCACCATCTCGCCGGTGCGCTTGCTCATGCGCACCGCTTCGCCATCGCGGAACAGGTTCACCAGCTGCCCGAGCACGATCTCCAGATCGCCCGGCCAGCCCCACGCTTCGAGCATGCACTCGCAGCGCTTCACGTAGCCGTGATGGTCGGCGCCCCAGATGTTGATGAGACGGTCGAACCCGCGCATCTTCTTGTCGTAGTGGTAGGCCACATCGCTCATGAAGTAGGTCATCTCGCCGTTGGCCTTTATCATGACGCGGTCCTTCTCGTCGCCGAGCTCCGACGAGCGGAACCAGATGGCGCCGTCATCCTCCTTCACGTAGCCCTTGTCCTCCATGGCCTTCAGGCTGCGGCTGACGGGGCTCTCGCCCTTCTCGTCCTCCACGTAGAGGCTGCGCTCGCTGAACCAGCGGTCGAAGGTGGTGCCGAGGCGCCCCAGCACCTCGTGCTGCAAGTCGAGCATCTGCTGGTAGGCTATCTCGCGGAACGCCTCCATGCGCTCTTGGTCGGTCAGGCTCTCGTACTTGTCGCCCTCGCGGTCGATGATGCCCTGCGCGATGTCGGCCACGTAGCTGCCGCCGTAGCACTGCTCGGGCATCTCCACGTCGTGGCCGAGCAGCTGCATGTAGCGCACGCCCACGGAGTTGCCGAACACGTCCATCTGCGTGCCGTGGTCGTTGATGTAGAACTCCTCGTAGACGTCATAGCCCGCATGGCGCATGACGCGCGCCATCGCATCGCCCAGCGCGCCCCAGCGGCCGTGCCCCACATGCAGCGGGCCCGTCGGGTTCGCCGACACGTACTCGAGGTTCACCTTGCGCTGGCCCTCGGCGATGGTGCCGCGACCGTAATCCTCTCCCTGCTCGCGCACCGTGCGCACCACGCCTTGGAGCACGGCATCGGCCAGGCGGATATTGATGAAGCCCGGGCCGGCTATCTCCACCGAGGCGATGACGTCGTTCTCAGGCAGATGATCGACGATGGCCTGCGCCACGTCGCGCGGGCTCTTGCGGGCCAGCTTCGCCGTGCGCATGGCCACCGTGGAGGCCCAGTCGCCGTTCGCTTCGTCGCGCGGGCGCTCCAGCGCGGGCTCGGGCGCGTCCGCCCCCTCTGCGAGCGTTATCGAGCCATCAGCCAGAGCGGCGCCGATGGCTTCGTCGAATATCTTCTCAAGCTGTTCGCGGATATCCATGCAACAAACTCCGATTCGTGTCGAGGTTACCTATATGGAAGATAGTGCGGCATTATAGCAGCCGCGGCTATCTTCTGCCTGCGTGGTCCCTCGGAATAGAGCTTCGCGCACCTCACCGCTCGCGCTTCTCGGCCGCTATGGCCGCGGCGCGCTCCTCATCCTCTCGCTTCTCCTCGGCGACATCGGTGGCCAAGCGGTCATGCTTCGCGTTCGCGATGGCGAGCACCGGCGCGGTCAGCGCGAACAGCGCGATGGCATTCGGCAGCACCATGAGCTGGTTGAACATGTCGGCGAGCTCCCACACGAGGTCATTCGACAGCAGCGAGCCCAAGAATATGAACGCCAGCGCGATGATGGTGAACGGCAGCACCGCCTTCTTGCCGAACAGCCACTCCACGTTGAGCTTCGCGAACAGGTTCCACGACAGGATGGTGGAGAAGGCGAAGAACAGCAGGCAGATGGCCACGAACCAGGCGCCGATGTCCGAGCCGAAGGATGCGCCGAACGCCAGCTGCGCGATGTTGGTCTTGGTGATGGAGTCAGCGGTGAGCGCCGCGTAGTCGCCCGTGGCCAGCGCGCCGTCGCCCACATACATGCTGGACAGCACCACCAGCGCCGTCATGGTGACCACGACGATGGTGTCGACGAACACGCCGATCATAGCGACGGTGCCCTGCTCGTGCGGATTCTTCACCTCGGCGAGCGCATGCGCGTGCGGGGTGGAGCCCATGCCGGCCTCGTTGCTGAACAGGCCGCGCTTCGCGCCCTGGCTGATGGCCGCGATGATGCCGAACGTCGCGCCGCCGACCGTGGCCTCGGGGTTGAAGGCGCACTCGAAGATGAGCGCGAAGGTGGCCGGGATGGCCGACGCGTTCATGATGAGCAGCACGATCGAGCCGAGCACGTACAGCAGCGCCATGATGGGCACGATCTTCTCGGTGACCGCCGCCAAGCGCGACACACCGCCCACGAACACGAAGCCGGCGAGCACCACGATCACGATGCCGATAGCCCATGTGGGGATGCCGAAGGCGTTGTTCATGGTCTCAGCGATGGAGTTCGACTGCACCATGCAGCCCATGAAGCCGAGCGCCAAGATGATGGCCACCGCGAAGAAGCCGGCCAAGAACTTGCCGCCCTTGCCCTTGAAGGCGGTGGTTATGTAGTAGACCGGGCCGCCATGCACGGTGCCGTCGACGTCGATCACGCGCGTCTTCTGCGCCATGACCGCCTCGGCGTAGTTGGTGGCCATGCCGAGGAGCGCGATGACCCACATCCAGAAGATGGCACCTGGGCCGCCCACGATGATGGCGCCGCATGCGCCCACGATGTTGCCGGTGCCGACCTGCGCAGCCACCGCAGTGGAGAGCGCTTGGAACGACGTCATGGCGCCGCCCTGGTCGCCGCCGCGCAGCGAGAAGTCGCCGAACAGGCGCCGCCAGCCCTCGCCGAAACAGCGGAACTGGATGGCTCGCGTGCGGATGGTGAACCAGATGCCCATGCCGAGCAGCAGGATGATGAGGACATAGTTCGATAGGTAGTTGTTGATGGTGCTGACCGCACCGAGCAGCGCTTGCTCCACGCTCTCCCTCGCTTTCGTCGTCGTCAGAAAACTCGGGGGCACCCTGCGGGAGCGCAGCTATGCTCTGTCCGTTTGCCTGAGAGATTCAGCGCCGCCGCAGCGGAGCCTTGCACCTTCGGCACTCACTTAAGAGTTCTCCAGAGTCTTCTCGGCCCCCGGTCTGCCGCGCGCGGACGCTGCGCATTCCGGGAACGTCATTGAAATCGTTGCGGGGGCCATTATGCACATGATGGCGGCATCGGGCAACACCCCATCCGCGAGCGTGCGGCTCGGGCGCCCGATAGGCTGCGCGTGAGCGGCGCGTCAAGCGCGCGGGGCGGGCGGCTCGAGCCTCACGACGCGATTGATGGTGCCGAACTCGCTCGCATGCTCGCCGATGAAAGCGGCAGCATCGGCCAGGTTCACATGGCAGTAGCCGCCGGGGTTCTTCGCCAGATAGCCCTGATGGTATGCCTCGGCCGGCCAGAACGACGACAGCTCGGCCGCCTCGATGGCTAC
Organism: uncultured Eggerthellaceae bacterium; assembly: GCA_910584145.1. Classification (GTDB taxonomy): domain Bacteria; phylum Actinomycetota; class Coriobacteriia; order Coriobacteriales; family Eggerthellaceae; genus Adlercreutzia_A. The sequence goes on along the minus strand of CAJTXX010000001.1, from coordinate 44,857 downwards.
CGGCTCGCCTATCTCGCGCGCGAGCTCGGCCAGGTTGCATTTCACCAGGAACGCGCTGGTGTCGTCGGTCCAGTAGATGCCGGTGCGGTACTGGGTACCGCGGTCGTTGCCCTGCCGGTTCACCGACGTGGGGTCGATAGTGCGGAAGAACGCCTTCAAGAGCAGGCTCAGCTCGATCACCTCGGCGTCGTACGCCACGCGCACGCATTCCGCGGCCCCGGTCTGGCCGGTGCAGACGTCTTCATAGGAAGGGTCGGCTACTGTGCTGTTGGCATAGCCGACCTGCGTCTCCATGACGCCGGGCAGCTTCTTCAGGTACGCCTCGGTGCCCCAGAAGCATCCGCCGGCCAGATATATCTCCTTCGCGTTCATCGCGCCTCCTCGGTCTTGCGTCGTATACGTAGGATATGCGCTCGAGCGCGCTGCGCGGGGTGCGCGACCGATGCTTTACCCGACTGTAGCCTTGCGGATGGCCCCGGCGCGGGCAGCCATGCGCTCCGGCCGCAGACAGCACCGGCAGATAGCCCGTCGCATCTCTCAGCCTGTCGCTCTTTTTCCCGCCTATCCGTCGGTGATGTCGCCCGATCGGCTCAGGTCTATCGGCTCGCCGCCGAAGGTGGGCGGTGAGCCTGCGAACGTCTTGACCATGTCCTTCGTACGAGCGGGTATCTCGCGGATATCCCACATCAGCTGCTCGGCGAACGTGCGGCGGTCGGATGGCACGCCCACCGCGTCGAGCCCGAGGCCGAGCGCGTCGTAGAGCGCCCGGTAGAGATGGTAGGTCTGCGTGGATACCACGATGCGCTCTGCGCCGAACACGTGCTTCGCGCGGTACATCGTCTCATAGGTGGAGAAGCCGGCATGGTCGCAGAAGATGTCCTCGGAGGGCACGCCCTCGCCTATCGCGTAGCGCTTCATCCCCTGCACCTCGTTGTAAGAGCGCTGGCCGTGGTCGCCGCTCATGATGATCTTCGGCGCCGCGCCGGCCTTGTAGAGCTCGATGGCGTTATCGAGGCGGTCTTGCAAGATGTCGGAAGGCGTGCCATCCGGCTTCACGAGCGCACCGAGCACGACGATGGCATCGGCATCGAATGCGGCGGCCTCATCTGCGGCCACCATGCGCTCAGATGCCGTGCCGACGACGATGGCGTTCGTGACGCCGACGAACACGGCGACCGCCGCCGCGCACGCGAGAAGCGACAGAGCCGCTATCCGCAAGCCCCGGCCCCGCCTCCGCGGAGCGCTCCCCTTCGCCGTATGCGCACCTTGCTCCATGCCCCCATGATACCAAACGCGCACCGGCGGGGCTGTGCGGCGAAGGGATGCGGACGCCGTCGCCACGACGGCGTCCGGTGGGCCCTCTCGGAACGGGCGCGGGGTCGGAAGGTGCGCTCGCGAGCAGATGCGGAGCCGGCGATGCCGCGCCAGAGGGAGCGCGCGGAGCTGGCCGCCCTACGCCCCGAGGGCTTTGACCAGGCGCTGGATGGCGAACTTCCCCGAGGTCACGGCGATGGGAAGGCCGCCGGGGCTGGTGACCCACTGGCCGGCCAGGTAGAGGCCATCGAGCCCCTTCACCGTGCCCGGGCAGTCCACGGGCTTGACGCCGGGCACCGTCATGAATCCCATGTAGCTGCCATGGTAGGCGCCGCAATAGCGCTCGTAGGTAAGGGGCGTCCAGCAGTCGAGCAGCTCCAGGCTCGGCTCCACCTCGGGTCGCAGCGCTATCAGCGCATCGGCGAAGGCTTGGGCCACCCGCGCCTTCTCGGCCTCGTACTCCTCTTGGACGAGCGAGCTCCACCACTCGTATCCAGCATCGCTCTGCGAGGCCGTCATCTGCACCAGTGACTTCCCCGCCGGCGCCCAGGACGGCTCGTGGTCGTAGAGGCGCGCGCTCACCCGCGACACCGTGGTCTCGCCGATCGGGATGGGGTCGCAAGCCATGAGGGTGATGCCCGGCTCCACCAGCCCCTCGTCCACGAGGAACGCCGCTTGGACGGCGCTTATCACCGGGTAGCGGTCGCGCTGCGCGTAGGCTTCGCGCCAGCTCTCGGGCATCAGCGCCTCATCTATCAGGCCACCATAGAGCAGGCTCATATCGGCGGAGAAGATGACGGCATCGGCACGCACCTCTTCGCCACCTTCCAGCGCGACGCCCACCGCGCGCCCATCCTCGCAGAGCACGCGCTGCACCGCGCATCCCAGATGCAGCCGCCCTCCCAGCTCTTCCAGCCGCCCGACCATGCGCTGGGCCATCGCCCGCGAGCCGCCCAGGGGCACCTGGCCGTTGCCCGAGGCCATGGTCGCGTATGACACGATCAGGGCATAGGCGGCGTATTCCTTGGGCATGTAATCGCCGATGAGCATCTGAAGGAGGGGGCTCTCGAACCGCTGCGCCAGCTCGCCGACGCTCAGGTTGCCGTAGGCTTTCATCACCTTCGGCATCGAGCGCATGCGCATCCCCAGCTTCAGATAGTCGAGCAGCCCCATCATGTCCATGGGCTTATCGGCGGGGATGTCGCAGCACTGGGCATACCGCACATGCTCGATGAGCTTGCGCACCTCGCCAGCATCGGCGGGCGAGAGCGCCACCAGCTCGCGCTCGGTGCGGTCGAGGTCATGCCATAAGGTGGCCCGCTCATCGCCGAGGCGCGCGGTGAAGAACTTATCGTCTGGAGCGTAGGCCGTGTCCTCGTCGATGGCGCCGACGGTGCGCCATACCTCATGCAGGCCGCTGCCGGGGCGGCTGCCCGTCAGCCAATGGATGCAGTTGTCGATGTGGCAGCCGCGCCGGTCCCAACCGGTGCACTCGCCGCCGGCCACGACGTGCTTCTCGAACACGTCTACGTCGAACCCAGCCAACCGGCCGTAGATGCCAGCTGACAGACCGGCTATGCCGCCGCCGATCACCGCGATGCGCTTCGTCATGATCTCGTCTTCCCTTCGCTTGCAGATACCATTGCGATAGATGAGCCCTCGTCGGGCGGATCCCCAAAGGAGGCTGGGCTCAGGGGCGCAGGATGCCCATCAGCCAATCAGCGTTCGGCGGCGTCATGGCCGGGTCTGCCGCCCACTGCTCCATGACGCCCTGAACGCTGGCCCAGAACGTCTGCGAGAGCTGTAGCGGGTCGCCCGCGCGGAACAGCCCCGCGCGTTGCCCTTCCGCGATGACCTCAGCCGAGCGCTGCATCTGATCGACGCTGAGCGCCAGCTCGCGCACCGCTTCGGGGGCGCCGTCGCGGCGAGCGCGACCCATGAGCACGAACATCTGGGGCACCCACGGCTCGCTCTCGGTGAAGGAGAAGAGCTGGCCGAGGAACCCCTCGAAGTACCCGACCGCATCGCAGGCGCCGGAGGCCTGCGGGGCCTTGGTGCCCTCCACCCCGATGGCCACAAGAGCCAGGTAGAGGTCTTCCTTGGAGGAGAAATAGTGGAACATGAGCCCTGTGCTCATAGAGGCGGCCTCGGCTATCTGGCCGATGGTGGTCTCAGCGTAGCCACGGCGCACGAACAGGTCGAGGGCAGCTCGGAGTATCTGCCAGCGGCGACGCTCCTTCTGCTCCTTGCGAGTCTCCATGGGCCTTCCCTCCTTGCATTCCATCCGAGTGCTTCCTCGTTTGTTGAATTAATATTCAATGAAAAGAATTTCAATGTCAAGAGCTGGAAGAGGAGCGCGGATCGATGTGAGCGATACAGGGGCTGATAGCATCGATGCTGACAGCGGCACGGTCAAAGCCGCCATGATCTACGTGATCGGATCACGGGACTCTCAGAGCGGAGCATCCCTATCCTCGAGATCGAGCCTGCGCTCTTCCCGCTGCTGAAATCGTGATGCTCATGGGCGATGTGGCGAAAAACGCTTCAGCGCCATCTGTAAAAAACGAACGGGCCGCGGTTCAGCGCCACGCCCTCTGGGTTCGTCTATAGGCTGCGCCATCCCAGGATCGCATACGACGACAAGGGGATCGCGCCCTCTAGCATCATGACCGACGATAGCATCCCGAGCAAGAGATCGAAGGCCGAAATGATGACCGAGCCGACCTTGCGCCCCGTGGCCATGCCGAAGGGGTCCGTTTCGACCACGTGCGCGGCGTCGGCAGGCGCTACGGTGAACGCCCCCGTCGCAAGGATGTTGCCGGTGGTCTTGTGGTCGCCGATGTTGACGGCCACCTCAAGACGCTACCCCAAGGTATAGCTATGGCGGACAGCAGCATAGAGAACGCTGACTTCGACGAGACGGGCTATCCCTACGCCCTTTCGCTCATAGCGGGCAAGCACGAGCCTGTCATCCCGTACTGCCTGATGGGATACGAGCCCGTGCGATCCAATGAGATGCAGCGCTACATGAAGAGGGTCATCGATCGCACCCTGAGCTGCAACTTGAAAGAGCTCGAGGCTGATGGGTGCATCGTGCGCACGATGCACCCCGACGTGCCTCCGAAGGTGGAATGCACGCTCACCGAGCGCGGCCGCAGCCTCGTCGCCGTGCTCGGCGAGCTCTGCGACCGGGGCGAGGCGGACCGCCCGTAGCCGTCTAACCGAGCGAGGCGGCGCATAACAACGGGGTGAAGGGTGCTGTCACTGGATGCTCTTCCCTAGTTCGTAGGCTCGTTGCAGGCCGGGATCACCCTCGATCGCTCCTTTCTCGTACACGCCTTTGACGATGACCTCGCCCAGGTTCTCCTGCTTGCAGTAGCCGGTCGCCACGCGGTAGCTGTTCACAGCGGGGTCGCACGTCGAGGCGTCCTCGTCCTCGAAGCAGAGCAGCAGCGCGGCCTGCTTGATGCCGAAGGGCTTTGCGATGCCGCAGAACATGCGGTCTTGGAAGGCGCGCAGCTGTGCGGGGAAGTTGTAGAAGTACATGGGCGTGGCGTACACGATGACGTCAGCCTCGCGCAGGAGCGGGTAGAACTGCTGCATATCGTCCTCGTTGACGCACTCGCCGTCATGCGCGAAGCAGTGCTCGCAGGCCATGCAGCCGGCGATTCTCGCGTGCCCCACGTCGATGCGGACCACGGTATTCCCTGCCTCAACGGCTCCCCGCTCGAACCAATCGGCGAGCATATCCGAATTGCCCCCTTTGCGCGGGCTTGCATGGACTAGGAGGATGCTCTTAGCCATGGCTGATCCCCTTTCTGCGGTCATCCGGTCGTCACGCGCCCAGTATATCCCCATCAGCACGGGACGAGATGCGCCGATCGTGCGACCATGATGCCTATTTGCAGGAATCGATGCTTGCGATCTTGATCGTATTCCTGTAATAGTTAGCCACGGCTTACTTTTGAATGGGAAACGGACAAGGAAAGGACGGGGCCGTATGGATACAGGCGATACCGGATCTGCCCGCAAGAAGAGGAGCCGGTTGACATCGTGCATATGGGGTGGCATCGGCCTCGTCAGCTTCGGGTTAGGCGCAGCGGGGGCAGTGCTGCCGCTCCTACCCACCACCCCCTTCATGCTGCTGGCAGCGTTCTGCTTCGCCCGCAGCTCGCGCAGGCTCAACGGATGGTTCCATGCGACCAAGCTGTATAAGACGGTCTTTGAGGGCTTGCTGACGCGCAAAGCGATGACCGCAGGAGCGAAGCTGAAGCTCCTGATCCCTATATGCGCGCTGCTGGGGATATCGTTCTTCCTGCTCGAGCCCTTCCCGATAGGGCGCATGGTGGTCGCGGTCATCCTCGTAGGGCACGTCGTCTACTTCGGCTTCCTCGTGAAGACCGAGAAGCCGAGCGCAACGTGGACGGCTCATCCGCAGCAGGCCGCTCAGGAAGACTGACGCCGCGCGCGTTCCCGCCCAAAGCTCCCAACGAAAGGAATGCTCGATGTTCAGCAAGAGGTTGATCGCCCTGGTGCCCTCGGCCAGGCAGTGCATCGCGGGAAGCGTTGCGCTGCAGTGGGTCGCGCTATTGGCCAACGTGACGCTGTTCATGGCCATAGGGTGGTTCCTCCAGCTGTTGCTCGAAGGCTCGGCTGATGCCCGCTCTGGCGTGACCATGGCTGTCATCGCCGTGATGGGCATAGCAGTGCGGTTCGCATGCCAGACCGCAGCCCAGCGCCTCGGCCAGAGAGCGGCATCGGCCGCGAAGGCCGCTATCAGGCAGGACGTATACCAGAAACTGGTCCGCCTAGGGCCGAGCTATCGCGAGACCATCTCGACAGGCGAAGCGTTGCAGATGAGCGTGGAGGGTGTGGAGCACCTCGAGAGCTACTTCGGGTCGTACCTCCCCCAGCTCTTCTATTCGGCGTTGGCCCCGCTCACGTTGTTCGCGTGCCTGGCGCCCATCTCCCCGCCCACGGCCGCTGCGCTCCTCGCCTGCGTACCGCTGATCCCGCTCTCCATCGTCGCGGTGCAGAAGATCGCCAAACGCGTGATGGGACGGTATTGGAGCTCGTATACCGATCTGGGCTCGCTGTTCTTGGAGAGCATCCAAGGGCTGACGACCCTGAAGGTGTTCCAAGCCGACGGGCGCAGGCACGAGGTCATGAACCGGGAGGCAGAGTCGTTCCGCAAGGCGACCATGCGCCTGCTGGTGATGCAGCTGAACTCCATCACGGTGATGGACCTGTTCGCCTTCGGAGGAGCGGCAGCCGGCATCGTGATGGCGCTGCTCCAATTCTCAGCGGGCGCAGCGACGTTCGCGGGGGTGTTCGCCATCGTGTTCCTCTCAGCGGAGTTCTTCCTGCCGCTGCGCTCCTTGGGGTCATTCTTCCACACCGCCATGAGCGGCATGGCCGCAGCTGAGAAGATATTCGAGCTGCTGGACATGCCCGAGCCCTGCGGCGGCTCGCTGGAGGTGGACCCGACCCGCGCCGACATCGAATGCCGCGGCGTGTCGTATTCTTACGACGGAAAGCGGACCGTTCTCGCCGACGTCGACGCGTTCATCCCGCAGGGTTCGTTCGTGGGCATCGCCGGCGAGAGCGGGTCGGGCAAGTCGACCCTTGCGGGAATACTGTGCGGGTCGCTCGGGCGCTATGAGGGCGAGGTGCGCATAGGCGGGACGGACGTGCGCGAGCTTTCGCGCACGTCGCTTCGCAGGACGCTCACCTACGTGCCGTTCGCGAGCCATCTGTTCGAAGGCACCGTGCGGTCGAACCTGCGCATGGCCGCACCCGAGGCGTCCGACACCGACCTATGGGAGGCGCTGCACCGCTGCCAGCTGGATGGCTTCGTGCGCGCGTCCGGCGGCCTGGACGCACAGGTGGCTCCCGAGGGATCGAACCTGTCTGGCGGCCAGCGCCAACGGCTGGCCATGGCCCGTGCGCTGCTGCACGACACTCCCATCTACGTGCTGGACGAGGCCACCTCGAACATCGATTCCGAAAGCGAGGCGGCCATCATCGCGCTGGTGCAGAGCCTCGCCACGTCGAAGACGGTGGTCATGGTGACCCATCGCCTGGCGGCGCTGAAGGATGCCGATGGCATCTACGTGCTGGAGGACGGACGGGTCGCAGAGGCCGGGTGCCACGACGAGCTGGCTTCGGCCGGCGGGGTCTATGGGCGCATGTGGCAGAAGCAGGCGCATCTGGAGGCGTTCGCCGACCAGGCCGGATGCGTTGGCGTTTCGTTGGAAGAGGCCGACGGGGCCGACGACGCGGGTGCCGCCGCGGTTGGCAGGCCTGACACCCATGAAGCAGGCGGTTGCGGCCCCGGGGGCCTGCGACGCTCGCATCTGTCCGTGATGGCCAGGCTGGTGGGCCTCACGAAGCCGCTGCTGCCCGTCATGGCTGCTGCTGTGGCGTTGGGGGTGCTGGGCTTCGGCGCAGCCATATCCCTCACGGTGTTCGCCGTGTATGGGCTGCTCGACTTAGCGGGGGTTCCCCAGGGAGTCGGCTGGGGTTCTGCCGTGGCAGCCGTGATCGCCTGCGGGGTCCTGCGCGGACCGTTGCGCTATGGCGAGCAGCTATGCAACCACTACCTGGCGTTCAAGGTGCTGGCGCTCGTGCGCGACCGCCTGTTCGCCGTGATGCGCACGCTCGCCCCCGCCAAGCTGGAGGGACGCGACAAGGGCAACCTGGTGTCGCTCATGACGGCCGACGTCGAGCTGCTCGAGGTGTTCTACGCACACACCCTGTCGCCAGCGGCCATCGCTGTGGTGGTTTCGACGGCCATGGTCGCCTTCATAGCGTTCCAGTCGCCGGTGCTTGCGGCCTGGGCCGCGTTCTCCTACCTGGTTATGGGAGTCGCAGTGCCGTGGGTTTCGTCAAAGGCGTCGGGCGACAGCGGCCGCGAAGTGCGCGACGGCGTGGGCACCATGAACGCCTTCGTGCTCGACAGCCTGGGCGGGCTGCCCGAGATCATGCAGTTCGGGCGCGAAGGCGAGCGGCTGGACGGCCTTCGGTCGCTTACCGCGAAGCTGCAGTGCGCCGAGGGGCCCCTGAAGCGCAGGGGCGCGGTGTCGATGGCGGCCACCGGGCTTCTGGTGATGGCGCTCGGGCTCGGCATGCTGGCGATAGCGGCGATGCTGGTCGGGGACGGCCAGCTCAGCTTCGGCCCCGCGGTGGTGTCCGTCGCGGCGTTGATGTCATCATTCGGCCCGGTCGTGGCCGTGGCAGCCCTGGGCACGTCGCTGCAGCAGACCCTGGCCGCTGGCGCACGCGTGCTGGAGGTCCTCGACGAGCGCCCGATAGTGCCCGAGACCCTTAACGGCGAGCCTCTCGGCAGCTTCGAGGGCGCGATGCTCCACGGCGTCGGCTTCTCATATGGAGATGAGCATGTGCTCGATGACGTGGATCTCAAGATAGAGAAGGGCAGCATCGTGCGCATCGCCGGCCGCAGCGGAGCGGACAAATCGACGCTGCTGAAGCTCCTGATGCGCTTCTGGGATGCCGACACGGGCCGCGTAGAAGTGTCCGGGCGCGACATACGCGGCGTCGACGCTTCTGATCTGAGGCGCGCAGAAAGCTTCATGGCTCAAGACACGTTCCTGTTCACCGGCACTATAAGGGACAATCTGCTGGTCGCGCGCCCGCAAGCCACCGATGCTGAGCTGCACGAGGCGCTGGAGAAGGTATCCTTGACCGATCTGGTCGACCGCCTTCCCTATGGCATCGACACCCCGGTGGGCGATCTGGGCGATGCGCTCTCGGGTGGGGAAAGGCAGCGCCTCGGTCTGGCCCGCGTGCTTTTGCACGACGCGCCGTTCGTGCTGCTCGATGAGCCCACGAGCAACCTGGATAGCCTGAACGAAGCCGCAGTGCTCAAAGCCCTTGCCGAGAACCGCAAGGGCAAGACGATGATGCTGGTGAGCCACCGTCCCTCAGCAGCTGCTATCGCCGATACGGCGTACTCGGTCGAACGGATGCGCCGCGCATCATAGATGCTGCGCGCTCCCGTTTGCGCACGCGCCATCACATCGGGTGTTCCCGATATGCGAGGAATATCGCGCGCTCGGCTCGTGCGACCACGTTAGGAGAAGAATGGCAAGGAAGGAAGATGGACCCGCCATCGCTCGAAAGAGGCAACGGGAGGCACGCACCATATCGCAGATGGTCTCGCTGTGCTGCGCGGGCAACCATGGCAGCGAGGCGCCACCTGCGCGCAAAGCTCGCGGCCGACGCAACAACGAGAGGAGCAACAGAGAAACGATGAGGGCACCCCTCCGCTATCGCCTCTGCCCTACTAGGCCTGTCCCTGATGCCAGCACGAGTCATGAGAACCGCCCATGGCTCCCATGCTCTTTGGCGTCGGTTCGGTATGTTTTTTGGAGACCGGCGATGGTCGCATCTCGCTGCTTTATATTATTCGGTGATTCGCAATCGAATCGCCGGTCACCGGAGGGCAGAGTGCCGTAGCACGGGGGCTGCAGCCAGCGAGCCTGCAAACCGCCTGCCAGATAAGGTGTCGAGTGAGCTCGGTCATCAGCAATTCCCGTTGCTTGTGACCGGGCTCTTTTTGCCTGCAAGCGAACGTGCAGGCTCGATGGGCCCGATCGCAGGCCAAGGCCATGCCGAGGAGGACCCTATGAGCCATGGATCGAACATGTTCGCAACGTTGCCGCCGACGACGCTCTTCTTCCGCTGCGCGATTCCCGCGGCCATCGCTTCGGCCGTCGGCGCGCTGTACTCCGTCGCCGACGGGATATTCGTGGGGCGGTTCCTAGGAGAGGACGCCTTGGCCGCGGTCAACCTGATAATGCCCATCATCCTCATCGCCGAAGCGTTGCCCAACATGGTGGCGACGGGGACGTCGGTGAACATAGCCATGCTGTTGGGGAAAGGCGACCGCGAGGCTGCGTCGCGTCTCTTCTCTTTCGCCGTGAAGGCCATCATCGCCTTCTCGTGCGTGGCGGGAGCGCTGGGCCTGCTGTTCGCGCACCGATTCGCCACCTTCATAGCACCAGGAGCGAGCGAGGAGGCGATCCGGCTCGCCGTGGAGTACCTCGTGGTGTACTCGGCGTTCGCGCCGCTGATACCCGTGCACTTCGCGACCGACAACTTTTTGCGCGATTGCGGGAAGGGAAGGTTCGGCATGGTCATCGGCATCACGACCCAGGTGGCCAACGTGGCCGCAGACTTCGCCCTCATCGCCGTGCTGCGACAGGGCGTCATGGCCGCCGCGCTGTCAAGCTGCATCGCCATAGCGGCCGGCTCCGTCAACACGCTCCTCGCCTTCCGGAAGAAGCGGCTGGACCTCTACTACACGGGAGGGAGGCCCACTGCCCGCCAGCTCGGGCGCATCGTGGCGAACGGGTCGAGCGAGTTCTTCGGCAGCATAGCGGCCTCGGTCATGAGCCTGGTCATGAACGTGTTCCTCCTACGCTACGGCGGGACGTCGGCAGTCGCGGCGTTCTCCATCGTGATGTACGTCGACTCGATCATCGGCATGCTGGCATTCGGGGTATGCGATGCTCTCCAGCCCGCGATCAGCCACTGCTACGGCGCGAGGATGCTCGACCGCATGGGGGCGATATTCCGGCGCACGCTCACGGCCACCGTCGCCATCGCCGTTGCGTCCTTCCTGTTCATGCTGCTGGTCGGCCCCCATGCCGCGACCCTGTTCGTCAGGCCTGGCGACGAGAAGCTGCTCGCCCTGAGCGTCACGGCGGTGCAGCTGTCCTCGTTCTCGTACCTCGTCGGCTGGGTCGACCTGTGCTTCTCGTCCTATTTCACGGCCTTGGACCGGCCCGTGCGCTCCCTGATGGCGTCCGCCGCCGGCGCGCTGGTGCTCCCGATCGCATCCCTCGTGCTGTTGACGCCGCAATTCGGTTTGAACGGCGTCTGGCTTTCCGCGACCGCGGCGACCGCCGCAAGTGGGCTGCTGACCCTGATCCTGATGAAGACGATGCGGCTAGACGTTGGTGCTCGAGGAGCGGCAAAGGTGGCGACTAGCGAGCCAGGGTGAGTCAGTGAGTCACCCTGGCTCTCAGCGGGCGCCATCTGGAGAGGATCGCGCAATTTCGTTCAAGATTCGTCCGCTTGGCGGGTGTATGGTGGCCCCGAAGAGAGAGGAGCCGAACGGGGCTCGGTGGGCTCGACGGCCTCGAACGCCCCGTCGTCTTGGATGCGATGATCGAGAAGAGGCATGCGGGCCGAGCGGCCCACTGCACCATAACCCCGATCCCCCAAATCGGCGGCGAGCGGCGCACGTATCGCGGGCTTGCGCAGCCTTTTGCCGTGCACTCGCATCGGCATTACGTCATCGGGCGCGTCGAAGGCGGCGAAAGGGACCTCGACCTCAACGGGAGTCGCGTGCGCATCGTCCCCGGCGACCTCGTCGCGTTCAATCCCGGCGACATGCATGGATGCTGCCAGGCAGGCGACGCGCTGTTCGCCTACGACAGCGTGACCATAGCGGCCGAGGTGCTGGACGGCGCGAGGCTACGGTTCCCGAGAAGGGACGACGGCGAAGCCCTGCGCGCCTTCGATGCCCTTCTGCGCTCCATCGAAGGCGGAGACGGCACCGAGATGCTCGAGAGGGCGCTCTTCCTTGCGAGCTGCCTTGATGCCGGCGGAGGGCCCTCGGCGGTTCCGGCCGCCCACGAAGCGTCTGCGCTGCGTGCGTTCGCTCACCTGCGCGGCCATCTGGCCGAGCCCCATGCCATCGCCGAGCTGGCCGCCACGGAGGGCATTTCCGAGTATGCGCTCATTCGCGCCTACAGGAAGCGGTTTGACATCACCCCGCTGCAGCACCTCATGTCGCTTCGCGTCGAGTGCGCTTGCGAGCTGCTTTCCGAAGGCGCTGCGCCCGCCGACGTCGCTGCCGAGGCGGGATTCGCGGACCAGGCGCACCTCACGCGCGTCTTCAAGCAGCGCATTGGGACGACGCCCGCCGCATACAGAAGGATGACGGCGAAAGGGGGCATCCGAGCATGAAGCACCATCTCGTCGCCGTCTTCACCATATTCGTCTGGGGATGCACGTTCGTATCCACGAAGGTGCTCCTCGCAAGCCTCTCGCCGCTTTGGATCTTCTTGCTCCGCTTCGCGATCGGATTCGTCGTGCTCTGCGCCCTGCGACCCCGCGTCCTCCGGCTGCGCGAACGAAGGCACGAGTTGCTGTTCGCGGCAGCAGGCGCGACCGGCATCGCCGCGTACTATCTGCTTGAGAACGTGGCGCTGGTGTTCACGACAGCCACCGCGGTAGGGGTCATCGTCGCCGCTTCCCCGCTGTTCACGGCCGTCATCTCGGCGCTTCTCGGCGACCGCTCCTTCCTAAGCGCCAGGTTCTTCGCGGGCTTCACGTTGGCGATGGGAGGCCTTGTCGTGGTCGGCTTCGGAGCCGGGGCGGATGGCGTAGCCGCAGCGCTTGGAGCCGACGCCTTATTCGGGGACCTTCTCGCGCTTCTTGCTGCGCTCGTCTGGGCCGTCTACTCCATCCTCGTCCAGAAGGTCGCTTCCCTTGGATACGAGACGATCGCATCGACCAAGAGGACCTTCCTATGGGGGCTCGCCTTCATCGTGCCGGCTACTGCGCTGTTCGGAGACGGTCTTGCGTCGCCGCCGGTCCTGCTCCAATGGGGCAATGCGCTGAACTTGCTGTTCTTGGGGGTCGTCGCCTCTGCTGCATGCTTCGTGACGTGGGGCGTCTCGGTAAGGCATCTCGGCCCGACCATCTCCACCACCTACATCTACCTGGTTCCCGCCATCACGGCCACGGCGTCGATCCTGCTCCTTGGCGAGCCGCTGAATGCGCTGATCGTGGCGGGCGTCCTCATGACCGTTGCCGGGTTGCTGCTGTCCCAGAGTCGGGAGCGTGAGCGAGCAAAGTAAGTCATGGGAACCGTCCCTTTGACTCGCCCTTCGTCAAGGTTGATGACATTATCCCCGTCCTGCGTCACCCTGCGCTGCGTCACCCTGCGTCACCACAACGTCACCATTCAATAACGTGCTCGCTGTTTCGACGGCCTCCGCCTGGTCACAGCTCCCAGTTGCGTCTGAAGACCTTCATCAAGTCGGCCTGACGCCGCGAAACCACCTTGGGCGTCCATGACTTCTCCGCCAGCACCTGCGTGGTGAGCGCATATGACGACGCATTGCTCTTGCCCTTGAAGTATTTCTCCAGCTTGATGGGAAAGTTGTAGTTCTGCGCTGCGGAATTGCGGCGACGGTTCAGCGGCACGAGATTTGCGATGCGGTTCGTCCAGAAGGTGCGCTCGGAGGCGTTCGGCCATGCCTTTGCCCAGGCGCTCTTCGGGGACACCGTCTGCGGCAGGCTTCTGAGCACAGGGTGAGCACAGGGGACGGTTCTATGTGCTGTCCCTGCGCTACTGCCCCTGGGCATCAGCGACAGCGCATCCTGCGGGCGTAGATGAGGGCGACCGCACAGCCGACACCAGCTACAACGGCGGAAGCAGCCATGGCGGCAGCGAAGCCTTCGGCGCTGGCCTGGGCGACAGGGGTGCCGGCAGCGGCGGCCCCGGCCGAGACGGAGCTCATGATGCCGACATAAGCTGCAGGCCCCAAGCAAGCCGACAGCTGCACGGCTATGGACATGAGGGTCACGCCGTGGGGGCTCAGATCGTCGGGCAGACGGCGCAGCCCTGCCGTCTGGGCCGGAGAGAGCACCATGCCCGTGCCCAGGTATCCGAGGAAGATGCCCGCAGCGGCTCCGGCAACCGAGGCGGAAAGCGCCCCGGCGATGGTGACGAGAAGCCCCACGACGGCAATGGCGAGGCCCGCCGGCAGCACAGGCCATTCCCCGCGCCTATCGAGGAGGCGCCCGGCGAAGATGGCGGCCGTGGCATTGGCGAGCACCGGCGCCACCATGAGCACGCCCGCTACCGAGGCGGCGAGCCCCGCCGCTTCCTCGAAGTACAGCGGCGCCATGACCGACAGCGAGAAGTAGGTCATCATGGTGACCATCACGAGCACGGCCGCCGGCCAAAAGGTGCCATAGCGCACGGCTTCCATGGACACGAGCGGCCGGGCCAGCTGCCCCTGGCGGCGGACGAACCACCCGAGGGCCACTACGGTCCCGACAAGGGTCGCCGCCCCAACGGGCGGATGGAGCGTCACCTCCGAGAGGCCCACGGACAGCGCCGTGACCCCGACGGCCACGAGAGCCGCCGAGAGCGCATCGAAGCCGCCGCGCACCGGTTTGCGGCCGTCGCGCATCACAAAGGCGCCGGCCACAGCCAGCGATACGGCAGCCGCCAGGGGCACGACGAACACGCTGCGCCAGCCCAAATCGCTCACGATGAATCCGGTGACGATGGGAGCCGTGGCAGGCCCCACGGTGATCGTGGCTGAGCCGATGGCAAGATAGGCGCCGAGCTTGCCGTGAGGAACCTTGTCCACGATGACGTTCATCATGAGCGGAATGAACACGCCCGTGCCCACGGCCTGCACGAGGCGCGCCAGCAGGAGCACCGCGAAGCTCGGCGCTACAAGGCCGCCGGCCGATCCGACGATGCTCAGAGCCGATGCCGCGAAGAACAGCGTGCGCATGGGCAGCCGCCGATAAAGGTAGGCCATGCAGGCGACCACCACGGTCACTGCGATCATGTAGCCGGTGACGAGCCACTGGGCCGTCATGGCGTCCACGGCGAACTGGCCCATGATGGCCACCAATGCCATGTTCACCAGGTTCTCGTTGAAGCCGGCCAGAAAACCGCAGCCGTAGAGCACCGCCAGCAGCGGTGCCAAAGACGTGTTCCGCATAACCTCCCCTTGCATCAGGCTCGAACCGTGGACGCGGCTCAAAGCCTCGGGGCGAGGCGGCCGCAGGCAGCGTAGATACGGGGAACTCCCCGAGGGCCTTGCCTCTCGGGAGCGGCGCCCCGCCGCGTTCTGCAAGGGAAAGTGTAGCGCAAAGGCAAGCCGCTTCACCGATTCGCTACGAAAATGGCCGATGGGCTGTTCGGCGAAAGTCGCTCCCTGTGTTGCCTGTGCCGACCCTGCGTTGGCCCCCCCTCCCGCCGACCTTTCCAGTACGCGCCACCCTCAGTGGGCCAGCGCCGTGATGAACGCGGCTGCGCCAAGAAAGATGCCCGGCACATTCGCGATGATGATCGGCCAGTCCTTCTTGGGCTTCAGGAACCCGTAGAGGGTCCACATGACGCAGTTGAAGAAGGCCGCCAGAGGTTGCCACGGGCTGCCCGGATGGCCATCGAGGTTGTTCGCGATCTGGGTCACATAGGAGACGTACATGATGATGGAGAGCACCGAGGCCACCCTGCCGATGATGTCAACCGGCGTAAGCTTGGCGCAGCTTGCTTGGGTTGCCGACGATTGGCCACCTAAGGTTGAATCCGTCGGCGGGTTTCCTAAGGTTCCGTGACCGAAGCTTGCCATGGGGCGCCCCTTTCGCCGTACGAAGGGGGGGGTTGGCTCAAGGGTTGCTCGGTCGATCCGCTCGCCTTCCCGCCCTCGTTCGCTCGTTTTCTGCGAGCATACTGCCAGCTGGCCCGATGCGCAGGCCTGAAGGCTTAAAGGTCAGGAAACGGTCATCGCCTCGTCAGGTAGCCGACGGCCGGGTCAGTGAGTCATGGGGACGGTTCTCTTGACTCGCACGCCACTTCAGCGAGTCAGGCACGCAGAACTGGCCTCTGTGCTACATGAGCTTCCTTCGGGCCGCCGCTTAGGGCGCTGCTCGTGAGGATTCCCTGAAATGACCGAGGAAAAGAGGGCGGGAGCGGTATAATAGCTGACCGATGCGGGCGTAGTTCAATGGTAGAACAGGAGCTTCCCAAGCTTCTAACGCGGGTTCGATTCCCGTCGCCCGCTCCATAAGCAGCATCCGAGCGCCGTCCTCCCGGGCGGCGTTCGTGCGTTCAGGCGGCGGCTCGCGAAGGACGGAAGGGGAAGCTCGTGGCTATCACGGTGAACATCTACTACAGCGGCACGGACGGAAGCGCGCGACGGTTCGCCGAGGAAATGGTCGCGTCCGGTACGGTGGATGCCATCCGGCGCGAGCCGGGAAACCTCCGCTACGAGTACTTCGCGCCCCTCGACGACGCGGAGACGGTGCTGCTGATCGACAGCTGGGAGAGCCAGCGCGCGCTCGATGCGCACCACGCCTCCCCCATGATGGGCACCATCGCCGAGTTGCGCGAGAAGCACGACGTGCGCATGCGCGTCGAGCGCTACGTCACCAACGTGGCCTACGACGCCGCAACTGACAGCGGCTTCGTGTGGGAGTAGCGGCGCGGCATCATCGAGTCAAAGGGCCGCCACGTACTCGTCTATGTTCAGGTCGTGCTTTCGGGCCACCCAATCCATGAACGAAACGAGGTCCGAGTCTTCCTTCGATCCCCCCTGTGCGATAAAGCAACCGATGACTTCCTTACTCAATTTGCCCACTGAAAAGAGAGAGGCCCCCGTCCCTTGTCCTTCGGGCACAGACCCAATCAGCCGCATGCCCCACTTTGGGTCGCCTTCCACCAGCTTCAGGAACGCGTCGCCGTGGCATGCAAGGTCCCGCATTATGGCGTCGCCTTGTGCCTCTCGCACCATCTTCCCCCTCAGCCAAGCAGGGTCGAACCTACCCGTCTCCGCCAGATCCAGCAACCCGCGCACTGCGCCAGGCTCGTCTCCATACTCATCAGCGACATAGTCCCAAAGGGCCTTGATGCGCTCGATGCGCTCTTCCGAAAGCGATTCCGGGTTCGAAAGGCCCGCCAAGCCTCGTCCGACATGCAGAAGCGCAGCTCCCTTCTCCTCGCCGCTAGACAACGAGAACCAGCGCTTCAGAAGCGGGTCGCGCAAATCGATCGTGTCCCAGAAAATGCCGCTGCACAACCAATCCCCAAGCGCGCGCATGAAGCTCTTCTTCGTGATGGAGGTCTCGAACGAGGCAATCTGGTGCGGGCCCGCGTCAAGGCATGTCTCCACCGGCTCGCGCAAGAACTCGATCGCCCGAGGGTGCGGGTTCAACACGAATAGCATCATGGAGAGAAGCTTCTGCTGCAAAGCGTCCTCGGCAACGTCGCCAAGCAGAGAGGCCTTGTTTTCTTCGAGGAAATCTTGGCCGCAATCGAAAAGGCCGCCGCAATCGAGCGCAAGCGCAAAAACGTCCGCCTCCGATTTCGTGTTCGCCGGCATCGCGCTTCGGACGATCCGATGCAGGACCTCACGACTGGCATCAGTCATGTTCGGGTGGCTTGAAAGCATCTTCAACGAAGCCGTTATCGCAATCAGGCGCACGTGGTTCCCCAACGCCTGCAGAGATGCCTCGTCGGCATAATCGTCGGCATAATCGCCATCTTCATCCCCAGGGTCGTCCACGTCCCCTTTGCTGAGCTCGTTGACGATTTCAACGATTCGAGAGACCGTCGAAGCGTCGACGTCATCCCCGCATCGCTTCGCGACCTCCTCGATGAGCCACGCGGCAGCTCTCTTGGTCTGATACCGCTCGGACGCCGCCTCGCCATGGGCCTCCCCAGAAGAGACGTCCCCGGCTCCAAACGTCACAACGACCCAATGCGCCAACAGGATCGCCTCGTCCAGAGGAATCTCACGTGCATTTCGAAGCGCCTTGCCCCAGCCATCGAAAACGCCACGGACATATACGGGATGCAGCCCCTCCAATTCGTCCAAGCACCCGTTGAACGCGAACGGGCTCATTTCCACCATCGCCGAGAGCTCGGATGCCAAGCTTTCCCGCGACAGAAAATTGAGAAGATCGGCCTGGCTGGGCGTCCACCCATTCAGGTACGAGAAGAGGTCATCCTTCTTCATGAGCGCAAGGGTATCCGCGCTCACCGGGCTCTTCCCCCATCCTATGCTCATCAACCCGCTCATCGATCGGGGTTCCTCCATTGGGCCGCCATGCTTACGCTCATAGGCTCTCAGCCTTCTCAGCTTCTCTGGGGGAAGGCGCCCTTCTTTGAATTGCTGCAAGATTCGATGCTCGGCTTTCTCCGTGTGCATGATTGCCCACCGCACTGCATCGACGTGCTCCCTTGAACCGCCCTCGAAACGGCGCGACAGCCTCTGACGGTTCGCAGCCGAGCGCTCGTCCAGCTGCCCGAAGAACGAAGCCAGCGACTCGTCGGTCGCCCGGACTCCGTAATCCGCCAGCAGCGGAAGCGACTCCTTTTGGTATTCCGAGTCGAATAGGAAACCCTTCGAGACGATGTACTCAAGAAGCCCATAGGCTGCCGTTCCAGGCACCCCTTCGTCTGCGTTGGCCAAAAGGCGTTCATGAAGGACCTGGAACGCGATCCTCTGCATAATGGGAGGCTTCTTGTCGATGATCTGCCTGAGGCTGCCCCAGAAATCCTGCGCGTTGTTCCCCACGATGTCCTTGCAGATTGCAGTCAGCGCGACGAGGGAGCTCGTCTTCTCGGACGCGGAAAGCGCTTCGTCGCTCAGCGATTCAATGATCTCGAATGAAGCGTCCCTGTTCTTGGCGTGCTCGTTTCTCAACCGAATGCCATTGACGAGCGCCGTTCGGGCGAGGTCGAGCCGCTCGAGATCAGGCAAGTCGGCAGTGGAAGCGTCGAAGAACTCCCGATACTCGTATTCGCCGATCAGCGCAGACAGAGGAGCATAGAAACCATGTCCCTCGGCATGTGTCAGCTTGATGGCGACGGCAAGCAGCCTCTTGCCCTTTTTCTTGACCATGTCATCTTGCGACCCGAGCATCCGACGCAGCATCCCTGCAAGCTGCTGCGGGTCGAACAGCACCGAAGCGCCGTCGTGGCTTTTCCATCCGAATGCCCTCTCCGCCATCTCACCCACGCGGGCAAGATGCGACTCGGGCAGGCCTGACGCGCAATCCAGCGCAACGTGCACGAAAAACGGATGCTTGATGTCGAGCAGGCACTTCAGTATGTTACAGACATCGTCCGGCGCAACGGAGGCGCATTGAGCGAGATAGGGGGCGAACACCGGATAATCCGGATTCTTTCCCTTCTCAACATCGTCCGCATACTGACGAAAGACACCCTGGTCTTCCAGAACCTTCAGCCATTTCGGATTGCGAAGCTCCGAGAAGAGCAGGGGCTCGAGGCCGTTCATTGCGCCAAGCGCGAGCGCACCACGGACGTCCGCCTCCGAGGGCTCCCCATAATCGCCGGCAGCGGTGACCCGGTTCGCCTTCGCTATGGCGTTCTGCAAACGATGCTTGGCGTCAAGCGCTACGCCGAATCTCGCATAGATGACGTCCTCGAGGAATTCGAGGACATGCAAGTATTCGGCTCGCGAGGGATGCCTTCTTTGCGCCATGTTCCGGTGGTAGTGGGCCCGCTCGTGCGCAAAACCTTGCGAACGCACCCAACCCTTCACCGCCGTGCCCGGCCTTTTCGGGTCGCCGTAAAGGGCCTGGGACGCCTTCGATTGATTGTTGAGCGTTCCCTCATGACGTGCGGCTGCCCAAGCAGCGATCTTCTCATTCAAGGGGCCGCCTAGCGTGGCATCTGCCGCAACACGCTCTTTCAGCCCCTCCTCATCCAATGCGTCGAGCGCGGCTTCGACAGCCCCTCGCGCGCGCTCCTCCTTCTGAAACGCGCTCCCCACGTCGTCCAGACCACCAAAGCACTTCGGAGCGGAGTTCATGAGTTCGCGCAGCCCGTGAGCGATCACCATGGAATCCATGACGGCGGCCGCGTCGGAGGGGTCATAGGCCCCCAGCTCGTTGACGATGCGCTCGTAGATATACGCCAGGTCGGGCCACTGCTCGAATAAGAGGGCAAATACCGTCTCCCGCCTTTCGTTCCACAGGAACCCGCGGGATGTGTCCACGATGCGGTTGCCATGCACCTCAAGGGAATCGTCCAGATCGGAAAGCGTGTCGAACGTGGGATTCGCGCTGCCAGATTCGATCTTCGACAACGCAGGCTGCTTCATGGAGACGCGATCCGCCAGCTCTTTTTGAGACAGCCCTTTGCAGACCCTTCGAGCTTGCAGCGCCGCGCCCAAGCTGGCTCTTCTTTGCGTGCGTGCACTCCCGTCAGACGCCGCGTCTTCAGAAGGGTCGATCTCGTGCACCAGAAAGCTGTCGTGCGAGCTCTTCCCCTTCCCAGCGCGCAGCAGCTCGACCTCGTCGTACTCGTTAAGGCCTGCCGCCCTGAGCACCTCGCCAAGGTTCTGCCTCCCGGGGGGGACAATGCGTTCGCGCAGCCACCGCAGAGCAAGGTCGCCGCATATGAGTCGCTCCCCTTTTTCGAGGAATGGGATGAAGAACGCGGGAACATCGTCCACAGTGGCGCTTTCGTCTATCTCGATGCGCACATCGTCTTTCGAGCCACAGATGAGGATGGCGCACGGAACCGCCTTGCGCTTCGAGGAGTCGACGATTTGAAAACGGCAGGCGCTCATCTAGACTCATCCCCTTCGCCGACGATGCCCAGCTCGACCAGATACTCCCACCGAAGCATGATGATCTCCCAGATCTTGCCGACGTGGGCCGCAGAGAGCACGTCCCCAAGGTTGCGGAAGACGCGGTCACGATGGCTCTCTAGATCGAGCGGACCAAAAAGGCCCTGGGGCAGGAAGCGGAGGTTCTCTTCCAGGTGCCTGGTTCCAATGAAGTTGTTCACCGGGTCGTCCTTCATGGCGTCGAAGGCTCGAACATCGTCCTGGCGATCCCCGCACAGGCACACGAACGAGAGGCCGTGGTCGAATAGCGGGGCGAGACAGGGGCGACCGCCGCGATACACTATCTCGATGTTGGCACCATGCCGATCCCGGTTCATGATGAGGTAATCGAATGCCATCATCGCCTGAATCTCATGCGCCCATCCTTGCGCGATGCAGAAATCCAGCGGCGCCTCCCGCTCGGCGGCATTGAGGTCATAGAACGTGTCGAGCGACGTGCGTCGCTCGTCCGGCCGACGATAGTCCCTGGATTCGCTCAGCCATGTCTCGTGCTCCACGCCGTCGACGCGCACGAGCGCATGCACGAGGCGATACGGTATGTGGTCGATGCCCAGTAAATCCAAAAGGCGGGAAGCGATTATCTCATTGGCCGACTCATGACCGAAGATGCCTCTGTAGCGATCGTAGTTCGAGAGCTTGTAATAGATGTCCCCACGGCTGGTCGACGCGCGCGCCTTAAGGAACACGCCGCCGGTACCCGTGGTCACCGCTCTCTCGTCCCAGGAAAGCGCCGTCAGGTCTTGCAGCTTCGATATGACGTCGTGCTTCATCACTGCACCTTCCTTCGGTTTTGCTGTATAACTCAAATTATATACGGTAACCATCCCAAGACTATGCAGGTTTGCGATCCGAAAAAGAAAACAACGGATTCACAAGACGGCTCTTGCGTTCTTCTTCGGCAAAGCTTGCCCCTCGCCATCAAAGCCCTTCGACACAGAAGCCCAAATCGCCCGGGGCGCTCAGAGGTCGTAGGCCCCTTCGCCGGAATCCAGAACGGCTCCGATCGCCGCGATGAACGCAGCATCGTCGTCCGTCACCTTCAGCTCGCTGCCACGCACCATCCCGAACACGCTGTGCATGACCTTGCGAAGGGGGATGAATCGGATGTGCGCGTTGCGGTGGATCTCCTCAGGAAAGCATCGCCAGGAAAACGAGTCGCACATCAGCGCAATTTCGCCTTTTGCCAGCGAGCGCTCGAGGACGTTGTTGTTCGCCGACTTGAGCCGAACGCATTTCGGGCTGAACTCCGTGAACAGCTCGTCGTATATCTCCACCGACGCATCGCAAGGGCGTCGTGAGCACCGACCATGCGTGGTGGCATCCCAAAGGCGATCCCGAGAGGCTCTACGACGTCTTCGACCTGAACGTCAACCAGCTGATGCCCTGGGGCTGCGGGCCCTCGGGCATGGGCGCCAACTACAAGTGCTTTCTGTGCAGGATTTACAAAGTCGAGAAGGGAGAGTAGCAATGACCCGCAAGGCTATGCTCATCGATTACCAATGGTGCACCGGCTGCCATACCTGCGAGGTTGCCTGCCAAATGGAGTACGGCTTCGCCCCCGAGCAGAGCGGCATCGTAGTGAACGAGGTCGGGCCGTGGAAGATCTCTGAAGACGTCTGGCAGTACGACTACGTGCCGCACCTCTCAAGGCAGTGCACCCTTTGCGCCTCTAGGCTCGAAGTCGGCAAGAAGGCCGCATGTGAGCAGCATTGCCAGACGCGATGCATCAAGGTGGGCGACATTGACGAGCTCAAGGAGGCCGCGGAGGGAAAGCCCACCCAGGTCCTGATAATCCCGTAGCCGCCGCATTCGCGGCCGTTTCCGGCGGGGGCAGGCGACTCGCTGCGCCCCCGCCCATACAGAGGAGGTCTACCCATGAAAGCAAGAGCGTTTGTCTGGGGCGTCATCGTCAACCTGGTGCTGTCGTTCTTCTTGTCGCTCATAGTCGGCATCGCCACCAATATCTACAACGAGATGCCCGTCAATCTCGACACCGTCGCCATGCCGTTGCTCTACGGAACGATCATCGGCACGCTCACCACCACGATCATCCCCCGTCAACAGGATTGGCATCAAGTTCGCGACGTGGCAAGGGGCTCCCCAAGGCTCCGCGCTTTGCGGGATCTACAAGAACTTCGTCATCCTGGCCTTT
Organism: uncultured Eggerthellaceae bacterium; assembly: GCA_910584145.1. Classification (GTDB taxonomy): domain Bacteria; phylum Actinomycetota; class Coriobacteriia; order Coriobacteriales; family Eggerthellaceae; genus Adlercreutzia_A. The sequence continues at coordinate 21,946 of CAJTXX010000001.1, read as the reverse complement.
ATGGTCCCCATCATGAACTTCTTCGTGACCGGGCTCATGATCGGCTTCGGGACGCAAGAGTTCGTCAACGCATGGCTCTACCCCATCATCTTCGTCTACCCTGTCGGCTACGTCGTCTCGCTGCTTGGCGAGCCCATCGCCATGGCCGTGGCCAGCTTCGTGACCCGATTCGACCCAACAAAGGCGCAGCGCGAGGAAAGCGTCGGGGTCTAACGCAATCAGCACTCCCTCTTTCCCTCTATCGCTTCATCCTTCCCTAACTTCATCCTTCTTTCTCTTGGCCATCGGGACTCCTAGCCCGATGGCCACTTTCTTGGGAAGAAGGGAGACAGAGCAGACAGAGGGCCATGCCCAATGGCTCATTGCCGATCCGCCCGTAGCGTCCGCTGAAGCGGTGCGTCAATTGGCCGGACTTGCCCCGCCTACGCCGCGCCTTCCAGCCGCTCGATGGCCCAGTTGATCGCCTTCAGCACATCTGGGTTGTCGCAGACATCGCGCGCCCGGCGCAGCGCGGGCAGGTGCGCGACGTCGCCCGTGTTGCCGAGCGCCACAGCGGCGTTGCGCCGGAAGATATCCAGATCCTTGATGTAGTTGTACATGATGGGACGCACGACAGCCTCGTAGTAGGCCTCGTCCAGCTCGAGCACCCGCTCGAGGTCGAACTCCTCGGCAAGTGTCTCGAGAAACGGGTCCTTCGCTCTCGCAGTCGCCAGCGCGCCGCGGTTGCGCGGGCAGACCTCTTGGCAGACGTCGCAGCCGTGGATGCGCTCGCCCATCGCCGCCCAGATGCCCTCCTGCGCGCCCGGTGCGAACCGCTGGTTGTTGAACAGGATGCAGCGGGCAAGGTCCAGCTCGCGCGGGGCCGCCATGGCCCCGGTCGGGCACGCCCTCACGCAGAGGTCGCACCCCTCCGGGCAGCCGTTTTCCGCCCCGAGGGCGCCCGGCCCGGTCGGCTCGAGCTCGCGGTCCACCAGGAACGTGACCAGGATGACGAACGAGCCATCCTGCTCGGTGTAGGCGAAGTTGTTGTTGCCGTAGGTGGTGATGCCGGCCTCGGCGCACACGAGCCGCTGCGGCATGCGGAACTGGTCGCGCTCGACGCGCATGCCGAGCCCCTCGAGAAACGATGCCAGCTCCTCCACCTGGAAGGCGTGGACGGTGCCGGGCTGCGGCGAGTACGCCCGCGCGAGGTAGGCCCGCGCCACCGAGCGCCGAAGCGCGGCCGGGTAGTCGATCGACGCGAACCCGAGCGTGGCGCACACGACGCTTCTCGCCCACGGGTTCAGCGTCCGCGTCTTGCTGAGCCGCACGAGCAGCGCGTCGTCGGCATCCACGAAGATGCCGTAGTTCGAGCGGCAATGCGCTTGCTCAAGGTATTCGGGATAGTCGCGCACGGCCGTGAAGCCGACGTTCGAGAAGCCCAGCTCCAGGCCCTTGCGCTCGATCTGCTCCTCTATGCTGCCCATGGCGCCTCCCGGAGCCAAGGGCCAAAGGAACCGTCCCCTGACCCACTGACCCACTGACTCGCGCCGAACTAAAAGCACGTCCCCTGTTCACCCCTTAGCCTTTGAGATAGCCGGCCATATACAGAGGAAGGCTAACCTTCTTGCCCGACACGCCAATGTTCCCGACAGAAAGCTTGTATCCCACCTGGACGTCCTCGCGCTCGAGCATGGCGTTGAGCGATGCTGTGGCTCCCTTCTTCGCCTTCACCTCCACGGGCACGATGCCAATGCCGCGCTCCAGCAGGAACTCGATCTCGATGTTCCCCTTGTCGTTCATCCAATAGTGCAGGTCGCACCCGCTTTTGCAAAGCAGGTCGGCCACTGCGTTCTCGTAGATGCCGCCCTTCATGGGCCCCGTCAGCTCGTCGTTCGCGATGGCCGCCATCATCCCGAACCCGTACATCGCGCACAGCAGCCCGGGGTCGCTGAGGTACACGCGAAACCGGCTCTCGTCCTCGTATGCGCGCAAGGGAAACTGAGGCGTGGTCACGAAGCGGCAATAGCGGACCAAGCTGGCGTCATGCAGCCAGTCGAGCGCGCCGAGGAACTTGCGCGCTGTGCCCTTCTTCTCCACGATGCCATACTTGAACTTGGTGTTCTCCTTCGCTAGCTGGCGCGGTATCGACAAGTAGCATGCTCGTGCCTTGTTGCGGTCGGACGGGCTGGCGAACTTCGCTATGTCATCGAGGTAGGAATCGAGTATCATCTTCTGCTCCGAGAAGGCCGTCGCGAAGTTCTGCGTGTCGACGAACGCCTGCACCACGGCCGGCATTCCGCCGATGACCATGAACTCCCGAAACCGCGCGAGCATCCTCTCATGCACGGCTTCGGGCAGCGGGCTTAGCGCCTCGAAGTGCTCCCTCAGCGCATCCGTGCTTACCGCATCGAGCCCGATCGCCCACAGGTATTCCTCGAAGTCCAGCCCATGCATCTCCATCTGGCGCTCGTAGCCCACCGGAATCGACGTGCCCTCCCGGTACGAAAGGCTGAGCAGCGAGCCGGACGCTATCACGTCGATGCTCTCGTCCTGCGCCAGGAACTTGAGCGCCGTCCTCGCTTCTGGACACTCCTGGATCTCGTCGAGGAACAGCAGGGTGGAATGGGGAACGAAGTCGATGCCGGGAATGAGCAAGGACATGCGCTTCTTGATCTCACTGCTTGCGAGGTCCCCCGAGAACACGGCCTTCAGCTCGGGTGACTCGATGAAGTTCATGGGGATGAAGCTCTCGTACGCTTGCATGCCGAACTGCGTGATCGTGTATGTCTTTCCGACCTGGCGGGCGCCCTTCACGAGCAGGCATTCCTGGCCATGTTGGTGGCGCCATTCCTCAAGCTGGGCGGTTGTCTTCCTTCTGAGCATTTTGGCCTTTATCACGGTGATGCATATTTTCCAAGGTATTTATACTATGCAAATGCATATTTTCCAAGGTATTTATACTATGCAAATGCATATTTTCCAAGATAGATTCACGAGCGAATGCATATTTTCCAAACCGTGGCAGCATTACGGCCACGATCCTGAGGCTTGAGGCGAAGGGCCGCTTCCAATGTCTCATGAGTCATTAGGTATGGCCCTTTACCTCCCTTTGTCCTGGTCAGTCCGCGTGCTACTCCACGACCAGCTCGCGGACGCTCACGTCTTTGATCCTCCTCGACATACCGAGGGCTGAAAGGGCGAAGGCAAGAGCGAAGGCCGCGCTGATGACAAGCGCCTCCCAGACGGGCAACGCGAGGCTGAACCCGCCGACGCCGAAGAGGCCGAACAGCATGCTGACCAAGGCGCCGCCAGCTGCCATTGTGAGGGCCGACCCTATCAGGGCGCCCACCGCCGACACGCCGAGGAAGCGCAGCGTGAACGAAGCGCGCAGCGAGGCCACCGTGAATCCCATCGCGCGATAGATTCCCAGGTCGCGACGCTCGGAGAGGAGCGTTCGCCTGCTTATCAGCATCACGGCAACGCAGGCAAGGCCCATCGCGAATGCGGACATGGCATAGCCCATGATCGTCAGCATGTCCCTGCAGAGCAAAAGCATGTTCGTGCTCGACCCGAACAATCCGCTCAGCTCGGTGTCGACGCTATCCCCGAACCGGCTCGCAAGCGCCTCTGCCGCTTCTTCGGCCTTATCGGGATCGGCCAGCTGGTACTGGCGCGAAACGTCCATGGCGTCCGCCGCCAACTCCACCAGCTCCTGAAATCCCTCATGGGTGAGGACAACGCCATTGCCCCCATTGAGCACTGATGACAGCAAGCCGCTCACAATGTAGGTTCGCTCCTCGCCGTCGCCCTTCTCCACCTGCAGCTCGTCGCCCACCGAAAGCTCCTTGGCGCGAGCAAGGCTTAATCCTACGAGCGCCTCGTTGGCGTGCTTTGGCGCGCGCCCCGAGACGATGGACGCCTCCTCCAGAACGCCCGTATCGGAAAGCCCGATGAAGGTGCAGGCCTCGCCGTTCAAATTGAGCACCGCAGCGCTCTCTTCCCACTCGCGCGTTATGGGCGAGACGCTCTCTATGGTTTCGCACACCTCGTCAAGGCTCACCTCCTGCGCATCGAAGCGAACCGATCCGTCGCTCTTCCATACGCCGAAAGCCTTGTACACCGCGCCATCCCCGGCAACCGCTCCGCCGATTCCGAAGCACAGCGCAACGAAGGCGCACAAAAGCAGAGAGCAGACGCCGATTCCAACGTATCGCCCCTTCTCGGACACAATCGCCCGCCATGCCAGCGACGCTTTCAGACGATGGCCCGATATCGCGCTCGCCCCGCGCGGCGAGAAGCGGACGTCGCCGTCGCCTTGCCGGAGCGCCGCCAAAGGCGTAATGCGCCCTATCTTGCGGGCCATCAGAGCAACGCATGCCATGAGGGCCATCAACAGAGCGGCACAACAGCCAAGGCCCACCCAAGGGAAAGACGCCTCGACTACAAGGATTCCCGTGATGAGCAAGAATACCGGCCAGAAAAGCGGTTCCAGAAGGCATCCCGCTACAAAACCGAGAGCGAGGCCGACGAACGCAGCGAGCGCATATTGCATGACAAGGGCCCTGCGCAGCGCGTTGCGCGGAAGCCCCACCCCTTTCAGAACACCCCAGTCGGCATAGCCGCTCTGTATGCTTGAAGACGCCGTATGCAGGCACAGGATGAGGGCCACCACGAACAGGATCAATGCGAACACGGCGAGCATTGCGGTGATGACCTGCACCACCAAAAGGCTGTAGCCGGCGAGAGTCTGCCGGGAGAAGAGCGTATGCGCGGATTCGCCCCACGAGGTCCTGTCATCGATCAGCTGCGTCAGGTCATGGCCATCGACACCCTGGGAGCGCGCCTCGGGCGTCAGCACCACGTTGATCTCCCTGATGGGATACGCCTCCCTCTCCATGGCCATGGCGCCACTGGAGACACCGGCGCCGGATGCGCCCGTCTCCTCAACTTCCGCCAACAGCTCATCGAAGGTGTCGGAAGACAGCAGGTAGCGCTTCGTCTCCATGAAGGGCGTCCCCATCTGCGGATCTTCATAAAACGCCGCGACGCGCAGAGAGGTCTCCCGTCCGCCGATGTCGAGCACCAGGTAATCGCCTATCTGTATGTTATGCAGAGTGCGTTCCGCGATGCGGACGTAGGCCTCGCCGTCCGCCGGCCCGCTCTCATCGTCGCGATATGATGAGAGGTCATCGGCAAAGACGTTGAAGTCGAGGGATGAGCCCCAGGCCTCATAGGCGCTTGCCGACGGCGGTGCGGTTTTCACGACCTCGTTTCCCTGGGCATCTTCGACGCGCGTGGGTGCGGCGAAAGCCTCGGTCACCTTCACCTCGGCAACTTCGGGAAGCGCCTCTATCTCGTCAATGTCCTCGTCGGTGAGGTTCGAGACCAGGTCATTGGCGGCAACATCCCCCGCTGCAATCTGGTCGAGCAGGGCCTCCTCGCGATTGGAGAGGTCGGCGAAGAGACTGGTGGTCAGCGTCAGCGCGAGGGCGGTGAGGAACAAGAGCAGCGCAAGGCCGACGAACGTCCCCTTGTCCTTCCGCAATCCTGCGAGCACAAGCGTGCGCAACGGCTCCATGGCGCACCCCCTACCAAGAAAGCGACGCAAGCCAGGCGCTCGCCATGGCCTCGCGCTCGCGAACGTAGGCTTCGTCGCCGGAAAGCGCCGGATCCCAGGGGGCCAGCTCCAGCTCGCCGCGGATGTCGCCGTCCTCGAAGTAGAGCAGACGGCTGCCGCGAACGGCGCTGCGCACATCGTGGGTCACCATGAGGATGCTGATGCCGTCGCGGTTGAGCTCGCCCAGAAGATCGAGCACCTCCAGGCTGTTCGCGCGGTTGAGCGCTCCGGTGGGCTCGTCGGCGAACACGATCGCCGGCTCGTTCACCACCGCTCGCGCCACGGCGCAGCGCTGCTTCTGGCCTCCGGACGCTTGGCTGGGAAGGTGCGAGGCAACTTCGGAAAGCCCCATGCGCTCAACCAGCTCATCGGTGGCGCGCTTCGTCTCGGAAGCGCTGCGCCCCCGCTTCAGATAGCCGGGCACGGCGATGTTCTCGTACAAGGTGAGGTTGCTCACGAGGTTCGCCGCTTGGAAGACGAACCCGAAGCGCTGCGCTCTCAACTCGGAGAGCCGGCCCTCATCAAGGCGCGCGATATCCTCCCCTTCGAAGATGACCTCGCCTGAGGTGGGGGCATCCATTCCCGAGAGGCAGTAGAGCAGCGTGGATTTTCCCGAGCCCGAGGGGCCCATAACCGAGGTGAAGTCCCCTTGATAGAGTTCCAGATCGACACTTCCCAAAACGTGGGCCTGCACGCCGTCTGCAACGTAGGTCTTCGACAGCCTACGCGTCGAGAGTATGGTTTCGCGCATGGTTGGTCCTTTCCCTTGTGCGCCGTCGGCCCCATCATAGAAAGACGGCCATTAAGGAATCATTAAGGCCGCGGGGTTTGCGGCTCAGGTCAAAAGGGGAAGCTCTATGGTGGCCTTGAGCCCCGGGTGGGCATTGGCCAGGTGCAGGCGGCCGCCCATGCGTTCTGCCAGATAGGACGAGATGTAGAGCCCCAGCCCCGAACCCGGCTTGCCCGACGCGTTCGCGCCCCGATAGAAGCGCTCGGCGGCAAACGGCAGGTCCTCTGGCGGCATGCCCGGCCCGAAATCGCGGACCGCTATCGTGTAGAGCCCGTCCTCGGCCGTGGCCTGGATGTCGATGGCCGAGCCGCGCGCGTACTTGATGGCGTTGCCGATGAGGTTGTCGATGGCCTGGGCGAGCCGCGCCTCGTCGGCTTCCACGCGGGCATCGTCCACGCGCAGGCAGGAGATCTGGGCCAGGCCGGACGAGTCGCTGGCGCAGCGCTTCACGATGGGAGCCGCCTGCACGGGCTCGCAGGCCACCGCGATGCGATCCATGTCCGAGAGCGCATGCTGGAACAGATCCTCTACCAAAGACGAGGCCTCGTCGCACTTCCGGATGATCGCGCGCTCGTATTCCGCCCGCTCCTCCTCCGAGTTCACCAGCCCCATGTCCAGGGCCTCCGCATAGGCCCTGAGGGACGCGAGCGGGGTGCGCAGGTCGTAGGAGAGCGAGGCGAGCGCGGCCTTGTGGTCCTCCCTCGCCCGCTCCTCGTCCTTCCGGGCGCGATCGAGTTCCTTGCGAAGGTGATCGAACGCCCAGGTGAACTTGCCGAAGGGGTTGGATCGCTCGTAGGCGAGCGGCGCATCCAGGTTGCCGGACGCCACCTCCTCGGCGAAACCCTCCAGCCGCGTGAAGGGCCGCGCCACCGCGCGGTGCAGGTAGATGGCCATGAAGGCGAGGGCGGCGACGGAGATGAACGCGGTGAGCGTTACGGCGCCGACCGCCGCGTCGTTGCGGGATTTGGTGACATCCCGCAGCGCATCCTGAGCGCTTGCGAGCGCTTGGTCGGCGCCATGCAAGGAGTCGTCGCGGGCATCAGGCGCGTTCCCTGCGATTTCCTGCCGGGCGTCGTTGAGCTCGACCATTTGGCTTCGCAGCGCATCCTCGCCGCCGTTGGCGACAACTGCGATGCCCGAGGCGGCCGCGACGACGACGGCAAGCGCGGAGGCGAGGGCCGCGCCGGCAAGCCGCTTCGTCAGGCGCTCTCCCTGCTTCGCCATCAGCGATTGCCCTCGGGAAGATCGAAGCGGTACCCCTCGCCGCGAACGGTCTTGAAGTAAACGGGGTGGGCCGGGTCATCCTCAAGTTTGGCACGAAGCCAGCTCATGTGGACGGAGACTGTCTGGGGCTCCACCTCGGCGAAAGTGCCCCACACTTTCGCCAGAAGGGCGTCGCGGCTGAGGCTCTGGCCGGCGTTGCCCATGAGGGCGGATGCGAGCTGGAATTCCCGGGGCGACAGGGCGATCAGCTGCCCGTTCTTGCGGATGGCCTTGGCCCTGCCGTCAAGTTGAAACGGGCCGGCGGAGAGCACGACCCCATCGGCGCCGGTTTTCCGCTCGGGCCGCATCATGAGCGCCTTCGCCTGGGCGAGCATCTCCCGCAGGCTGAACGGCTTGGAGAGGTAGGCGTCGCCCCCTTCCTCGAGCGCACGGATGCGCGCGTCGGGCTCGATGCGCGCCGAGGCGAACACCACGGGCACCCCGCTGCGCTCGCGCAGGTTGCGGCAGAAGGCGTAGCCGTCGTCACCCGGAAGGTTCACGTCCACTATCAGGCAGTCGAAGACGGCGCTGGTCAGAAGGTCGTACGCCTCCTCGGCGCTTCCAGCGATAACGGCCGCGATGCCGTCCGCCTCGAACGCGCGGCCCATAAGCTGCGCCAGCTCGCGCTCGTCCTCAACGATCAACACCTTGCTCATGATGCCGCCTGCGTGTCTTCCTGCGGCCCTTTGGGGCAATGCGAAGCATCGGCATGCTTGATCGCGCTGGTCAGCGCGCGAAGAGACGCGAGCGCATCCCTCCAACTAACGGACTTGGCGAAGGGATTGGCCGCCTGATACCGCTTCCAGTGCCCTTCCATCATCTCGCTTCCCTCAAGCAGGCCGATTATTTGGTCGCTTCGATCAAGCGATATCGCACTTCCGCGCACTGCCGTGGTTGCATCAAGCGCATCACCCAACAAGGCGAAGTCGATGCCGCGGCCTGACTCTGTAAGGGAATAAATGTCGTAGAAGTCACGCATCCTCGTCGTCTGAAGGGCAAGCGAGAGGACAGTTTCCAGCTTCTCGGCCAGTACTGTCTCGGTGTTGTAGGAGCGCAGCGCGATGGATCGATCCTCGAACAGGAGCCTGTACTCGTACACAATCGCCTCCGGCGTAATGGCGTCGCCTGTGGAGATGTCGAACTTGAAAGCCGTCTTCGTCTTTTCAATGGACGCACTCACGCTGATGCGCACGCCTCCGTACGCGGAGTCCTCCATAATCTTCTGCGGCTCTCCGAGCTCGAAGGCGAAGCCGTCCCCGATGTCGATGGAAGCGACTTCGGCAAGTATGCGAGAGACGCTTTCCAAGCTCATGTCGTGACCGCGCATCGTGGCGTCGATGTCCCGCGTAGAGCGCTCGTCGACGCCGATGAAGGACGCTATGAGCATGCCTCCCTTGATGACGAAGTCGTCGCGATAGTCGGAAGCAGACAGCCTCTCAAGAAGGCGCTCCATGGCATAGTGGCGAAGGAGCATCTGCGCCTTAGCGCTGTCGCCTCCGGCTCGGTTGCGAATGAGGTCTTTGATTCTCCTTGCTCCCGTGATCACAACGCCACCTCCATTACCTCGTAAACGCGGGATTCGATGCTCATCGCGCGCGCGTAAACAGACAGGCGCGCGAGGTCCTTGTCCTTTGATCGCGCATAGCCGCGGATAGCCTGCCGAAACACCGCTGGGTCGATCGCGGCGCGCTTGCGGATGAGATCGCAGATAGTGCGCTCTTTGTCGTAGGTCCTCACTTTAGCGCCAGTCGGCGTCTTGACCTCCGCGAGCCCCATCACGTACCATTCCGGCTTCGTGTAGTAGATGCGCGCGCCCTGGGCCTTCAAGGGCCCAGCGTTGTAGCTCGAGTCAACTGTGACCGAAATCGGCATCGGCTCGCGATCGGTCAGGTCGTGGAGGTAGAGCGCTGATTCGTGGGAGAAGACGACCTTGGGGAATCTTTTCTGGAGAAGCGCCATTTCGTCTGGGAAGAAGTCGGGATCAAGGTAAACCCCTCGCGAGGCCTTCTCAAGACCGTGCCTCCGGACGAAGTCGGAGAAGGCCGGACGCGTGGCTCCTGCCTTCTGCGCCTCGGCAGAGGTGATGATCCCCGCGTTAGCTTCGAGGATAGAGTTCAGTGTCTTATCGTATTTGGTAATCATTTTACAATCACGCTGGTATTCTAACGCATATTCAGCGTGATTGTAAAACAAAATGCGTGGCAAACTGGCCGCCAGGCCTGATTCTTTTTCGCCTAGAAGATCCTTACTGCGCTGTCCTTTCCGATCGAGCCTTCGCAAAATCGCATTACAAAAGCATCAGTCAACCGTCGGTTGACTTGACGGCAGGCAAAGTCAATCAGCTCTCGCTTGCTGCAGCCTCTTGAATCGCGGTGGCGAACGCCTTCGGGTCGTCAACGCTTACGCCGATGGCGCGCACGTGCTTCGTGCCCAGAAGCGTCCGAACTTCAGCGGGGCTTCGCATCGCCAACCACACATCCGGACGATAGAACGCGCCGTAGTTGAGCCTGTCCGATTCCTTAATATGCCCGATTTCGTTATCCGAAAGCGCGACCATCTCGATATTGGAGACGGGGATGACGGCCTCCATCTGAATGCCGCATTCCAGACGAACGGAGCTCTCCCCGACCACGATGGGGCGCATTGTGCGAGCACGCGCGTCTCCTACGAGCCAAACGGCCGCATAAGCGGAAAGTGCCGTAATGACGATGGCGGCCGGAACGCTCCACTGTGACACCAGGAGGTGCACCGCGACGATCTCTGCGGGGAACGCGAGCGCGAGTCCGAGCATCATGTTCATGTAGCCGCCGGCGTTGTGGTAGCCGAACTCCCGCTCGCCTGGCAGCGCGTAGGGCTTCTTTCGCCACGAGAGCAGCGCGTAGCACCAAACGCTCAGCTCGGCCGCTGTCATGTTGGCGGCGGTATCCTTGCGAACGAGGCAGCACATCGTCTCCCTGAACCAGACCATGGGGTCGGGGCTCTCCGCCTTGGCAGCTTTGAAGGTGCGAGCGATCTTCAGGCACTCCCTCACGGCGATGGCGAGCTCCACGGGAATCAGCGCGGAGAGTAGGGCCGGTAGGATGCCTGCGTTTGGCGATCCGAGTGCGAGCACGCTCAGCGCATAGCCGATCCAAATAACGGGAATGACCGAGAGCAGCGTGAGCTTTCTCGGCCTGGCCACGAGAAGATAGAACCCGAGAGGAATCCCCACCATGAAGTCGAGCGGCAGGATCACGCCCTCAATGGGCCAGGGGATGCAATCCGCAGATGCGACTCCGTATGCGTAAAGGGCGACCGCCACAGCGCAGTACGCGACAAGCGCCCTCCGCTGGCTTCTCGCTACATCCACTTCGCCCTCCTATCCGGCCTTTGGTCTGAGTATGACGCAGGGTATGACGCAGGACGGGGATAATGTCATCAGGCAGAGGCCGTTCGTCAGGGCTCAGCCAGCGCCTTTCGACCATCCGGCTGCAAGGCGGCGCAGGACGGGCCGTTTCCGAAGGGGCAGCGTATGGAGCCGTTCCCTGCGTCCCCGCACTCCTTGAAAGAGCAGCGTGCAGAACCGTCTCCTACGAGCCAAGAGAACCATCCCCTTGAGTCCCGTGACTCACGGCGTGGCAGACAGAGCGGCTCACGGGAATCGGAAGGGGCATCATCCAGAAATGCCCGCCGCCTCCTGCCCGGTGATGACGTTATCCCCGTCCTTTGTCATCCGTCCTTTGTCATCAAGTCCCCTGCTGCGTCATCAAGTCCGAAGACCAGCCGTTCGCTTTCGCTCCATGCTCATGCCAGGCCACGAACAGCAGGACGGCAGTCTTCACATCGGCGACTAGTGCAGCGCATTGACGATGAGCGTGAGAACGAATGCGACGATCAGCCCAATACCGGCGCCGCAGACAAGCTTCACAATATTGGACAGCAGCGGCTTGCTTCTGGAAAGCGCCTTGCTTTCCTCGGGAACCTCCTCGCCATCCATGAAGGCGCTGATTTCGCGGTAAGTTACCAGGTCATGATTCTTTTTGACCTGCTCTATCCGTACCGAGAGCACGAGCGAGGGAATCCAAAATGCGACCATCGCGGCTATTCCCGCAAGAGAGCCGATCGACATGTACGGCACCGGCGAGGGGTCCTTCCAGACGGCGTTCAGCCCGACCATGCAAGCAATGCCCATGAGCATGAGCACCACAGACCCGACCGCCATCCTCTCCATCACCACCGCGTCTTTGCTGACCATCTCCTTCATTGAAACCACGTCTCCTTTCACGAACTCGTCGATGGAGACGCCGAAAAGCTGGCTGAGCAACATGAGACTCTGCACGTCGGGATAGGTCTTGCCCCTCTCCCAACTGGACATCGTCTGGCGCGACACGTATATCGCGTGCGCAACGTCTTCCTGGGACAGACCCAAGCGTTCGCGGTTAGCCCTTAGTTGCCTTGGCAGCTCCATCGGCACCTCTCTTCCGAGACGAGGTTCCAGTATTGCGGTACAACGTACCACCAAAGATGCTTTACATGGCTTCCATCAAGGGAAATAAAGATGTCGAAAGCTCTTTACATCCCGCTCTGAACTGGGGTTTTATATCTGCTCCTTAGGAGTAGCCACTCACGTTCTCCGATGTCGCCAGACAGAGCCTCCCCCAAGATTCCGAGCATCGCAAGATGGGTATCGCATGACAGGTCATGGTGAAGCCGACCAGGGCACCCACATCATGAGCCGGAACCGGCCGAAGGCTATGCCGCGCGCGTAGAGCATCCCATAGAGCACGATGCCGAGCGCCATCAGCCAAGGAGCGCAGCCCAACCCTTGATGGCCACGAGCGTGCTAGATGACTGAGCAGACGCGCTCAAGTGGCATGAGGCACGGGCAAGTTGCAATCGAGCGCGATGACAGGCTCGTCGTTGCTTTTCCGCGGCTTTCACTCTTGACTTGAACCACAGTTGAAGTTTCAGAATGGTAGCAACATGAACCATGCTCGAGAGAGAAGGCCCTATGGAATATGCAAAGCTCGGGCATTCAGGGATAAGGGTGTCCCGCATCTGCATCGGCGGGATGAGCTTCGGCGAGCCCGATGCGGCAAATCATGAGTGGACGCTTGGCCCCGATGACACCGAGGCGGTCATCGCCCACGCCTTCGAGAACGGCATCAACTACATCGACAGCGCGAACTGCTATGCCCACGGCACGAGCGAGGAATACATCGGTCGCGCGCTCAAGAAGATCGGCGTGCCCCGCGATGAGGTGGTGTTGCAGAGCAAGGTGTTCTTCAACGAGGGCGGCCTTTCAAAGGAGGCCATCAACCGCGAGATCGACGGCAGCCTCGAACGCCTCGACGCCGACTACCTGGACATCTACATGGTCCATCGCTTCGACTACAGCACGCCCATCGAGGAGGCCATGGAGGCGCTTGACGGCCCCGTACGCGCGGGCAAGGTGCGCGCCATCGGCGCAAGCGAGATGTTCGCCTACCAACTCCACAACATGCAGGTAGTCGCAGAGCAGAACAGCTGGGAGAAATTCACGAACATGCAATGCCACTACAATCTGCTCTATCGCGAGGATGAGCGCGAGATGATACCGGTCTGCCGCCAGTTCGACATGGCGCTCACCCCTTACAGCCCGCTCGCTTCAGGCCATCTTGCACGCAAGGCATGGGATTCGGGTTCGCTGCGCAGCAAGACAGACCTTACCATGACAGATAAATACGATCGGGCGAAATCCCTTGATATCCCCATCATCGAGCGTGTCGCGAAACTGGCAGAGCGGCATGGCGTTCCCATGGCACAGATAGCCATTGCATGGCATCTGAACAAGGGCGTGGAAAGCCCCACGCTCGGCTTCTCGAAGCCCTCACGCGTGGACGATGCGTTGGCAGCGGTAGAGACCGAGCTTTCCAAGGAAGAGGTGGACTATTTGGAAGAACCTTACGTGGCCCACGAGCTGGTAGGGCCGCTTGCCCGTCCGGGCGAGAAGCCCATCGCGGGCACGATACGCCCCAAGACGAAGGAGGAGATCCATGTCGGTTAGCAGGCGAGACTTTTGAAGATGGGATGCATCGGCGTAGGCGCACTCGCAACAGCGGGCCTCGTCGGATGCGCAGCAGAGCCGAGCTCGAACAGCTCGAACGATCATCGGGCGCAGGAGGAAGAGGCGAGCAGCTCGAGCAACGCACAGCACGGATCGTCATCCGCAACTCAAGAAGAGCCGGCTTCCTCCGATCGCGCAACAGCCGTCGTGTTCTTCTCCCGCACCGGCAACACCGAGGCGGCGGCGGATAAGGTCGCCCAGGCCGCAGATGGCGAGCTCATGCGCATCGAGGCCGCCGAGCCCTATACCGCCCAAGACCTCGACTACAACTCCGATTGTCGCGCGAACTCCGAGCAGGAGAATGGAAGCGCGCGTCCCGCTCTGGCGAGCCCTGTCCCAGATATTGCGGGCTTCGACACGGTCTATCTCGGGTACCCATCTGGTGGGGCAAGGCACCGCGCGTCATCCTTGCGTTCCTAGAAGGCGCCGATACTGCAGGAAAGCGGATCATTCCCTTTTGTACGTCGGGCTCAAGCCCTGTCTCGAGAAGCATCGACGAGCTTCATGCCGCCGCGCCAGAGGCCGAGTGGGGCGAGGGCAGGCGTTTCGCGAGCAATCCCTCTCAGCAGGAGGTCAGCGCATGGATGGAAGGGGCCCGATAGCCCTCGGGCTTCATACGACCGCGCTACTTGCACATGCTTCCAAGCAATAGCAAGCAGCGCGATCGGGGAATGCGTTTAGGGCGCCAACCTAGAGCTTGAGGTAGTCCTCGTCGCTCACAGGCTCGCACCACTCATTGCTCATGTTCATGCCGCATGCTTCGAATGCCACATGGCTCATCCAGCTGTCTTTGGCGGCACCATGCCAGTGCTTCACGTTTGCAGGGATGGTGACGCAATCACCTGGCTTCAGCGCTTGCGCCTCCTTGCCCCATTCCTGATACCAGCCGCAACCGTCAGTCACGAGCAGGATCTGCCCGCCGCCCTCATCGGCATGATGGATGTGCCAATGGTTGCGGCAACCCGGTTCGAAGGTGACGTTGGCAACGAATTGCGTTTTGCCCGGATCGGTCAGGGGATTCAAATAAGATTTCCCGGTGAAGTACTGTGCGTAGGCGTCGTTTGGTTGCCCCAGCCCGAACACGCCGCCGTGGGCCTCGGGCTCGCTAAGTCCCTGCGGGTCGTCCGCATAGACCTTCACAGCCACGCGGAACGCCGCCCAGGCGTTAGGCCACCCTACATAGAAAGCGACATGCGTAAGCATGGCCGCCATCTCAGGTGCCGTGATGCCGTTTCTCTTCGCCGTTTGGATGTGGTATTCGAACGAGGCATCGACGAGCCCCTTCGCTACCAGCGTCGTAATCGTGAGAGCAGAGCGCATTTTGAGCGTCAGCGCATCATCGCTCCACACCTCCCCGAACAGCACATCGTCATTGAGCGCAGCGAACATCGGGGCAAAGTCTCCCAGCTGCTCTCTTCCTGCTGTTTGAGCTACTTTTGGCATGACATTCTCCTATCTAATAAGTTGTCTTGGGCGTCTCAATCAATGTGACCTGATCTGGCATTTCCGTTTTATGGCCGCTATTTCTGCAGGCATCTCGTCTTCGCTCATGTTGTGGGGAACATCGCAGGTTCCTGCTTCTGCCGCCGTGTCGTAGTACCAGCATTTGTAGGTGATGAAGTCGAGGGTTTCTTTGAGCTCTTCCAGCTGGCGCGCGATCTCATCGCGCCTCTTGTGCACGAGGGCGCGCCTCTCGTCGATGGTCTCGTCACCTTGCTGATAAAGGCTCGCGAACTCGCGTATCTCGCCGATGGTCATCCCCGACATCTTCAAGTGTCCGATGAGCCTCATCCAATCAAGGTCCCCATCGGTGAAGACCCGAATGCCTCCCTCGGTGCGACCTAGGTTGGGAAGCAGGCCCTTGGCCTCGTAGTATCTGACCGTGGACGAAGGTATCTCCAGCATGCCGGACACCTGGCCTATCGTGTAGCGCTTTTCTTCCATGGACGCCGTCCCCATCGTTGAAGGAGTGTCTGCGAACACATTATCGACTTAAACCATGGTTGAAGTGCAATGATCGTTTTCGAAACGAGTTGTCATGCCGGTCATCGGCTCCATCGTGACGCAGGACGGGGATAATGTCATCAAGGGCGACATAAGAGTGACGCAGGACGGCGGTCTTCGCATCGGCGGCTAGTGCAGCGCATTGACGATGAGCGTGAGAACGAATGCGACGATCAGCCCAATACCGGCGCCGCAGACAAGCTTCACAATATTGGACAGCAGCGGCTTGCTTCTGGAAAGCGCCTTGCTTTCCTCGGGAACCTCCTCGCCATCCATGAAGGCGCTGATTTCGCGGTAAGTTACCAGGTCATGATTCTTTTTGACCTGCTCTATCCGTACCGAGAGCACGAGCGAGGGAATCCAAAATGCGACCATCGCGGCTATTCCCGCAAGAGAGCCGATCGACATGTACGGCACCGGCGAGGGGTCCTTCCAGACGGCGTTCAGCCCGACCATGCAAGCAATGCCCATGAGCATGAGCACCACAGACCCGACCGCCATCCTCTCCATCACCACCGCGTCTTTGCTGACCATCTCCTTCATTGAAACCACGTCTCCTTTCACGAACTCGTCGATGGAGACGCCGAAAAGCTGGCTGAGCAACATGAGACTCTGCACGTCGGGATAGGTCTTGCCCCTCTCCCAACTGGACATCGTCTGGCGCGACACGTATATCGCGTGCGCAACGTCTTCCTGGGACAGACCCAAGCGTTCGCGGTTAGCCCTTAGTTGCCTTGGCAGCTCCATCGGCACCTCTCTTCCGAGACGAGGTTCCAGTATTGCGGTACAACGTACCACCAAAGATGCTTTACATGGCTTCCATCAAGGGAAATAAAGATGTCGAAAGCTCTTTACATCCCGCTCTGAACTGGGGTTTTATATCTGCTCCTTAGGAGTAGCCACTCACGTTCTCCGATGTCGCCAGACAGAGCCTCCCCCAAGATTCCGAGCATCGCAAGATGGGTATCGCATGACAGGTCATGGTGAAGCCGACCAGGGCACCCACATCATGAGCCGGAACCGGCCGAAGGCTATGCCGCGCGCGTAGAGCATCCCATAGAGCACGATGCCGAGCGCCATCAGCCAAGGAGCGCAGCCCAACCCTTGATGGCCACGAGCGTGCTAGATGACTGAGCAGACGCGCTCAAGTGGCATGAGGCACGGGCAAGTTGCAATCGAGCGCGATGACAGGCTCGTCGTTGCTTTTCCGCGGCTTTCACTCTTGACTTGAACCACAGTTGAAGTTTCAGAATGGTAGCAACATGAACCATGCTCGAGAGAGAAGGCCCTATGGAATATGCAAAGCTCGGGCATTCAGGGATAAGGGTGTCCCGCATCTGCATCGGCGGGATGAGCTTCGGCGAGCCCGATGCGGCAAATCATGAGTGGACGCTTGGCCCCGATGACACCGAGGCGGTCATCGCCCACGCCTTCGAGAACGGCATCAACTACATCGACAGCGCGAACTGCTATGCCCACGGCACGAGCGAGGAATACATCGGTCGCGCGCTCAAGAAGATCGGCGTGCCCCGCGATGAGGTGGTGTTGCAGAGCAAGGTGTTCTTCAACGAGGGCGGCCTTTCAAAGGAGGCCATCAACCGCGAGATCGACGGCAGCCTCGAACGCCTCGACGCCGACTACCTGGACATCTACATGGTCCATCGCTTCGACTACAGCACGCCCATCGAGGAGGCCATGGAGGCGCTTGACGGCCCCGTACGCGCGGGCAAGGTGCGCGCCATCGGCGCAAGCGAGATGTTCGCCTACCAACTCCACAACATGCAGGTAGTCGCAGAGCAGAACAGCTGGGAGAAATTCACGAACATGCAATGCCACTACAATCTGCTCTATCGCGAGGATGAGCGCGAGATGATACCGGTCTGCCGCCAGTTCGACATGGCGCTCACCCCTTACAGCCCGCTCGCTTCAGGCCATCTTGCACGCAAGGCATGGGATTCGGGTTCGCTGCGCAGCAAGACAGACCTTACCATGACAGATAAATACGATCGGGCGAAATCCCTTGATATCCCCATCATCGAGCGTGTCGCGAAACTGGCAGAGCGGCATGGCGTTCCCATGGCACAGATAGCCATTGCATGGCATCTGAACAAGGGCGTGGAAAGCCCCACGCTCGGCTTCTCGAAGCCCTCACGCGTGGACGATGCGTTGGCAGCGGTAGAGACCGAGCTTTCCAAGGAAGAGGTGGACTATTTGGAAGAACCTTACGTGGCCCACGAGCTGGTAGGGCCGCTTGCCCGTCCGGGCGAGAAGCCCATCGCGGGCACGATACGCCCCAAGACGAAGGAGGAGATCCATGTCGGTTAGCAGGCGAGACTTTTGAAGATGGGATGCATCGGCGTAGGCGCACTCGCAACAGCGGGCCTCGTCGGATGCGCAGCAGAGCCGAGCTCGAACAGCTCGAACGATCATCGGGCGCAGGAGGAAGAGGCGAGCAGCTCGAGCAACGCACAGCACGGATCGTCATCCGCAACTCAAGAAGAGCCGGCTTCCTCCGATCGCGCAACAGCCGTCGTGTTCTTCTCCCGCACCGGCAACACCGAGGCGGCGGCGGATAAGGTCGCCCAGGCCGCAGATGGCGAGCTCATGCGCATCGAGGCCGCCGAGCCCTATACCGCCCAAGACCTCGACTACAACTCCGATTGTCGCGCGAACTCCGAGCAGGAGAATGGAAGCGCGCGTCCCGCTCTGGCGAGCCCTGTCCCAGATATTGCGGGCTTCGACACGGTCTATCTCGGGTACCCATCTGGTGGGGCAAGGCACCGCGCGTCATCCTTGCGTTCCTAGAAGGCGCCGATACTGCAGGAAAGCGGATCATTCCCTTTTGTACGTCGGGCTCAAGCCCTGTCTCGAGAAGCATCGACGAGCTTCATGCCGCCGCGCCAGAGGCCGAGTGGGGCGAGGGCAGGCGTTTCGCGAGCAATCCCTCTCAGCAGGAGGTCAGCGCATGGATGGAAGGGGCCCGATAGCCCTCGGGCTTCATACGACCGCGCTACTTGCACATGCTTCCAAGCAATAGCAAGCAGCGCGATCGGGGAATGCGTTTAGGGCGCCAACCTAGAGCTTGAGGTAGTCCTCGTCGCTCACAGGCTCGCACCACTCATTGCTCATGTTCATGCCGCATGCTTCGAATGCCACATGGCTCATCCAGCTGTCTTTGGCGGCACCATGCCAGTGCTTCACGTTTGCAGGGATGGTGACGCAATCACCTGGCTTCAGCGCTTGCGCCTCCTTGCCCCATTCCTGATACCAGCCGCAACCGTCAGTCACGAGCAGGATCTGCCCGCCGCCCTCATCGGCATGATGGATGTGCCAATGGTTGCGGCAACCCGGTTCGAAGGTGACGTTGGCAACGAATTGCGTTTTGCCCGGATCGGTCAGGGGATTCAAATAAGATTTCCCGGTGAAGTACTGTGCGTAGGCGTCGTTTGGTTGCCCCAGCCCGAACACGCCGCCGTGGGCCTCGGGCTCGCTAAGTCCCTGCGGGTCGTCCGCATAGACCTTCACAGCCACGCGGAACGCCGCCCAGGCGTTAGGCCACCCTACATAGAAAGCGACATGCGTAAGCATGGCCGCCATCTCAGGTGCCGTGATGCCGTTTCTCTTCGCCGTTTGGATGTGGTATTCGAACGAGGCATCGACGAGCCCCTTCGCTACCAGCGTCGTAATCGTGAGAGCAGAGCGCATTTTGAGCGTCAGCGCATCATCGCTCCACACCTCCCCGAACAGCACATCGTCATTGAGCGCAGCGAACATCGGGGCAAAGTCTCCCAGCTGCTCTCTTCCTGCTGTTTGAGCTACTTTTGGCATGACATTCTCCTATCTAATAAGTTGTCTTGGGCGTCTCAATCAATGTGACCTGATCTGGCATTTCCGTTTTATGGCCGCTATTTCTGCAGGCATCTCGTCTTCGCTCATGTTGTGGGGAACATCGCAGGTTCCTGCTTCTGCCGCCGTGTCGTAGTACCAGCATTTGTAGGTGATGAAGTCGAGGGTTTCTTTGAGCTCTTCCAGCTGGCGCGCGATCTCATCGCGCCTCTTGTGCACGAGGGCGCGCCTCTCGTCGATGGTCTCGTCACCTTGCTGATAAAGGCTCGCGAACTCGCGTATCTCGCCGATGGTCATCCCCGACATCTTCAAGTGTCCGATGAGCCTCATCCAATCAAGGTCCCCATCGGTGAAGATCCGAATGCCTCCCTCGGTGCGGCCTAGGTTGGGAAGCAGGCCCTTGGCCTCGTAGTACCTGACCGTGGACGAAGGCATCCCCAGCATGCCGGACACCTGGCCTATCGTGTAGCGCTTTTCTTCCATGGGCATCGTCTCCATCGTTGAAAGAGCATCTGCGAGTTACATTATTGACTTAAACCATGGTTGAAGTGCAATGATCGTTTTCGAAACGAGTTGCCATGCAGGTCATCGGCTGACGCAGGACGAGGGCTGACGCAGGAGGGCTGACGCAGGACGAGGATAACGTCATCAAGACATGGGGCAAGCGGCTCGCTCGGGGCAAATGATGACGTTATCCCCGCCCTGCGTCACTGCGTCCCGTCCTGCGTCACTGCGTCATCCATCCTGCGTCATCCTGCGTCATCTCCCAAAATCTCCCAGCGCCCCTTCGACAAGCAAGTGAAGTGCTCGGTGCGCACGTCTCCCATGAGCGCGCAGGGCGCATTCTCTCTCGTATGGTGGAACACGAAGCCGCACTTCTCCTGCACCTGTGCGGAGTTGCGGTTGCCATCGTAGTAGCCGCACCAGAGCCCCCGCAGGCCCAGATCCTCGAAAGCGTGGCGCGCGAGCTTGCGGACGGCTTCAGGGATGAGGCCGCGCCCCCAAAACGGTGCGCCGATCCAATAGCCTATCTCGGCCTCGCCATCGGCCACTTCCGCATTGGCCGCATCCCCGAAGAGCAGCCCGATGCTTCCCACGGGCAGGTCCGTCTCCTTCGGCACTACGGCATAGGTTTCCGGTGCTGAGAGCACGTCGCGGATGATCCGGCGGCTGTCCTCAACACTTTCATGAGGCGGCCACCCGGCGATGGGGCCGATGCACGGGTCGCTCGCGTAGCGGAACAGCTCTTCGGCATCCTCGTCTCGCCAGGGACGCAACACGAGGCGCTCCGTTTCCAGCGTTGGCGTCATAGCGCATCCCCCTTCTCGACTGCTCCCAGCCGCTTCTTCATCTCCTCGACCCTTGCAATGATCCATGAGCGCAGAAGCTAGAGACCCAGCTCCTTCTCGCCCCACTGCTTCATGGCAAGCAGGATGGGCACGAAGATCCTCCCCTGAGGGGTCAGCGTGTACTCGACACGCGGCGGCACCTCGCCATAGTCGATGCGCTCGAGGAAGCCGTCATCCACCAGCTCCTTCAGCTGCTTGGAAAGGGTGGATTCCGAGATGTTGCCGATGCAGCGCCGCAGCTGCCCAAAGTGGCGGACGTCCTTGAGCGCCACGTAGAACAGTATCTCTATCTTCCACTTGCTGCCGATCATGCGCTGGATGGCGGATACGGCTTTGCAGCGCTCCACTTCCGCGCCTTGCCTTCGTGCCATTGCTTCCTCCTGAAAGTGCTCCATATATGACAATACTCCAAAGATGGCAGCTTTATGTGGATGGTCGCAATGAAACTTCCAGATTTCTTGCGGGAGCACATCCCTTCGGCTAGCGAGCGCATCATCTGCTGGATATCGCCGGATTCGCCCATCGCCATCCCCCAGCTGGAGAGCGTAGGCTGTTTCGCCCACGGGACCGACGTAACGGCGAAGGCCGACGAAGATCTGACCGGATGACACAGGGATGACGCAGGACGAGGGATGACGCAGGGATGACGCAGGACGGATGACGCAGGACGGGGATAATGTCATCATATGGTCAAAGCAGCAAGCGAAGCGAGCGGAAGGGGAACCCATGACGAGAAGCCAGCGCGAGGCATCCTCCAGCGACATCTACCATGTTATCGTTCGAGGCGCAGGACGTCGCCTGCTCTTCGAGGACGACGAGGACCGGCAGTTCTTCATCGATAGGCTTTTCGCGTACGCGAGCAGAGAGGAAGGAGGGGCCGACCTGCTAGCGTGGTGCCTCATGGAGAATCACGTGCACGTGCTCCTTCGCGCCCCGCTCGAAGCCCTCGAGTCGTTGATGCGCTCCCTCAACACGTCCTTCGCGCGCTACTACAACGGGCGCCACGGACA